>DASYKK010000258.1:0-6576 GCA_035995565.1 Candidatus Angelobacter sp.
GGCCCCAGTGAGTTCGTTCGGACGGGCCACATAAATAACTCCATCATTTGGCAGGCCTGCTGCGTCCAGGGCAGATCCGTCAGGTTGGAAGTAAATTGTGGTTCCTCCTCCAGCCTTCACCCTGTCAAAATCTATCGCTACTTTTCCATTGCCGATGTTGTCCGGCGTGGCATTGGGTGGAGCAGGCATTCCTGCCACCACAACATATTGAACATCCGAAGGCAGCGTAATAGTCTCGGTTTGAACTGCCGTACCATCGGCAAATGCCTGAGTTACAGTCACGGTGCCAGGGGCAGTGAAATCCACCCGGCAAACGGTGCGCTTATCAATGGCAATCTGGCGCGCGAAGCGCAATTGGTTCAATGTGTTCTGGTAGGCCGTTTCCACATGGGCGCCCCGTACCGCGCCGGTGATATTCATGACCGCCACGGCGGCGCCGGCCATAAGAATTCCCAAGGTGACTACCATTTCAGCCAAGCCAAAGCCGGCCTGGGATTTTCTGGTGTTCATCGGATTCTCCTTGTGATTCAGGGACCGAAACTCGATCTAAATAAGTGCGTCTAAAGGAAAGCTCCTCGGCCTATTTAGGAGTGTCTGAAGTTACTGCGCGGGGGAGGAAGCGTCAATTGTCGCAAGATCACTGCATACCCAAAAGGGTGGGCATGTACCTTAGGAAGAACTTAAGGTGTTTCGACGGGGTTGAACTGAACCTGGCCCAAACAGGACTGGCACAAACATAGACCGTAATTACCCTGCCGCGGCAAACGACTTTCCCACGGCAGCCCGAGCCAGGGCAATCGCCGTTATGTCATCCTGCGCGGGTTTATGGGACAGGAACTCACTCACCTTCTTAACGACCGTAGTACAGATTTCCTGGGCGGACTGCTCCGGCGGCGTGAGCAAAAGAAGGTCTTTCACTTGGGGCAATCCGAACTCTTTCGCTTTGCGACTTGTCTCGACCATTCCTCGTGAAACCAATAGCAAAGCGGCCCCTGGCTGAAGGGCGATAATGGAAGCGTCTGGGGTGGAATGTGAGAAAAGTCCTAGGGGCAGGCCCGTGGCCCCAAGTTCGGCTACCCCGGTTTGATCACGCAACAGACCTGGAGTCTGGCCCGCATTAACGTAGCAGACCGTTCCCAGACTTTCGTTGTAACAACCGGCAAACGCAGTGCAGGAGCAGACCCGGCGCGCCGCCGTCAGGATGGCACGATTCAATTGAATGCAAATCTCGATCATTGCATCCGCTTCATTGGCATCGTCTTTCGCCAGCAGCTGCGGCCCGCACGTGCGGAAGGTGCTTTGGACAGCGGCCAGAACCGCGTGATTCTGGTCCATCCGTCCGGCGACGTCAAGCAGCGCAAACAGAACCCGCGATGGGCTGACACGAATGTAGTCGTGCAGGTCACCCCGTGTACGCTGGCCATAAATAGCAGCAGCCAGTTGCGCTTCTTTCAATTCGGGGACCTGCGCGGTTTCTGGACCAGACGTCTGAGGTTTTGCGGATTTAAGAAAGGCAAACATCGGAAGTTGGCGGAGAAGTTAGCACACAATGCAGCAATAAACCAGAGTAGAGGGCTAGATTGAAAACGGAATAAACACGCTCAGATCAGAATGAGTAGCGTTCACTGCCCAGAAGACGTTCCGCGATGCTCCGTCGAAGGGCAATTGCGTTCACCGGTTCATAACGCGCTAGTGATCTGAGCCGGGCCATGTTGTGCTCCAGATCGTCGCCGGAGCAGGCACTAAGCACATTTTGCGAGGCTGCCTGCATTCTGGTCATGGCATCGCGGAGGAAGACCTGGCACACCTCATGGGCGGTGCGCTTGCCGCTTGCGGCAAGATTCCGGCAGCGCAGCAACGTGGACTCCATTGCGAATGTTTCCATAAACAGATCAGATAAGCTCATTACCGCTTCCTGGTTTTTTTCCAACTCGCCGCCATGTTTGTGATGTGCAACTCCAAGCGTAAAAAGTGAAATCTTTTTCGCATTGCGTACCAGGCGCATTTCTGGATCAGTGACGGCTTCATCTCCCCCGCTGCTGGCTAGCTCTTGTTGTGCAGCATCCAGCAACGGCAGAAGACCCCGCGCGGCACGTTTCAGCGGCATACCTGCAATCACAAGACGGTTGATCTCACTGGTGCCTTCGAACAGACGGTTGATGCGCGCGTCGCGGTAATAACGCTCAACAGCGTAGTCCTGATGGAAACCATAGCCGCCATGTATCTGGACACCTTCGTCAGCGACGTAATCCAGCATCTCCGCGGCAAAAACTTTCACCATGGAACACTCCGCTGCATATTCTTCCGCCGCTTTGAGTTCGACCTTGGCGGAATCAGGCGAGCCATGTTCTGCTTCGCTCAACTGCGCTTGAATCAGTCCCACCACGCGCCACGCCATGGATTCAGTAGCAAAGATCCTGATCGCCATCTCCGCCAGTTTGTGCTGGATAGCGCCGAAACCAGCGATCGGCGAACCAAACGCTTTGCGTTGCTTGGCATATTTAATGCTGATGGACAGAATGTTCTTGGCTGCGCCCATTACGGCGGGCCCCAGTTTGAGGCGTCCGATGTTGAGGATATTAAAGGCAATCACGTGCCCGCGGCCGATTTCGCCCAGCACGTTCTCAACCGGCACCTTCACATTGTCAAAATAGATGGCGGTGGTGGAGCTGCCCTGGATGCCCATCTTATGTTCTTCCGTGCCGCTGGTCAGGCCGCCAAAAGCGCGTTCGACGATGAATGCCGTGAACTTCTCTCCGCCTACCTTGGCGAAGACGATAAACACATCCGCAGCGCCGCCGTTGGTAATCCACATCTTCTGGCCGTTCAAAATGTAGTGCTTGCCATCAGCCGAGAGATCGGCGCGCGTGCGCGCCGCCAGCGCGTCAGAGCCGGCGAGAGGCTCAGTGAGCGCATACGCCGCCAATAACTCGCCGCTTACTAATTTGGGAAGATATTTTTCTTTCTGCTGCTCCGTGCCAAAAAACAAAATTGGCAGCGATCCAATGCCGGTGTGCGCGGAATGCCAGCCAGCGTAAGACGCGTCGCGGCCCATTACTTCGGCCACCACCATCACCGAAGGCAGGTCCATTTCCATGCCGCCAAATTTTTCCGGGACAGAAATGCCGAGCAATCCCAGCTTGGCCGACTTTCTCAATATTTCCAGCGCCACGCCGGCTTTCTTCTGGCGGATGTCAGCCAGGTTGGGCTCAACTTCATTGGCCCAGAACTCTTCCACTGTCCGCTCAATCGCGATGTGTTCTTCACTCAGATGTTCGCGGGTAAAGATTTCCTCCGCCGGTGTGTTTTCCAACAGAAACCCTGCCCCTTTTTTGAACGCATGCACGGAAGTGGTAGTTGCCATAAAACTCCTTTGTCTAGCTGGCGCGTTCGAACAGACCGGCCGCTCCCTGTCCGCCGCCAACGCACATGGTCACTACGCCATAGCGATGCTTGCGCCGCTCCATTTCATTCGCCATCGTGCCCACCATGCGCGATCCCGTCATACCGAAGGGATGCCCAATGGCAATGGAGCCGCCGTTCACGTTCAGTTTTTCCGGATCGATGCCGAGATGATGGAAACAATAAACCACCTGGACGGCGAAGGCTTCGTTCAGCTCCCAGATGTCGATCTCTTCGATTTTGAGGCCCGCGCGGCGAAGCAGCTTGGGCACGGCGTAAATCGGGCCGATTCCCATTTCATCGGCGTTGCAGCCGGCAACCTGGAAGCCGCGAAAAATCAGTTGATAAGGAATGCCAAGCTGGTCCGCACGCTCACGCGACATGAGCAGCGTGGCAGAAGCACCGTCAGAAAGTTGCGACGAATTCCCAGCTGTAACCGAACCCTGGCCGCTCGTTGGATCAAAATGCGGCTTGAGCGCCAACAAGCCTTCGAGCGTAGTATCCGGGCGGTTGCATTCATCTTTATCGGCGACCACCTCTTCCTTGCCCACTACTTCATTCGTCTTCTTATCCAAGATGGACTTGGTTACTTTGATGGGCGCAATTTCTTTGGCGAAGAACCCTTCCTGTTGTGCGCGGGCTGTACGCTGCTGGCTGAGGAGTGAGTATTCATCCTGGACCTGACGGCTGACTTTATAGCGTTTGGCCACCACTTCCGCCGTGTCTCCCATGACCATGTAAACGCCGGGCATGGTTGACTGCAAGAGAGGATTGGGGCTGCTGTCGCGGATGGCCATGCTGATGCTCTCGACTCCGCCACCGATGGCTGCGTCCGCGCCTTCATGAATGATCTGGTGCGCTGCCATGGCGATGGCTTGCAGGCCCGACGAACAAAAACGATTCACTGTGGTTCCCGCCACAAACGGCGGAAGGCCGGCCAGCATGGCAGCGACACGCGCTACGTTGTGGCCTTGCGGGCCATGCGGCTGTCCGCAGCCAAGTACCACGTCCTCTATTTCGGTGGGATCGAGTTTGGGAGTTTTGCGCAGCACGTCCTGAATGCAGTGGGCTGCCAGGTCATCGGGACGCGTTGCGTTGAACGATCCGCGAAATGATTTTGCCAGCGCCGTGCGCGAGCTTGTGACTACGACCGCTTCTCTCATCTATTCCCTCAAAATGCTCCTGAATCCAATATAAATCAGCCTGCGTGGAGCTGCTTTCGCCCAGCTACATGGTGAGAACGATGCGCCCGGAAATTTTTCCGCTGCGCATTTCTTCCAAAACTGCATTGGCTTCATCCAACCGGCGGGTAGCCACCTCGCAATGCAATTTCCCTTCAGCCGCAAGCGCCAGAACGTGCTTCAGGTCTTCTCGCGTGCCCACTGCAGAAGCTTTGATGTTGACCTCCCCGGCGGCCATCATGATGGCAGGAAAAGAAATTTCATCTGCGGGCAGGCCAACGGCAAGTAATGTGCCGGTGGGACGCACACAGTAAAATGCCGTGTCATAGGCTGCTTTGGAGCCAGAGGTAACCAGCACAATGTGCGCGCTGCCGCGACGGCGCATTTCTTTCACTACGTTCGATGTCGCAGCGTTGAAGATGTTAGCTGCACCCAGCGACTTCGCCAGCACAAGTTTGTCGTCGGCCACATCAACTGCTGAGACTTCAAGCCCAAGATGTACGCCGATCTGAATCGCCAGATGCCCAAGTCCGCCGACCCCGAAAACCGCCAGCCTCTGCCCATGCTGCGGTTTGGCCTGCATGATGGCGCGATAAACGGTAACGCCCGCACAAAAAAGCGGCGCGGCCTGCACCGATGACACCGCATCGGGAATCTTCGTCGCGTGGGTCGCAGGCGCTTTCATGAACTCCGCGTAGCCGCCATCGACTGTCACGCCGGTAATTTTCTGCTTAACGCACAGATTTTCATTGCCTTCGCGGCAGAATTCGCACTCGCCGCAAGTCCAGAAAATCCACGGAACGCCCACGCGGTCGCCAACTTTCAATTCACTTACTCCTGATCCGGCCTCAACCACCCGGCCCGCAACCTCGTGTCCAACGATCAGAGGTAGCTTGGTGATTCCGGCGAATTGTTTCCAGTCACCATCGGCTACATGCAGATCAGAATGGCAGACTCCGCATGCTTCTACCTTGATCAGCACCTCGCCGCTGCCCGGGACAGGACGGTCCACCTCCTCCAGCGCCATGGGCTTTTTCAATTCGCGCAAGACTGCTGCTTTCATTGATTTCTCCTTGAGAGTTGCTTGGACCGATTTCTTTCCGATCTGCGTGCTCGCCCGCGCAACTCCGGCTCAGCCTCCAAGAATGTTTCATCTACAACCTTCTTGATCTGCTCGCGCAACCACCGGTTCGGCGGATCGTTCTCCGCGCTTTCATGCCAGTACATATGGATCTCAAGCTGTTGCAGGGTCTTCAATGGAAACGGGTAGAGCCGATGGTCAAAGACAGCATTGAGCATTTCGGCGTAATGCTCAGGGATGGTCAGCAGCATGTCCGTTTCGCCCACAACGCGGCACGCGGCAAAATAGTGCTGGCAGCGGAGAACAATTCTGCGCTTACGGCCTTTGCGATTCAATTCTGTATCCACCAGGCTCGGCCCCAGGCGTCGCGAAGATACCAGAATATGGTCTTGCCTGAGATAAGTATCGAGATCGAGCTCACTCCCAATTGCCGGATGTCCCTTGCGCGCCATTACGACCACACGATCGGAGAAGAGCGGTTTCTGCCGAAGATTGTCGCCCAAAGTAATGGGGATATCCAGAACCAGGTCTAAAGTCCCGCTGGCCAGCTCCTGCTCAATCTCACGCCGCTTGATACGCAGCGTGGTGATGGAAATTTCCGGAGCAGCCCGGGCCAGAACTTTCGCCAAAGGAGGAAGGATTGTCGATTCCATCACCTCCCAGAAACCGATCTGGAAATTACGCCGTGTATGTGCCGGATCAAAGTTACGGTTCTCGTAAAGATTTACTTCCAAAATTTGCAGGGCCTGGCGCACTTCATTAATCATGTTTCGGCTGAACGGAGTTGGCACCATGTGGGCGCCTTCGCGGATAAAAAGAGGGTCCTGCAGCAGTTCGCGCAGCCGCTTGAGGGCGTGGCTCATGGCCGGCTGCGTGAGTTTGAGTTGGCGGCCGGCTCGGGTGAGATTACCT
>DASYKK010000259.1:0-15839 GCA_035995565.1 Candidatus Angelobacter sp.
AGAGTCGGCTCACCGCCTGAGAACTGTACTGACATCTGGCGACGCGGCTTGATGGAAATCGCGTTGTCCAGCATGGTCTTGATTTCGTCCCACGTCAGCTCATGCACAAAGCCGACCTGGTTGGCGTCCATGAAGCAGGGATCGCACATCATGTTGCAGCGGTTGGTCAGGTCGATCGTCAGGACCGAGCCGCGCCCATGCTTCACCGTGCTGGTGCCGTGATTGTGCAGCTTTTCGTCATTGTGCGCTGCAATGTCACGCCCGGGAAATACATCTTCCAGATGCTTAAAGAAATCGGTATCCATTGCCATCACATCTTCAAAATGGCCGTGGATAGGACAATCCTTCACCATCAGGATCTTGCCATCGCGCTCGACGATGGTGGCTTTGATCTCCCCGGCTTTTTCATTGAGCAGGATCTCGTGCGGCAATTTGCCGTCAACGATCTGCTGCCGGATTTCCGGAACGCACTTGGGGCACAGAGAGTCAGTGGAGCGCGGCCATCCTAGCGGAGGCTTGGTCTTTTCCCACGACTTCAAGATCGGCTTGTCTGACCAGTTGGGCGTGAATGAAGGCCGCGGCTTGATGCTGTTAATTTTCTCAAAAACAGCCCAGGCGCCTTTCGCTCCATAAGTCAGGACTTTCTCTGCGTACTTTACCGGCTTGTGCATTAGTTGTGCCTCTCCTTGCGCCGCTCCCGGCACCCTCTTCCAAGCTATGAGACAGAAACAAAACGGAATATTGATTTTCGAGATTATATTAATTGCCGGGCCGCAGTTTGCTTAACAAGGTTTGCCTGAATGGGTGTAAATAATGGTTCAGCGGCACTGTTCAGCATTAAACGGTGAGCTTAAAAACAGGGCTAAGTCGTTGGATTTAAAAGTACTACGGGTCATGGCGGGCAGTTTGATCAGTTCGCTTTTCGATTCTGTAAACCCGAGATTGCACGCGCTTGGTTCGCATCCATTCGAGATAATTTTTCCAGTGCTAGAATGATGACTTTCCCGGAGTTGCCCATGGAATCCGTTCGCACAGGTTTGCGTCAGATCATGCAGGACCTGTTGCGCACGCGTCCCGCTGACGAGGCCG
This sequence comes from Candidatus Angelobacter sp., assembly GCA_035995565.1. Classification (GTDB taxonomy): domain Bacteria; phylum Acidobacteriota; class Terriglobia; order Terriglobales; family Acidobacteriaceae; genus Angelobacter. Next base: position 1,090 of record DASYKK010000259.1, read on the forward strand.
TAGTTCTCGCCTGGCCGCTGGTCTGCGGCAAAGAAGTGGCGACTCGAACCTCGGCCGTCAGCTTTTCCGATGGCACCTTGACTGTAGAAGTCTCTGACGTGAGCTGGCGCAATCAACTCCAATCTTTTGCCCCAAGATACCTCAGCGGATACGAAGGCCTGCTGGGGCAGGTGGTAAAGAGCGTGCAGTTTAAAGTGAAGCAGTCGGCAATCCGCCATCAGCAGCCAGCCAAACCGGGAAATTCTTGACCCTGATGGCTGCTGTACGAAGAAGGACAATGTTTTGGATCGAATGCTGAATGCTGAGTGCTGACCGCTAACAGATGAAAGTCACGGAAAAAGACGTCGCATATGTTGCCGACCTTGCCAACCTGGAACTCACGGGCGAGGAACGCCAGCGCATGCTCCAAGACCTAAACTCCATTCTGAACTACATTGATCGCTTAAATGAATTGGATACGTCGGATGTTTCGCCGATGGCGCAGGTTTCGACCAGGTTCGGCCACACTGAATTGAAGCTTGGGAGCGCCTCAGTTCACGCCTCGCGCGAAGACATCCATGTTCCGTCCTTGCCACATAAAGAAGCGATGAAGAATGCACCAGAAAGCGATGGAGAGTTTTTTAAGGTGCCAAAAGTCATTGAAAAATAACAGCGCGTCTCCAAGGGTTGGTTTTCTCCGTGTCTCTGTGCTCAGTGGTGAGACTCTTGTTTTAGCCGAATAGAAACAATGGACCTGAACTCTCTCACCATCGAGACCACCCGAACCGCTATCGCGGCAAAGCAAACCACTGCCTCCGGACTCGTAGAGCAGTTTTACAGCAAAATCAAAGCCGACGATCCCGAGATCCACGCCTATCTCACTCTCTGCGAAGACCGCGCTCTCAGGCAGGCGAAGCGCATCGATGATTTGGTGAGCAAGGGCGAGCCGCTGCCTCCTCTGGCAGGCGTTCCCATCGGGATTAAAGACGTGATGGTCACCCAAGGCGTCCGCACCACGGCTGGGTCTAAGATACTTGAAAATTTCATTCCGCCCTATGACTGCACCGTCGTCACTCGTCTGGAAGCCGCAGGCGCAATTGTCCTGGGCAAGATGAATTGTGACGAGTTTGCCATGGGCTCGTCGAATGAAAATTCCGCCTACGGTCCGGTACGCAACCCTCGCGATAAATCGCGTGTTCCAGGCGGCTCCAGTGGAGGCTCGGCCGCAGCAGTCGCAGCCGGGACAGCGGTAGCTACGCTGGGTTCTGATACAGGTGGCTCAATCCGCCAGCCAGCTTCGTTCTGCGGGGTCGTCGGACTCATGCCAACATATGGGCGCGTCTCGCGATATGGTCTGATTGCCTTTGCTTCATCGCTTGATCACATTGGCCCGCTGACCAAGACCGTGAAGGACGCCGCGATTCTCCTTCGCGTGATCGCTGGCCGCGATCCGCTCGATTCGACTTCCGCTGACCTGCCGGTTCCCGACTATGAAGCCGACCTGGCTAAGCCAGTGAGCGGACTGAAAATCGGCATACCGAAGGAATATTTTGGCGAAGGATTGGATCCTGAAGTCAGCTCGGCTGTCGAAGCGGGCATTTCTAAATTGCGTTCTGCTGGATGCGAGATCACCGCGATTTCCCTGCCGCATACCGCTTATGCCATCCCAACCTATTATGTAATCGCCACGGCTGAAGCATCGGCCAATCTGGCCCGCTTTGACGGCGTGAGATACGGCTATCGCGCCAAAGACGCCCGCACTCTTTCTGAGATGTATCGCAAGAGCCGCGACGAGGCTTTTGGAGCGGAAGTGAAACGCCGCATCATGCTCGGCACATATGCGCTCAGCTCCGGCTACTATGACGCCTACTATTTGAAAGCCCAGCGCGTGCGCACCCTGCTGACGCGTGACTTCGAACAAGCTTTTCAGAACGTTGACGCCATTGTCACGCCCACAGCGCCCACTCCGGCGTTCAAGCTCGGCGAAAAGTCAGACGATCCTCTCTCTATGTACCTAGCCGACATATACACCGTTACCGCCGACCTGGCTGGCATTCCCGGCATTAGCGTTCCCTGCGGCAAGACTCGGTCAGGCTTGCCCATTGGTTTGCAGGTGCTGGGGCGGCACTTTGATGAGAGCACGGTATTGAGAGTAGGTGCCGCCGTGGAACAGCCTTAACCACAAATGACACCAAGAGACACAAAGGAAAAAGTACGAAACTACAGTTCCTTGCAATTTGTAGGAACGCCGGTCGATTACAATCTGCAGTCCTCACCTTCGTGATCCTTCGTGTCCTTTGTGGTAAAGCATTTCCTTGCAGTGGAAGATTTCCCCTAACCGCTTCCCTCAAATCCGGTCTAAGTTAATCGAATGGAAGTTACAGATGCAGCCGTGGTGGCGCAGGTTCTGGCCGGCGACAGAGACGCTTTCCGCGTCCTGGTCGACCGCCATTCCCGCAGCATCTTTCGCGTGATCTACCGCATGACGGGAAACCAGCAGGATGCAGAAGAGCTTGTGCAGGAAAGTTTCCTGCGGGCCTATAAAAGCCTGGAGCGGTTTGAGCTTCGCGCCAACTTCAGCACCTGGCTCTACCGGATCGCAGTGAACCGGACGCTTGACTTCCTGAGCGCGAGAAAAACGCATATGCAGACGAAAGATACTTATCAAATCGTTGATCAGCCTGATGCCGAAGAAAGCAACCAGGTGCAGCTACCCACTCCCACTCCCGGGCCAGACCGTCTTTTGCTCAGCTCGGAAATGAAGAGCAAGATCACCCGCGCGCTGGGTCTTCTTACCCCGGCCGAGCGCGTGGCCTTCACCATGCGGCACATGGAGGGCCGGTCCATTGAAGAGATTAGCCAGACGCTGAACCTGAAAGTCAGCGCGGCCAAGAACAGCGTGTTCCGCGCGGTGCAAAAACTCAGGCAGCAACTTGAACCTTATGCGAGTCCGGCGTCTCCACGCGCGCCGCGCGGCGGGGTAGGAGCGCAGTGAAAATGGACCATCTCAGCGAAGAACAGATCGTATTGCATTATTACGGTGACGCCGATGAGACCGCGGAAATCGAGCGTCATCTTGCCGGGTGTTCTGACTGCCGCGCCGAGTTTGCGCGTGTGCAATCGATGCTCCGGCAAATTGAGCCATTGGAAGTCCCTGAGCCGCCGTTAAACTTTGAAGAAAAGACATGGCTCAACCTGCGCGACCGCCTTCCGGAAAAAAGCGGCTTCCTTCGGAAACTCTTCGGAACCCAGCATAAATGGGCACTAGCGGGCGCAATGGCTCTGCTGCTGGCAGCGGCGTTCCTTGCAGGTCGCTTCTGGCCGCGTCCCGTGCAGCCGATCGCGCAGCAACAACAACCCTCTCAGGCCAATCCGCAACGGGTGGTTCTGGTCGCAGTGGGCGATCACCTGGAGCGCTCGCAGATGTTGCTCGTGGAAATCATGAATGCGGACACTAAAGGCCCCATCAATTTTTCTACCGAACAGGCCGAGGCCCGCGAGCTGCTGGATAGCAACCACCTCTATCGTGTGAGTTCGCAGCAGGCGGGCGATCCGCAGGTCGCGCGATTGCTCGACCAGTTGGGACGCGTTCTGGCAGAAATTGCCAATGGTCCCGCTGAGGTTTCGTCCGGGGATTTAGAGCAAGTGCGTCACACCATCCAGTCAGAAGGCCTTTTGTTCAAGGTCCGCGTGGTTGGTTCTGAAGTGAATTCAAGAGCACGGCGTCCGGAGCAGCTATCAGGCGCGGGCGTAAATCAGAGGCTATAACAAATGATGAATCGCAAATTGTTCCTTATTCTATTTTTGAATTTTGCAGGCTTTTGCGGAGTGGCGTCAGCGGCTACCTCACAACAGGTCCCCTCGGCATCACTGCTGGACCCGCAAACCGCGGAGAAAGCCAATGCTCATGAAGAGGAGCTTTATACCTCCGCTAAAGACGCGCTGGACAACGGTGAATTCGACAGCGCGATCAAGCAGTTTGATGAAATCATAAAGATCCATGGCCGCAGGGCGGACGGGGCGATGTACTGGAAAGCCTACGCTTTGGGCAAAGCCGGTAACAAGGCGCAGGGGCTCACCACCCTCGGGGAATTGCGCAAGCAATATCCGAAGAGTACGTGGCTAAGAGATGCCGGCGTGCTGGAGCAGGAATGGCGCGGCGGTGGCAATCCAGAAAACATTTCCGACGAGGAACTGAAACTGCTGGCGATCCAGAGCCTGATGAATTCTGATCCGGAAAAAGCTATTCCGCTGCTCGAAAAGATCGTCATAGGAAATTATCCGCCCAAGCTGAAAGACAAAGCGCTTTTCGTGCTTTCCCAGAGCGGTTCAGACAAAGCACAACAGATTCTGATGACGCTCGCTAAAGCGAACAATCAGCCCGACTTGCAAAAACGCGCCATCCGTTACATGGGAATGAACGGCAACGGCCGCAACCGCGCCGTGCTAAAAGAAATTTATAACTCTTCCACCGACATGGGCGTTAAGAAGTCGGTCTTTCAAGCCTGGCTCATGTGTGGCTGCAAAGATGACGTCGCGGCCCTGGCGCGGACGGAGAAAAATCCGGAACTACGACGCGAAGCGATTCGCTACCTGGGCATGATGGGAGGCCGCGCCGAGCTGCTCGAGTTCTACAAGAGTTCCCCTGATGTCGAGACCCGGGAAGCGGCTGTCGGCGCCATGCTGCTGTGCGGGTGTTCCCACGAACTGGCAGAGATTGTTCAGACAGAGAAAGACCCGGCTGTACTCGACAAGGCAATCAATACCCTTGGACTGGTTGGAGGAGACGAGAGCCTGGCTACTTTGACCAGGGTTTACAGCTCACAAGCTGATCTCTCGGTAAAAAAGAAAGTCGTGAATGCGCTATTTCTCCACGGTGCGGGGAAAGAAATGGTCGCGCTGGCCCGCAAAGAGACTAACCCGGAGCTGAAGAAGTCGCTGATCCAGAAAATGTCGCTCATGAGTTCGCCGGAAATCACCGAATACATGATGGAGATTTTGAACAAATAGGGAGTGCCTGATGAAGAGCTGGCAGAGACATGTGATCGCAATTCTCCTGATTTGCCTGGCCACGCTAGCAGCGGCGCAGGAGCGCGAACAGATTCCAAAGATTTTGAACGCCAAGCTGCAGGAACTCTCCGTCTCGGCGGGCCTGAAGGCAACAATCGATGGCTTAGTGCAAAAACAGACGGCACCGCTCTGGATTGGCTACAGAATTCCTGCCGCCGCCAAAGATCGCACCATGTGCTGCTTTGACTCCGTGGATGGAATCGACGCAGCCAAAAGCAAATGTTGTATCGGCTGCAAACTGGAGTCGGCAAAAGGCAGTTCATTTAATGGGACAGTCTCTGATTGTGCCTCGCCGGAACCATTGCCCTACGCCTTTATTTTCCTGCGCGCGGAAGAAAAACAGATCATGAAAATCCGCGTCTATAGCGTTAATTGTCCACTCGACTTCGCCAACCTTCCTGTTTACTGGCTGGAAGAGGTAAAGCCGGAACAGAGCGTGGAACTGCTCACCGGGCTTGCTTTGGCCCGGGAGTCTGGGAGTATGGATTGGGACAGAAACCAGGCTCACCAGGCAGTGATGGCCATCGCGCTTCACGACGTGCCTGCGGCTGATGCGGCGCTCGAGAAAATGATCCAGCCGGGCCAGCGACAGTCGCTGAGAGAAAATGTTGCGTTCTGGCTGGGTGTGGAGCGCGGCAAGAAAGGCCTGGAACTGCTGCGCAAATATGTGAGAGATGATCCCGATGATCGGGTGCGAGAGAAAGGTACATTTGCATTTTCCCAGAGCAAAGAGCCGGAGGCATTGAAAGACTTGATCGACATGGCTCGCCATGACCAGAGTCCGCACGTCCGGGGCCAGGCAATCTTCTGGCTCGCGCAGAAGGGCAGCCGGAAAGCAGCGGAACAGATTACCGAAGCGATTGAGAATGATCCGGAAACAGAAGTGAAGAAGAAAGCGGTCTTCGCGTTAAGCCAGATGCACGACGCTGAAGCCGTACCGCGCCTGATCACACTGGCCAAGACGAACAAGAATGCGGCTGTGCGCAAGCAGGCCATTTTCTGGCTGGGTCAAAGCAACGATCCGCGCGCGCTGGATTTTCTGGAAGAAATTCTAATGAAGTAAAACCGTTAAGGACACGAAGAAGCACAAAGGAGTTGTGACAATTATGATCCCACTCTCCCTGGTGTTCCTTCGTGTTCTTTGTGATTAAGTCTTGAAAACTACCGCGGCAGGAACGCGCGCGTCAGATAATCGCTCAGGCTCATGGTGATCATGATCATCAGCCAGAAAAATCCGGCTGAGATTGTCAACTTGGTGAGCTTGCTGCTGTAATGGACGTGCATAAAAAAGAGAATCACCAAAACAGCCTTTATCACGGCGATGGTAAGGGCCACCACGGGATTCCAAATACCAAGGTCAATGAATGCGATGCCCCAGGTGAGGCAGGTGCCGATCACCAAGGCGAGCAGAATGAGGACGTAAAGACCGGGAGTGGGATGTGAATGTTCAGACATGTTCGTTTCTGGTCCTTAAGCTCCGTGTTGATGCCGACTGATCAAATACAGCAATGGGAACAGGAAAATCCACACAATATCGACAAAGTGCCAGTACAGCCCACCTAACTCTACGGGCGTGTAATAGGTTGGTCCAAACTCGCCTTTGCTCGCGCGCAATAGCAGCCACGCCAACAATCCCAATCCGATGACCATGTGGAACGCGTGCAGTCCGGTCATAGCAAAATAGAAAGAGAAAAAGATCTCCGTCTGTTTGGCGATCTGGATGGCTGCGCCTTCAGGAATCTTTGGGTCTTTTTCCCTGATTTCGTCGGCTATATTGCCTAATTTCGGATCCGTAGCGCTGCAACCGCCCCAGGTATTGAAACCCTTTCCGATCACGTGCCCGGGAATGTGGCACTCGTTGTACTTGTCGTAATACTCTTTGGCCTTCACGCCCAGGAAGGCCGCACCCAGGACCATGGTTGCCAGCAATAACCAGACCTGCATTTTGCGATAGCCTTTTTGCGCGGCCCAGACGGCCATCGCCATGGTAAAGCTGCTGGCGATCAAAACCAGCGTGTTGGCAAATCCCCAGGAAACGCTAATGCTCGTGCTGCCGGCGACGAAGGCGGGATAGTACTTAAGACGATAAATCAGATAGGCGGTAAACAGTCCGCCGAACATCATGATTTCTGTGAGCAGGAAAACCCACATGCCAAAGGTAGAGGCTTCCTGCTGCTGCTCCATGCTGTCAAACTGGTGCGCCAGCGCCGGATGATGTTCGGTAGTGGTTGTCTGACTAGTGGACAACGGTGACCTCCGCATCTTCTCCGTACGCGTACGGGTCTTTGGTGACAACTGGAATGTGATGGAAATTATGCGTTGGCGGCGGCGAACTTGTCTCCCACTCCAGACCGGTGGCCTGCCACGGATTGTCGCCCGCGATTTCTCCGTACTTCAACGACCATAGGAAATAAAGGAGCGGCAGCACAAATCCGACGGCCAACACAGAAGCGCCCGCGCTTGAGAGAACGTTCAGCACCTGAAACTCAGGCGGATATGCCCAGTAGCGGCGCGGCATACCCATATAGCCAAGAATGAATTGCGGGAAGAACGTAAGGTTAAACCCGATAAATGTGATGAGCGCGGCCAGTTTGGCTGGCGCTTCCGGATACATTCGGCCTGTCATCTTGGGCCACCAGAAATGGAGCCCTCCCAGATAGGCCGTAACCATGCCTCCCACCATCACATAGTGGAAGTGCGCGACGACAAAGTAGGTATCGTGAATATGGATGTCGAGCCCGAGCGCGGCCAGAAACAGTCCAGTCAAACCGCCGATGGTAAACAGCCCGATGAAAGCCATGGCATAAAGCATCGGAGTACTCATTTCAACCGAGCCCTTGTACATGGTAGCGGTCCAGTTAAAGACCTTGACCGCCGATGGAATCGCCACCGCGTAACTTAGCAGCGAGAAGACCAGCGCCGAGTAAACCGATATGCCGGCGACAAACATGTGGTGCGCCCACACGACGAAGCCGAACACGGCAATCGCGATACTGGAAAAGGCGATGAAGGAATAGCCGAAAACTCGCTTGCGAGAGAAGCACGTAACGATTTCGCTGATCACGCCCATGCCGGGCAGAATCATGATGTAAACGGCCGGGTGCGAGTAAAACCAGAACATGTGCTGGAATAGCACCGGATCTCCGCCCAGCTTAGGATCAAAGATGCCAATGTGGAAGCCGCGCTCGAGCGCCAGCAGGATCAGGGTGATGGCAATTACCGGCGTTCCAAGAATCATGATAAGGCTAGCTGCGTAGTTGGCCCAGACAAAGAGCGGCAGGCGTCCCCAGGTCATCCCGGGAGCGCGCATGCGATGCACGGTTACGATGAAATTCAGCCCGGTAAAGATCGAGGAAAATCCCACGATGATGATGCCCACAGCCATAGCGATCACGGGGCTGCGGGAGTAGCCGGAGCTGAAGGGCGCGTAGAAGGTCCAGCCAGTATCCACGCCGCCGCTTACCATGGCGATAAGGGAGAATGTTGCCCCGCCGATATAAAGGTACCAGCTCAACAGGTTGATCTTGGGGAAAGCCAGGTCCTTGGTGCCGATCATGATCGGGATCAGGAAGTTGCCGATCACCGCCGGCACGGAAGGAATCAGGAAAAAGAAGATCATGTTCACGCCGTGCATCGTGAACAGGCGGTTATAGGTGTCGGCCTGGAACAATTCGCCATTGGGCGTTAGCAGGTGCAAGCGGATCAAAGCGGCGAACATGCCACCAATGAAGAAGAAAACCGTAATGGAAAACAGATACAAGATCGCAATGCGCTTATGGTCCTTGGTCAGCAGCCACGATCTGATTCCGTAATTGTCATTCAGGTAATGCCGTTCAGGCATTACCGGCTTAACGATCCTTGTTGCGGTACTCATGGTTTCTTCCCAGATGGATTCACAGGCCTGGTTCCCTGCGGGGTTTGCTGCGCCGGTTGCTGATTCTGCTGCAGGTTCTGTTGCTGAATATTCGGCACTTCGTTGTCACGTATCTGCGTGGGCGAGGTCCGGTTATTCAGCGGGTTGGCTTCCTGCGGCGCCAGGTGCTTGATGTATTCAGTAATAGCAATGATTTCGTCTTCGCTCACCACGCCGCGGAATGTCGGCATGATGGACTGGAAGCCGGAAACTACTTTGGCATTGGGCTCAAGGATCGATTCGCGAATGTAATTGTCGTCCGCCAGCACTACTCGATTGTCTGTAAGGCGAACGGGACGGCCATAAAGGCCTTCAAGATTAGGTCCCCGCGCGCCTGAATCGGGACGATGGCATGTGGTGCAGCCATATTGCTGGAACGCCTTTTCTCCCAGCGACGCCAGTGAGCCTTCAGCTTTGCCACTGGCCAGCCAGGTGGCATAGTCGTCGGGCGTCATCACCACAACCTGCCCCACCATCCCGGAGTGTTTGGTGCCGCAGTACTGCGAACAGAATAGATGATAGGTCCCCGGCTGCGTGGCTTTGAACCAGGTAAACACGTAGCGGTTGGGCAGCACGTCCTGCTTTATGCGAAATGCGGGGATGAAAAAGCTGTGAATCACATCCTGGGAAATCATCGTGACTTTAACGTCGCGGCCAGTGGGAACGTGCAGGGTATTGATTTCGCGCTGGCCGCCGGGATGCTGGAACTTCCACATCCACTGCTTGCCCACGCCGTAAACTTCCAGCGGGTTCGAGGGCGAGCGTTCCATGTGGTAATAAAGGACCGCGCCCCAGACGAAGATGACCATTGAGATGCCTAGCGGGATCACCGTCCAGACAATCTCCAGCAGTGTGGAGCCGTGGATCTGTTCCGCCTGTCGCTCCGGAGTCCTTCTGTACTTGATGGCAAAGTAGAGGATGAGAATGGCGATGAGCAGCGAGAAAAATGTAGTGATCAAGACCAGGAACAGGTAAAGCGCATCTACCTGCCCCGCGATACTCGAGGCCTGCTCCGGAAAAATGGGAAAGTTCAATTGCATCTATTCGGCTGTCCTGGTTAAGCCATCCCTATGGGCGGCAAGCGAGTCGCGGCGAAACATGATCAACATGAAACCACCCAGCGCCAAAACCGTGGCGAGGGCGCTCAAGCGCAAAACATTAAAAATCGCGGCGCCGTATTTTCCTTGTCTAGGATCATAGTGGTAGCAGTAGAGAAGAACCTGGTCCACCACGTTTCCGATCTTGCCTTTTGACGCTTCGACTAATCCGAGTTGAATGTCGCGCGGGGCATACTCGATTCCGTAATAGTACTGGGCTACCCGACCCTGCGGGGTCAGCAACATGATGCCGCTGGCATGCGCGTACTGCTGGATTTCAGGGTCCCATGCGTAGCGGAAACCGACGGCCTGCGCCAGTGCATCGATCTGATCTTTTTTGCCGGTAAGAAAATGCCAGCCTTCGGCAGCGCCAGCCCGACGATAGCGCTTGATGTATCTCGCCTTCGCAGCCGCAGCGTCATCCGGTTTGTCACGCGGGTCAATGCTTACCGTAACTACGTTAAATTCACGTCCAATGTCGAACTTGCGAATTCCAAGCATTGCGCCGGTAAAGCCGCTTAAAACCTGCGTACACAACATGGGACATTGGTAGTACACCAGCATCAAAATCACCGGCTTCTGCCCAAAGTATTGTTGCAACTGAATTGCCTGGCCGCTTTCATCGTTGAAAGCTAAATCAAGCGGGACCTGCTGGTTCAGGCGCTGGTCGAGCCCAACCTGGTCAAGGATCGAGGGCTTCGCGTTGGGAACGGACTCGCCCGGTTGTAGCTTGGGCGCGGCCTGAGACCAGGCTGAAACCGAGGCTAAAGCTGCCAACATCGTGACAACCAGCACCTTCCGAATTGTACTGCCGTACTTCACTTCTTTGCTCCTGCTGTGGGCGTAGCGCGGCCCGTTTGTCCCGTATCTGCCGCTCCCGAGGGATATGCGGCGCTGGGGGCTCCGACGTTTGCCGGCTGAAATGGCCCGCTCACTTGCGGCAACCCGCGCTGCGCCAGGATTTCCATGGCGCGGCTTACAGGTATATGGATGCTTCCATCGGGCGCTTTGCCTGTGGAGTTGAGCCACTTGTCTTCTGATCCTCGGAAGAGCTGCATGTCGTGCTCATCGTCATATTGCAGGCGAGGAGCTTTGATGGTGCGGCTGAGATGCTCTTCTATTTTTCCGCGTCCATACCAATCCGGCGCGGGCCTTAATTCGCCTTCAGGCGGCGGGGGCTCCTTGCCCAGGCCTTCTTTCGGCGTATCGCGCTCCTTTTGCAACTCCTGCTCCATCGGCGTCAGCTTGGCTTCATGATCCTGCTCCCATTTTTCCATGAAGCGGATCATGGCAATCATCAGGACGAAGGCCAGCACGCCGCCGATCGCCAAGATCACGCCGGACCATATAATGCCGCGAACGTTTACGTCGCTCTCGTCGTGGCCTTCCTTGATGTGCCCGCCGGATTGAGTTTGAAATTTATCTTTATCCATGTTTCGCTTCCAGCATTTCGACAAAACCAGGATCATTGACCGGCATGAGCGAACGCTTGCTCAGCCGCAGAAAAAAGAAGAACAGCCAGATGCCACCCATGGCGATGGGACAGATCACGTACATAGCTGCATCCAGCAGGTGGAAATTGTACAAACCAGCGCCGGTGCCGGGATAAAAGTTAGGTGCGGTCAGCCAGAATAAGTCGACCAGCCGCATGAACATCACCAGGAATGCGATCATCACAATTCGATTCCGGCTGCGCTTGGTGTTACGCGAGAGCAGTAATGCAAACGGGAATACGAAGTGGACGAAGATCAGAATCGTCCCAAAATATTGCCAGCCATTCTGCAGCCGCATAATGTACCAGCGGATTTCCGAAAGCATGTTGCCGGACCAGATAATCAGCCACTGCGAAAATGAGAGATAGGCCCACAGCACGACGAAGGCAAACATCAGCTTGCCGAAGTCATGCAGGTAGTCGATTTTGAAAATGCGGGAGACCGGCTCGATGGCCGAAAGCCGCGTAAACAGCCAGATGGTAAAGCAGAATGTCGTGAGTACCTGGCCGACCATAAAAAGCATGCCCCAAACAGTTGACCACCATTCCGGATAAAGAGACATTGTCCAGTCGATGGAGGCAAACGTGATGCTGAGCGCGTAAAACACGATGCCGAACCCGCTTAGATTCTGGATGGTGACAAACTGCGCGGGCGTCGTCGTCCCCTCTTCTTCGCGGATGGACCAGCGCTTCAGGAGCATGTAAAGGATCGCCCAGCCGGCGAAATAGCTCAGTCCGCGAACCCAGAAAAATGGAACATTGAGATAGAAGTGAATTTTGTCCGCGCCGTAGTGCGCCAGAAACTGCGCGAGCTTCGCTGGATCCTGGGGTATGTTGGCCCAGACATACAGCCGCTTCACGCCCAGAGCAAGAGGAAGCCAGAACAATAACATCAGCCACCAGTTGCCTGCGGCCGCTTCCCATATGCGGCGACCCAGACGTCCCCAGTTGCCTCCGCTCACATATTGCAGCATGAGCAGAGCCAGAGAACCTGTCGTAAGTCCGAGCCAGAACATGAATGAGTGCAGCCAAGCGCGCAGGAACAAATCCCACTGGCTGAGGCCGAGCGTGAGCGCAAGCGCCACCACGCTAAAGACCACGCCGACAACCAGCGAGCGCGAGCGCATGCGGTCAATCACCGCCGGGGGCGCGAAATCCTTGGGTGTAACGCGGACCAGAGTCTGGCTCATCGCTTTACACCTCCCTCAGGCTGTGTTGCGGGCGGCGGAGCCGACGTATCTGGTATCCGGATTCCATCTTCTTCTGATTTATTCAACTTGTCGCGATCACCGGGCGGCACGTCCGCATCCGCGGCGTGTTGGCTTAACTGCAGCGCGCGAATATATGCGGCGATGGCCCAGCGATCGGCAGGCTTGATCTGAGCAGCGTAGTCCGGCATGCCGCCAAAGCCGTTGCTGGCAACATCGTAGAACCATCCTAGAGGCGCGTTCCTGAGCCGCTGCACATGGAAAGACGGAGGGCGCTTATAGCCGCGCTGGACGATCATGCCATTTCCATCGCCCAGTTCCGAGTGGCAGGGCTGGCAATAAATATTGTAGCGCTCTTGTCCTCGCGCCAGCACTGCCGAAACTGCTTTTTGGTCCGAGCCTGCGGGAAGCTCGTTGCCATACGTATTGCCATGTTTGCCGGTCAGGAAATAGCTATTGGGATCAAGCTGCTCGCGGTCCACGTTCTTATCTTCCAGTTGCGGAATGGTGCCCGGAACGGGATAGCGCGCCGATCTGCGGTCAGAATAGAATTCGCTGGAACGCAGCGGAATAAATTTGGGCTGGTTCTGCATGTCCTGCCGGCAACCGGCAAGAACAGCCATACCTGCCGCCGCAAACAGCGCCCATGCAACGCGGATTTGTGCCGGACGATTAATACGGCACCTCCACAATTTCTTCAGGCTTATATGTCTCCAGCAGTTTGCGTGTGTCGGAGAGGCTGAAGCGCGGATCCTGCGATTCAATGCACAGGAAGAAACGATCGCGGCTGGCGCGCACAAAATTCGGCGCGTTGAACACAGGATGATAGGGCTGCGGCAGGCCGTTCAACGCCAACATGCCAAAAACCGCTGCGAGTCCAGCGCCGAGCACCGCGCATTCAAACGTGACAGGAATAAACGATGGCCAGGAGTGAAATGGCTTACCGCCTACATTGATGGGATAAGCAATTACGGAAACCCAGTATTCCAGAGAATATCCGCCAATCATCCCCAGCATGGCGCCAACCAGCACGATCAGCGAGACGCGATTGTGATGCGAGCCAATGGCTTCCGCAGCTTCTTCCAGTGGATAGGGCGTATAGGCGTCCATTTTGCGATAGCCGGCAGCATAGGCGCCCTTGGCCGCCTCGACCAGCTCAGTGGGCGTTTCAAATTCCGCCATCAGTCCGTAGATAGCTCCAGCTGTCATTCTTTCACCTTCGCCTGCGGAATCAACGTCCGCATTTCAAAGATGGAGATGGCCGGCATGAGCCGGATAAATATGAAGAAGAGCAAGGTAAAGAACCCCATCGTCCCAATGAAAATCATCATGTCCCATTTGGTGAACCAGTACATGCCCCACGAACTGGGAATGTAATCACGCTGCAGGCTCATCACCACGATAACGAAACGCTCCAGCCACATACCCGTATTCACCACAATGGAAACCAGGAACAGTTTCCACGGCGATGAGCGCACGCTGTTGAACCACAGCGATTGCGGTATCAGGATGTTGCAGAGAATTAGCATGTAGTAATAGGAAGAGTACGGACCGTGCAGGCGGTTGCTCACCATGGCCAGCTCGTATCTATCCTGGCTGTACCAGCCCATGAACATTTCCAGGCCGTAGGCGTAAGCGACGATCATGCCAGTGGCGAGCATGACCTTGGCAGCATTCTGCAAATGCCGCAGGGTGATGAAGTCCTGCATGCCGTAGAGATAACGGAACGGGATCGCCAGCATCAACACCATGGCAAAGCCGGAGTAGATGGCACCCGCGACAAAGTATGGCGGGAAGAATGTGGTGTGCCATCCCGGAACAATCGACGACGCAAAATCAAGGCTGACCACGCTATGCACGGACAAGACCAGCGGCGTCGCCAGGCCGGCCAGAAGCATGTAAGCCGTTTCGTAGCGGTTCCAGTGTTTGGCGGAGCCGCGCCAGCCCATGGCCAGCGCGCCGTAGATACGGCGGACAACCAGAGTCTTGGC
>DASYKK010000260.1:0-9694 GCA_035995565.1 Candidatus Angelobacter sp.
GGTTTTCGTTCCAGGATATGGGATGGCCACGGCGCAGGCGCAACACGCCGTCCGCGAACTGGGCAATCTTCTGGAAGAGCGCGGCATTTCCGTGAAGTACGCCATCCATCCGGTGGCCGGCCGCATGCCGGGGCACATGAACGTGCTTCTGGCTGAAGCCAACGTGCCTTACTCTTCGCTCTATGAAATGGAGCAGATCAATCCGGAAATGCCATCGACTGACGTGGCCGTAGTCATCGGCGCCAATGACGTAGTCAATCCCGACGCGCGCGATAATCCCAAGAGCTTAATCGCTGGTATGCCCATCATTGAAGTCGACAAAGCGAAATCCGTCGTGGTCTTGAAGCGTGGCAAAGGCAAAGGATTTTCCGGTCTGGAAAACCCGCTCTTCTTCAAACCGGTTACGGGCATGCTTTATGGGGACGCCAAAGCCACTTTGACCAATCTCGTCCAGGCGGTGCAAAAGGTATAGCGTCGCATCTTACAAAGTAAAAAATGACCTCGTGACCATAAGCACGCCAGTAACGATCGCCACTCGGTGTGGCGCCAGAGCAGTCCGAAATCAATAATTCAGGTTGAAGTTCAGCAGGTTCCAGTGGTAAGAGAACCACACAAAGCCGAGGCAGGCCATCAGGAGTAAAAGATTCCAGACCTTGCCCCAGAACCATGCGTGCGGGTCCCTCCACGAGCGAAGACATGCCAGCATCACGATGATGGTCCCCAGCGCTCCTACTACTCCAAGAGATTGTATGGCGTGAAACTTGAAATCAGTCCTGGAACTTAGGTCATTCGGTCCTGCGCTGGTGAGTACCGTCAGGAAGATCAGCAGAAAAGCAACGTCCACCGCACACACCACGCGCACCCACGGACGCAGGCGCAAATAGCTGGAATCCAAATCAAGCTGCTGGTGGTAGTGTCCGCGGATGATGGCGGCTAATGGCCAGCATAGCAGCGTTAGTCCCAGCACAATCAAAATGCCCAGGATCAATGACTGATTGAAGTCCGCGCTATTCAGACGTGAAACGCGTTGCTCAGCGGCCGCAGGGAAATTCGGCGCCAGAAGCATGTTTCCCTGATCGTCGCGACGGAAGGCGAGCAGGTCCTGGCCGTTTACAGATCGGTAAACCAGCGGTGAAATTTCCTGCCATTTTTTGATCTGTCCATTGAAGTCCTTGAATGGCTCGACCTTGATTGTTCCATTTTCATCCGGCGTTACCCGAACATTCTCCTCGACGGCGCCAACTTTCAGGAAGCTGCTTTCAGATCGGCGGCTAGTGAGATATCGTCCGGCAACAGTTTTGGCATCTGCGTCTGCGTTGGCCAGCTTCTCAACCTTGGGTGGCGTGAAAGGGAAGTAGCGATCCAGAAAGTGATACCACAACGCGCTGCGCGGGCTGATCTCGCCCTTGCCTGCGCTGTTGTAAGAAACGAAGAAACCAATCCCGTTTTCCAGCATGAAGTGCAGGTCGCTATGGAAGTAGACGGTATCGCCGCCATGGCCAATGATGCGGCGCCCATTGCGCGACTCCTCGTAGAAACCAAGGCACATGCCATTGAGCGCCGGGCTGAGCCCGAAATGTCGTGAGTGCATCTGGGCCGCAGTTTCGGGACGCAGAATCTTCCCATTTTCAAATTTACCGTTCTGAAGATGGGCAATCATGAATCGCGCTAGATCAGCTGCGGTAGCTGCCAGCGCACCGGCCGGAGCTTCCTCAATAATTTCAAACGGCTTCGACTTGCCAGAACTTAGTCTGTAGCCGTTGGACATCAGCGGCTTCAGTTCGGTAGGCAGTGGTTGCGCGAATGTGGAGTGAGACATTCCCAGCGGCTTGAAAATGTTTTCATTTACATAATCATTGAAAGGACGTCCTGAGACGCGTTCCACAATGTAACCCGCCAGACCAGCTCCGTAGTTGGAATAGGCAGGTATGGTTCCGGGAGGGAAGATACGCTGAGGGATATGCATGACCAGGTGCTGCTTCAATGTGGCAGAAGGAGCAGCTTCTTCAGTAATCAGGTCCTTGATCTGCTCCTCGAAGCCCGGAGTATGCGTCATGATGTTGCGCAGCGTGATCGGCTTGCCGAATTTCGCCGGGACTTTGAAATCGAGATATTCGTTAATGTCGCGGTCTAAATCTAGCTTGCCTTGTTCCACCAGTTGCATGACCGCGGTCCAGGTAAAGAGCTTCGAAACAGATCCGGGCCGAAACAGCGTGGCGTCCACAGTAACGGGAGATTTTTTTTCGACGTCACTGTAGCCGTAGCCCTTGGCGAATAAAATTGTGCCGTCTTTCACCACCAATACGACTGCTCCGGCAATGTCTTCGCGTTCAAGCTGCATGGGAACAAATCCGTCAAGAAAAGCATGCAGGTCTGTAACGGTGAGCTCATGCGGAGGCTCCGTCACCCTTGATTCGCCCGCGGTCGGCGCCTGGGGCGTGGGAGGAACAGGCGTTACCTTGGGGACCTGCGCCGTTGCCAGGGAAGCGAGCATTGCAAATTGAAGCGTTAGGGGCAGGACAATCCGTAGTTGCATTGGGACGAGAGGACTCCGTTTTCGGTTTTTCAATCTGCCGATGTTGGGAACGGAAAAGAATACCATGCGGACTTCACAAGCCCGCCAGAACTAACTCGTCACTCGCTGGCGGGGAAGCAGTCCAGTCATCGCCCAGATTCCGAGCAGCGGCCCCAGCGCCATGCTCGCCAGGGCCCAACTCCATCCGTAATGCGCGGCAATCGCCGCCATCAGCCGAATTACACCGGCAGTCAGCAGAAATCCCAACGCTACCTGGCACGTAAGCGCGGTGCCAACATAATTCTTGTCAGACACTTCGCTGATGATGGTAGAGAACTGCGCCGAATCGGCAATCACAGCGATTCCCCAGACGAGCGAAAGGGGAATGAGAACCATGGGACGGTGCAGAACCAGCGCAGCCAGCACACAACAAACAGAGCTGATCGCCATGGCGATGATGGTCACACGCGCGCGCTGAGCCACACGAAGTGAGATTTCCTGGTCTTGCAATTTGTCGCTGGCTGCTCCGGCCCAGATGCAGCCTACCGCGCCGATCGCGATTGCCAGTGCGGCAATAGCTTCAAACATTGAGCGCGACCAACCCGCGGAGACCGAGAAGATGACGGCGATCCATCCCCACATGGAATAAAGCTCCCACATGTGTCCCAGATAGCCTAGATTGGCCAATCGCAAAGCGCGATTGCGAACAATTTCAAGGATCTGTGCGGGATCAAAGCGTGATTGTGGCATGGCAAAAGGTCCCTGCCGAACTGCCACTGCAACGATCAGAGCGCCCAGTAAAGCCTGTGCGCTGCCAAGAAGAATTACACCTTGCCACGGCACTCTGCCGATAGCATTCACGGCGTGAGGGAGGGCCGATCCCACCGTGAGCGCGCCGATCATAATGCCCAGCGCCAGTCCGCGTCCGCGCTGAAACCAGCCGGCAATAATCTTCATGCCGACGGGATAAACACCGGCCAGAAAAAAACCTGTGGCGCCGCGCAGCAGAATGGCCGCAAGAGGATCAGCGGCCAGGAAAGCGAAAGTGGCATTGGCGGCGGCTGCCGCCACGGCAGATACAACCAGAACTTTAATCGGACTGAAAACGTCGGGAATATTGAAGAGCGCAAACGTGATGGCGCCGACTGAAAACCCAATTTGCACGGCGATGGTCAGCCAAGATCCCAAAGCCAGACCGGAATGCCACAGCGTTGTGATCTGCGGAATCACCGCCGTGCCGGTGAACCACAGTGACATCGCCAATAATTGGGCTAGAGAGAGCAAAAAAAGGGCCCGCCGGGATGAAAGTCCCTGGCGGGCTTCAGTCTGAACCATTGCCTGCATCTAGCTTTTAAGTTTCCGGCGTTCGCAGGAAGTAACGAGTGCAGCTGGATCGACGGCGTCGCTGTCGATCTGCATTTCGGCAATCTTGCCTTCTTTATCTATCAGGAAATTCACGCGGCGGCCAATCTTACGCTTTTCGTCGTACAGCCCATATTTGCGGGTGATTTCTCCACCCCAATCGCTGAGCAGCGGGAAGGTGACGTTGATTTTTTCCGCCCATGCGGCATTGCTGAACGGGCTGTCCATGCTAACACCCAGCACCTGGGTGTCTGCAGCTTCCAGTTTTTGCAGGTTCGCCTGGAAGTTCTGCATCTGCTTGGTTCAACCACCAGTGAAGGCGAAGATATAAAATGCCAGTGCGACGTTTTTCTTCCCCTTGAAATCGTGGAGTGAGACCTTATTTTTAAAGGTCTGATCGGGCAAAGTGAAATCAGGCGCCGGGTCTCCCACTTTCAGTGCAAGCGCCGGCGGTGCTTCTTTCTTCTCTTCTTTCTTTTCGCCCTGCGCAAACAGACTGGTTCCGGCCGTCGGTCCCAGGAGCGCTAGCGTTCCCAACATCTGTACAGCGGTTCTTCTACGCATCAGTTCTTTCCTCCGCATGAATGCTGCACCGTAAGCCTAAATTCACGTGGTCAGGACGTCAATAGGAGATCACTGTCCCGATCGGTCAGCAACTTTCGTCGGGCTGAGTGTTAGTATTTGGCGGAGACATATTCCAATGAAGATTGCACGTTGTTCGCTGATCGTACTTGCACTCGCCGGCAGCAGTTTCGCGCAGGTCGCTTCCACTCCCGCCGCAATCCAAATCAATACCATTTATGCCGGCGCCGATGGAAAATTTGAGGCTGCGCCTGACACCGCCGTCATACGCATGGAGATTGCCTCTCAGCAAGACACCTCCCGTGCGGCTTATGACCATGCCGCCCTGGCTGTGGACCACGTGCGCCAGGTGTTGAAGAGCAATGGCATCGATCTGAAAGCGGCGCAATTCGGGAGCTACCAAATGCAACCGATGTATGACTGGAAAAATCCCAAGCACAAAGTGATTGGCTATCGTGTTGCGTCCGATGTGACACTGAAACTTCGCGACTTTACCAAAATCGGCGCTCTTACCGAACAATTGGCTAACGTGGAAGACACACAGAACCAGTCAGTGAACTACACCCTCGAAGATATTGAGCAGGCTAAAGCCAAGGCATCTGAAGATGCGCTGAAAAAAGCCCGCAACCAGGCCGGAGCCGTGGCCACGGCCGGCGGCCGCACGCTGGGAGAGCTGCTCTACGCCTCAGTTGACGTGAACCAAACCAATATCGTGCCCGTGATGTACGCGCAGGCCGGCATGGCTCGATCCGCCGCGCCCATGGCAACGCCGCCGCCCATGGCCGACTTCACGCCGCAGACCGTAACTATCAATGCCCACGTGAACGCTTTATTCGCCCTGAAGTAATGGCTGCAATAGGCACGTAAGATTTGGCCGCGAGCTACTCATTGCCCATGATCAGAGGCAAACCGTTTTTAGGATTGCCAATCACGATGATTTTGGCGTTCGGGCTTTTAGCCAGGGTTTCCGTGGCCTCGATACCTTTCCATTGCAGCAGTTGCGGGCTGATGCCCTGGGCTACGATCTGCTGGAAGTCATGAACGCCCTGAGCTTCAATCCGCTTGCGATCGGCTTCCTGCCTTTCTTTTTGCAGGCGGAAATTCATCGCCAGCGATTCCTGCTCGGCCTGCTGCTTGGTCTCAATTGAAGCTCTGAGCGTATGAGGAAGCTGTATGTCGCGCAGCAGAACGCTCTCAACCACGATGCCACGCGGCTCCAGCGTGGCCTTCAGCCCTGACCTGATTTCATCCTCCACCTGCTTGCGTGAGCTTGAATACAGCGTGTTGGCGGAATGTCCGGCCGTGGTGTCGCGGATAATCGAACGCAGGTTCGGATCAATGATGGTATGAGCGTAGTCCGGGCCAAGTTTGCTGTAAACGTCAGCTGCATGGCTTTGTTCCAGGTGGTAGATCAGTGACGTGTCCATCTCCAGATTCAATCCCTCCATGGAGGGCGTGGATGTGTGTTCTTCCTGGGATTGTGTCCGCACGGAAAAGACATGGTTGATCTTAAACGGAGAAACAAAATGGGTCCCAGCAGGCAGAGTTTCACCGGTGACCCGTCCAAAATAAACCAGCACGCCCACGTTTCCCGGCGGCACGTAAGCCAGGGATGACCACATAAGGATGATGATCAGGAGCAGCCCTAAGCCAATCAGGATAGGTGTGCCTGAAACTGACCTGGGATTCGAATTGATAATTCTGGGATCGAAATGTGACATTTAACAAACTCCTTCTTGCTGTTGTGATTAGTTGATGTCTCTCGGCCGCGGCACCGCGGTTTTCTGCCTGGGCTCGCGAACTTCTTTTGACTGTTGGGCGGGTTGCGGTTCTTAGAATAAAGCCCGTTGAGGATTGCCGCTAAGTAATAATTTGGGGTGTAAGAGGTATCGTAGAAGAATTCACCGAGCAATTTTTTCAGTGGCAGGGAATTCCTACCTGCTTTTCCACTCAGCAGCTCTGCTAAGTTCTTTATTTCCAGTAACAATCGAATGGCACAGAGGATGCATTAACCCATGCCAGACGAAGTGGCGCGCATCGGG
The DNA here is from genome assembly GCA_035995565.1 of Candidatus Angelobacter sp. Lineage (GTDB taxonomy): Bacteria > Acidobacteriota > Terriglobia > Terriglobales > Acidobacteriaceae > Angelobacter. The sequence goes on from DASYKK010000260.1 coordinate 6,502, forward strand.
GCGCTTTCGAATGGATCTAACGGCCAGAGATCCCTCGAAAGTGCCTCGTTGCATTTTGAGGCGTTTTGGCGGCGTGAGCGAAGCGCAGCTGAGCGGGAGTCGCCAGCCTAAATCCTGAGCGCTGTTTTTGCGCGAAGGATCTGTCTTTTAAGCGGCACTGCGGGCGTGAGCGAGGCGAAGCCGAGCGGGAGAATCGGGGTCCCCCGACACGCCGCACTTGCGTGTTGGGGTGAGAATCCGCAGGCGAAATCCTGAGCGTAGCGAAGGATCTGCCAGCCTGAGTTGCTAACAGGCGCAGGATAACGATTACAGCATGCCAACAATGGCATCGTACCGCGCTAAATGTTCCGCGACGGCCTTCTGACGTCGAAACGGAATGAGCAAGGCCGAAGTCCAGCCAATTTCTCCCGCATGATCTACCGGCCAATCGTTCAGATGTTGGTTTCCCGCACGTAACGCCGAACTCCTGGTTACCACGCCATCGTTGATCTCTCCCGTAATATTGCCAATGGCTGCCGCCAGCTGGAACAGAAGCAGTTCGCTGTTGCCCTTTGATGCATCCCCTGCGACATTGATGTATCTCACGCTTGGAGCGTCAGGCGTGGCAGCATCGAAAGCGCTGCACACTTGCGTAGTGAGATCATGCAGTGCCTTCGTGTTGCTCTCAAGTTTCTGCCGCAGGAGGTGTGGGATTCTGTCCAGCAGAGGTCCACTCTCGTTGGCAACGGCATCCGCGACTGGAGAACCACGGTGGGGCGTTCCAATCGTTACCAGCGTCGCTACACGATCGACCAGGTCCGTTCGCGTTGTAATGGCGTGCCGTGCATCCAGCCCGCCCATGCTGTGCGCAAGAATATGCACCTTGTCACTAGGGCTGGTTTGCTTTAGGATTTTTTCAGCCAACTGGTCGCCACGCTCCTTGAACCGATCCTGTTGGGTCCACCTGAGGCTCAAGCACGACGTGCCTCTGCTCCCGCAGATGGTCGGCGACACAGTTGAAGTAGTGAATTGTTGGAAGTAGCTGAAACAGTCCGGGAAGTTCATCGCCAAATCCCAGAACGCCGTGCGCTAAGACAATCGTGCTCATGCAGTATCCCTCGCTGGCCAAAGCCGATGAATACTAAAACGGGATTACACGAGTTGTACCTTTTCCCTTAGATCGATTCCCGCCCGCCGCAGGATTCCTGCTATCTCGCCGTCATTCAGCCGTGACGCGTCATACTCCACGCGGATGGTGTGCTCTTTTTCGTCGAACTTGATTTTGCGCACGCCATAAACCTCCCAGGCGTTGTTGAGTGCTGCCATCTCTTTTTCTCCGGGCGGCGTGCCGTATTTAAAGACCACATCAAGCAGCGTCATTCAGTTTCCTCAAAATGTAGGATTGGCTGGCGCATCGCCAGCTGAAACTCTTTGTCGACCTTCCAATATAGCTCAAGCATTCATTCTTCATTTGACCTTGATACCCCTAGGGGGTATATTAAAAAACAAGAGTACCGAAACATATGCCAAAGAGAACTACACACAAGGAAAGCCATCGCGCCGCGCCCCGCGAAACCGCCTCGCGAGAGAATTTGCTGCTGCGCCTGCGCCGCATCGAAGGCCAGGTCCGTGGCGTTCAGAAGATGGTGGAACAGGAACGCTACTGTCCGGACGTTCTGGTGCAGATGTCTGCCATCCATGAATCATTGCGCGCAGTGGAACGCATCTTGATGAAAGACCACCTCCAGCACTGCGCCACCGAGGCCTTGCGCTCCGGCGACGACAAACAAGCGCAACGCACTTATAACGAGCTGACAGAACTCTTTTACCGGCACGCCCGGTGAGGGCCATTTACGGTTATGAACTCAGAAAAAGTGAAATCCGACAAAGGAAGAACCTTCGCCAAAGATCCGGTCTGCAACATGGACGTTGATCCTGCCACCGCCCAGGGTTCAGCCGAGTACAAGGGGCAGACCTACTATTTTTGCAGTCCCAGCTGCGTGAAGCGCTTCAAAACCAATCCGGAAAAATATCTGGCGCCAAAACCTCCGCAAGCCGAACTCCCGAAGTCCCAGATGGTGCAGATTGGAGCGATCGCCCTGGCAAAGCCCACTGCGCCTGCAGAGCCTGCCACACAGGGGACCGTCACCTACGTCTGCCCCATGGACCCAGAAGTCCGTGAGAGCAAACCTGGAGCATGCCCCAAATGTGGCATGGCACTCGAGCCGGAAGCGCTCGAGTACACATGCCCTATGCATCCGGAAATTGTGCGCGACCAGCCAGGTTTTTGTCCCATTTGTGGCATGGCGTTGGAGCCGCGCATTCTGGCAAAGGCACACGGAGAGGACGATTCTGAGCTACGGAGCATGCAGCGGCGCTTCTGGGTTGGCGTTACGCTTAGCCTTCCTTTACTTGCCATTTCCATGGGCGGCATGGCCGCCGGCAGCCTTCTCCACGACCTGCCAGCACGCTGGGTGGAATGGCTACAACTCGCATTGGCGACGCCTGTCGTTCTCTGGGGAGGCTGGCCATTCTTCCAGCGCGGCTGGGCTTCACTCGTCAATCGCCACCTGAATATGTTCACGCTGATCGCCATGGGCACAGGCACAGCGTATCTCTTCAGTGTCATCGCGACTCTGATGCCGGGCATTTTCCCCCCTTCTTTTCTCGGTCATGGCGGGCGGCCAGAAGTTTATTTCGAATCCGCAGCAATCATCGTAACTTTGGTGCTCCTGGGGCAGGTTCTGGAATTGCGAGCCCGCCGCCAAACCAGTTCGGCTATCAAGGCGCTCCTCGATCTCAATCCTAAAACTGCGCGTCGCCTGCGCCCGGATGGAGCAGACGAAGAAATTGCTCTGGCTCAGGTTCAACGCGGCGACCGGCTGCGGGTTCGGCCCGGCGACCGTATTCCGGTGGATGGCATAGTGGAAGAAGGAAGCAGCGCTGTCGATGAATCAATGGTTACAGGCGAATCGATGCCGGTGGAGAAAGTTCCGGGCGCAAAGGTAGTGGGCGGAACGGTAAACCAGACCGGTTCGTTCATTATGCGCGCGGAAAAATTGGGCTCTGAAACATTGCTGGCGCAAATTGTGCGTATGGTGGCCGAGGCGCAGCGCACTCGCGCGCCGATTCAGTCTCTGGCAGATAAAGTTTCCGGCTATTTTGTGCCTGCAGTACTTCTTGTAGCGGTGCTTACGTTCATTGCCTGGGCAAT
>DASYKK010000261.1:0-3600 GCA_035995565.1 Candidatus Angelobacter sp.
CGTCGCCTGGCTTATGGTGGTTTTGTTCAAGGAGGATAGGTCCGCCTTGTTGAGCAGATCGAACGTCTGCTGACTGAGATCGCCAAACATTTCTGGTTCCTTTTCTCCGCAAAAAAAAATGCGGTGGTGAGGTGAATTCGATACCTCAGCGGCTAGAGAAAAGCAGCTCTAGCGCAGGTATACGGAGGCCGGCTGCGGTTGCTGCAGCGTCCGCTTGAGCAGCTCATGGACGCTGGGCTCGCCGGTGGACTTGGCCAGCGCAGGACGCGCGTCGTCTTCTTTGGTCACGGTGCGCGTGGGCACACTGGTGCGCGCCACACGGCCCGTGGATTCCTGCGGCGACACGAGTTTTTCCACGAGTGACAGAAGATTTGTCAGCGAACGCTGGATCTCCTGGTTGTTGCTTTCCATTTCGCTGCGCAAGCCGGCCACTTCCTGCTCCATTTCAGCCAGCTTGGCGAGCGCAGATGCGGAGCCGGCCCGTGCCTTTTCCAATTGCGCTTTATCATTTGCTTCCAGCATTGTGCTTTGATCTCCTGTCTTTACTCCGGAGCGTGGACCGCCCGGGATTTTTTTCGTTTCTGAGGCCGAGTGTGAGAACTTGCGGACCTCGAATGTGCCGTCGGCTTTTACGGCGGTGAAGTGCGCGCCCGGAACGCAGGGGTTATCGACCACACTGATTTCGACGGGGCTGGCGGTGAAGCGGACATACTCGCCGTCTTTCCAGGCTTTCACATATGCGCCGCCGATGCTGAAACCGGTGTAGACACCGAGCATGCATTTCTGCCAGGCGACACTGTCAACGATGCGCGCGCCGACACGGATCTGTTTCACGTCGTCATCGAAGGCGATGGCGACCAGTTTCCCTACGGCGCTGGGCTCGTGCATTTCACGAACATTGCCCAGGCTCTTGCCGTCAGTGGCTTTGGAGATTTCGTCGCTCCAGCGCTTGAAGTAGGGCTTGGAGGATTCGTAGTCGAAGATTTCGCCTTCTTTGTCGACGATTTCGGCTGTGGCAATGCCCCAGACTTCATGTTTCGATTCATCAATTTTGGCGATCTGGGCGAAGAGGTTCATGGATTTCATGTTGGCTCCAAAGGAAAAGGCAGCCCGTGGGCTGCCTGGATGGTGGTGGAGAACTAGATCCTGATTTGTTGACAACTCTGTCTCGTGAGAACTCCCTGATGCGACCTCGCTACGACTCGTATCTTCGGGGTCCTTCGACTCTACCTCACGCCTGACGGCGCTCGGTGCCGCTCAGGATGACAGGGGGTGAGAGTCTGGTCTAAGTCAAGAGTTTGGACTCAGTTGAGATTCTGGCATCGGTAGAGACTCAACATCTGGTTGAACTTCGGCTGACGCTCCTGAGTTTTGCGACGAACCATTAACCTGAAGAGGAAAAACCCCTCGCGTGGTAATGACGGCATTGCTCACGCCAACAGGTTGCTTGCCCAGGCTTTCGCGGACTTCGTCGATGGATAGGACACCGGCGCGAACGTAAATGTCATCTATCTTTGCCTGTTCGAGCGGGTTCAAGGTGCGGTCCTGCTCCCAGACAAATTCGATATCGCTGAAACCGAAGTGGCGAGTCACGATGAAGTTGATGGTATCGGCCAGGTAGCCGAGAATGGGCACGAGTCCTTCAGCAGCGGCCTGCTCGACGCTGGTTTCAGCGGTAGCGCGGTTCATGACGCTGACAAATTGCTGCGGCGACAGACCAAAGGCGTAGCAGACGATGCGGGTAATCCATTCGTCGAGCGCGTCCTTGAGCATGGGATCGCGCGTGAACTGGAGGTTGCCGCACTCGGGAACAAAGGTGATGCGCCGGCGGCGGGCGGAGTTTCCAGCCAGCGAGCTGTCAAACCATTCCTGAAATTCGCTGATCTGGTCAGCCGACCATTCTTTTGGAACTTGAGCCACGGCTTCCGGCACGTTCCCTTCAGTGTAGTAATTAAGAAGGTGAATCTGCCGGCGCAGGCCAATATTGATGGTGAGAATGATCTGCTCGACCGGCGAGAATCCGAAAAACTTGTGCGCTCGCACATTGCGCGGGCGATAGATTAGCTGGTCGGCGGTGAAATCCACGGCCGGCAAGCCTTTGAGAATCTGCTGATACGCAATAGCCGGAGATGCGGGTGTGCGGCCCATGGCGTCAATCTTGCGCGCGATAGTGGAACCGTCAATGACTTCCAGAGCGTAGAGCGATTTGCCGGGGGACCACAACTCGCCTTCCTGCGAAACGATGGGCACGAGCACCGGAGCGTCTAGAACGAGCAGGTCTTCGAGCAGAAGGCGAACCCACTGCTGCCAGGTGTGCTCGCGATCTGGATAAGAGAAGAAGTTGGTCAGCTGCGTGAGCCGGGGGTCTTGTTCTTCATCGTCATTGCCGCTGATGGCGCTATTGCTGGTGTTGGCTGCGCGCTTTGGGACACCAGGCTGGCTTTTCAAGCGAAATGCCCAGGGCATGCGGCTGACCTGGTCTTTGCGCGTCTCAATGCAGAGACGCACAAGGTCGAAGGAGTCGGCCAGCGAGCGCATCTGCTCAAAGGGGATAGGCTCCATATTGCGCGGCTGAATGTTGATGTTGTAGCCGACCGGGTAATCGAGCGTCCGCGGTGGAGTGCCTGCGGGCGCGCTGGGCGCCATGGGAAGGTCGGGACCAAACCATACGTCGAAGGTGTTGAGCAGCTTGCGACCGACGCGCTCAACGAATCCGGGCTCCAGCGCGGTAAGTTTTCCACCATTAAGTATTTCAGGCATGATTACGCAATCCCCACTTTCACGCCCATCACGGCGGAGGTTTCAATGATGAATTCAATCACAGAATTCTTGCGGTAAGCTGCTTTCATTGGTTCATCCTGAATGCGCAGGCCCTCGTGCCAGCGGCACTGGCCTGTGTCATCGATGATGTATTCGCCAATCCATTTCATTGTCGCTTCGCTCCAAACCGCTTTCGCAGCGTTGAGAAATTGAGTGTCTTCAGCGCCTGGGGCAGGCAGCTCGGCGCGTGGTCGGCCTCGCTGCTCTAATTTCATCGCTTCGCTGAAAGTGCTGCAGCAGCATTGAAAAGATTGAGTGTGGTTTAGTAGCCGACGATCACGCGGTCGGTGCAGGTGCCCGCCGTGGCAACGTCATTCTTCTCAAAGAAAGAGACTGCAAGCTGCGGCATTCGGACGGGCGCGCCCAGCGTTCCACTGGTAACGGTGGGAGCAAGCTCGCTGGCCAGGTAGGCCTGCTGCGCTCCGGAAGCCATGTTGGTGGCGATGATGTAACTGTTATAGACAATGAAATTCGGGTTCGACTGTCCCTGATCGTCGGCGGTATAGACGGTCATGATCAGGTCAAAGTTCTGAGTGCAGGACGTAAAGACAGTCATCTTGGTGGCGTCACCGAGGCGAATAATGCTGGTGTTAGGAGTTGCACCGCCGATGGAAGCCGGAAGGGCAACGCCGCTGTGCGCCAGATCGGTGGGAGAGTAAACCAGGTGAGGCATCGGCCGCGGCGACACGGGCTTGCCATTCTTATCCAGTTCAGGAAACTGGCTCGAGGTTTGGGAAAAGACGACAAGTGTTGTGATGAGCAACAGGGCGAGGATTGCAA
>DASYKK010000262.1:0-10088 GCA_035995565.1 Candidatus Angelobacter sp.
ACCACCACCGCCCGGAACGCCGCCCGGAACCTTCACGATCACAGTGACTGCTACCAGCTCCAATTCAAGCGTACAGCCGGTAAGTATGCCCGTCACGTTGATCGTCAAGTGATGGTCGGCTGGAAGGGATTGATTGGTCGGGACGGGCAGATTTGAACTGCCGACCCCTCGCACCCCAAGCGAGTGCTCTACCAGGCTGAGCCACGTCCCGACGAGAAGGAGATTCCGCTGTTAGAAAAAGGGGTGATTACAGCGGAAGTTCGGTTTGATTATAACATTTGAATAAGCAGATAAACTTTGGGGCGCATTAGCTGCGCAGGGATAAATGCCGCTAGAGAAAGAGAAAAGGCATACGGGGTTGGGTGGGGAAGATCCAACCCCGTAGCGCAGCTATTGATATAGTGCAGATTAGGCGCCTGAAAAATATAGCAATCGCCGATGAAAAGCCTGATCTTTGAAGTTTCAGGGAACACTCAGGGGCGTGCTCAGGGTGCCGATCAGGTTGGCTGTCCGATCCAGCACGCCAAGCCTCAGGGTGTACTGGCCAGGCTTCAGGTCCAGCGCTCGATTGCAGGGAAAGAAGCTCTTCATGATTTTATCGAATTCGGGGGCCGGCAGGGCGGCATTGATGGTGCCGCCTTCAGCGCGCACCGGATGGCCTTTTTTGGGGTAAGCCCACGCCACACAGTTCAATGCCGCATGCTCCAGGCCGTCACTCCCTCGCTGAAAGGCCAGGGTATGCGGGTCAATATGGAAGACGACCATCATCTTGTTCTGCGTCTGCTGCGATGGGGGAAGCACCGCCGCCTGGAACGAGACCGACGTGAGAGCGGGCGCATTAATGTCGAGCGCCTGGCTAAACTCTTCCGCCATGGTATCCGTGCCAAGGAAAGTGCCCGGATTGTTGGCGTAGTATCCGTCGCGGTATTGCAGCTTCATGCCAGGTTTTGACAGCTTCACGCGGATGTGCCGGAATTTATTGTCCCACTTCCGGTTAGCGGGGTAGTACTCAAGGGTGTAGTAGGTTGAGCCGTCGTCCAGGCTGGTCCGCACGCCGGTGTCAAGATCGTTCCGGTTAAAAAAGGTTTTGCCCCCAGTGCGTTGAGCCATGCCAGCCATGGCTGATTTGGCCGAAAATTGGTCATCTTTAGAGACACCGGCAGCGCTGATGGGATAAAGCGCCACCTGCGATGCCATCAGGTCATCCGCGATCTTCTCCACCATAGGAGAGAAATCCTCAGTCAGCAATATCTCGTCAGCCATGGTGACGTCCGGGTACAGGCTGATGGGGAAGCCGTCGGAGATCCAGATCAGGTTCTTGCGTCCGGGATAGCCAGCGAGCGTCTGCGCCAGGAAGATCATTCCGCGAAATGCGGCTCCACGACCCTGAGGCACGTTTCTGAAAGTGCCCCGCTGGGTGAAGGGAGAAGCCGCCGCTTCGACCGTTGGCAGATGACTGACTCCGATCCCCTTGTAGTGAGTTATAGCATCGCGCAAGGCCTGCGGGTCAGTGGTGAAATCGTGCAGCAGCCGCAGGTTGTTTTCCAGGGCATAGACGGCCGTGGGCTGGAGCTTGGGATTGGTGCTCAGGTACTTAGTGAGCATGTCCTGTGCGTAGGCGTGGTTGCTGAAGTCGGTGTTGATCGCGTCCAGCAGAATCACGTTGAGGGCGCTGTTCCCGGAATACCGCGGCGCGTTCGTAAAAATATTTGCCGGCAGCTGTTGACCGGCAGCCGCTACGCTGCCGGGCTGATGAAAGCTGAAGTCAGCCAGTTTCTGCTCCTCATTGTTCTCGGTGACAGTGAAATCCTCTGCTTTCAGGCCTTTCACCGGATTACCGTCTTTGTCAGTAACTACAACATCTACCACTACCAGCCGCGTCGTGGTGCGGAATGTCGGTTTGGCCTGCTGACCCTGATTTTGCGCCTGATCCTGCTGGGCATTTATGGGTAAGAAGGAAAGGAACGCAAAGCAAGCACACGCTAGAAGGCCTTTGAGTGACGGCTGCATTATTCAATCTCCAGGAGAAGTTGGAACACTATAGCAAAAGTAGTTTCCTTTGTCGTGAAGAAACCAGCCACTAGCACACAGCCGTAAGCCATTAGCTCATGTGCGGAAAAGAAGCGGCATTCTGAACAAGATCTGAGGGTGAGTGGACCGTAAATTGATTTACGAGAGATTCCCCATTTTCAAATAATTCCTAGCCGAACTATCTGTTTACCGCTAAGATAGCGTGCGCACGCGGCCCGCGAATCTTTGTTAGAGCCAGGTTTTGTTTTGCCGATGACGTTTTGCGAACGCTTTGTTTTGAACGACCAAGGAGATCAGATGAAGAAGGTGTTTACTCTCGCATGTATGCTGGTGCTTATGGCCGGGGTGTTAATGTCGCAAACCCCGACGGACAGCCTGAGCAAGACCTCACAAAACGACAAGAAAAGCAAAACTGCGTCACCGGCCAGCAAAGTGGCGCTCAACCCCCAGCCTCTGCCTCCCGGAGAAAGAAAAGCTGGAGGCGATCCCGCGAGCAAGGGTGCGCTGAATCCGCAACCGCTGCCGCCGAAGGAAAGAAAAGCGGGAGGCGACCCCGCGAGCAAGGTTGCGTTGAACCCACAACCACTGCCGCCCAAGGAAAGAAAAGCCGGAGGAGATCCCGCGAGCAAGGTGTCGTTGAACCCGCAGCCGCTGCCGCCCAAAGCTGGATCGAACGCAACGCAGAAAGTTTCCACGCCGAGTAAGACTGACAAGAAAGTCGTGTCCCCCGGAACGGTCCAGAAACAGTAATCAGGAGTTTCGGCTCTTAACCGAACAAGCGGCCCTGGCGGGCCGCTTTTGTTTTGGGTATTTGCTGTAGCCAACCTTATTTCGGTGGCGGTACGAATTCTTTTGGCAGCTGTGCTCCGGCGCCAAAGAAATATTGCTGCATCTGTTCCACCAGGAATTGCTGCGCTTCGGGCTTCCATGGCTGCAGCCGATATTCATTCAGCAGCATCTTGGAGTGCTCGGCCCACATCTTCCAGGCCTCGGCGCTCACGGTTTCATAGATCTTCTGCCCCAGTTCAGTGTCGAAAGGGGGTTCATCCAGGCCGGGCAATTCACGGCCAAGCTTTGCGCATTTCACCATACGGGGCATGGGAATATTGTAACAAGAGGTAGACGGCTAGAGGGCAACGAGCGTGCTCATCTCTCATTCTGTAGAATCAGAGCCGTGCGCCGGAGGTGGAAACATGGCGTTCATTGATATCGACAAACTACCAGCCGTCGAGCGCTTGCCGGGTTGGAGAGGCCGCTATTTCGATTCCCCCAACATGACCTTTGCCCATTACGAGTTCGATGCCGGTGCGTCAATCCATGAGCATTTTCATCCCCAGGAAGAAGTTTACGAAGTGATCGAAGGGCGGCTGGAACTGACCATCAGCGGCGCTACCCAGCAGATAGGTCCGGGCCATGTCGGAATCGTTCCGTCCAATACGCCGCACTCTGTAAAGGCGATCACGAACGGGAAGGTCATTGTGGTGGACTATCCACTGCGGAAGCCTCCGGCGCATCCAGCAGCACATTCCTAGCGTTTGAAGCCGTTATAGCGAATAAAAATAGAATATTTTGATTGTTTTTGTTCGCCTGTAGAGATAAACTGTTCCCCTGCTATCCAGTGAGGGGATATGGGCAGATCGTCTTCGACAAAGGCAGAATGGCTGGGAGCCCTGGAGACTGCGGCACAGGTTGATGTTGAGCAGTCGAGCGCGGTCTGGGTGTGGATCATGCAGGAATTACGCCTGGGACCGCAATACTTCCTCGCGATCCGCGAGGCCGTCCAGCAGGGGAGATGGCGCACGGCGAAAAACCCAAAGACTTATATAAAGACGGTCGCCAAGCGAGAAGCGCTGCAGATGGGGTTGGTGAATGAAGGCAGCAGTAATCTGGTTTCGGTTGGCAGCACCCGCAGCGAAGGCGAGGAAACTTCGGGCGAGGAGGCACTGGAATATCTTGGCCACCATTACGACAGCCGTGACGCGGCCAAGGGAGAAGATGGAATCTGGCGGGCCGGAGCGGCAGGAGAGCGTGATTCCAGCGATCCCGTGGTGGAGCATGACAGTTATCGGGACTGGCTGGCGTCCGGGATGCCACAGGAACTAACTGTTGTAACGCCGCCGTCAGAGGAATGGAAAACCGCTGTTCGCAAAATTAATAAGAGCACCCCAGGGCTGGATCTTGAGGCGCGGCCATCGGCAAGGCCTAACTGGAACAAGTGGGCGCAGGCGGCCGGCCTGGATGAATGGGAGATCAAGGTACTGGGATATCGGCTTACCGGCATAAGCCGCGAGCGGACTCTGGCGCTACAGCCGGACGAAGAGTCACGCAAGGCGCTGCAGGCGGCCTGGAAACGCTTTGATCGCAATGGGATGGAGAGGTTAAGGGAGGCGGCAAAAATAAATTTGCCAAAAAACGTCCCGGGAAGTGGATTTCGGGACACTAGTAAGTAGAGGGTGGATTATTGGCGCGCCGTTGGGTTTCAGGGGCGGGAGGCCGTGCCCGAACCAGCAGGAACCCAGTCGATGTTGAATACGACGTTGGCTTCAACGATGCCGCATGCCGGGCGTGGCTCGTATTTCCATTGGTGCACGTCGGAAACCAGCACAGCGTCGAGCCTCCGGATGCCAGAAGGGTGAAGCAGTTGAACGTGTGATGCCTCTCCATTTTCCTCAATATTGATCCTGAGCACAGGGGCTCCGCTGTAGGACTCTCCCGGGTGGATAAGGTTGTCAGGGAATTTGACATCGGAGCGCTTGAGGATTTTGACGGCGCATTTTCCCGACTGCTCTCGCAGTGGCGATGTTTCAGGCGACGTGGAGGAAATGTGGCGCGCGCCCGCCTGGACCTTGAGAATTTGCATAGCCTCTTTCAGGAATATTAAGGTGGTGGTGCGTTCCAGCCGTACCCGCTTTGGATATTGAGCCTGAAGCGAGGCGGGCTCGTCACGCAAATAGCGTTCGAGGAGAGGAATCATGCGCGGACCGCGGCTTAGCAGGTTCTCGTATAGCTCTTCCCCGTTATGCTCACCCAGATAAAAACTCATGAGAATGACCACAGCTTCGTCAGCTTCTTTGCCGGGGTTGTTGTAAAGCGCGTTCAGGCGATTTTCCAGATCGTTCCAATCATCTGTTGCGAACGCCCTTGGGGCAGCGTCAATGATGTGGGCGGCAAGGGCTGTGGGAGCATTTTTCTCGGGAGCCGTGTGATGGCATCCCAGAGCGAGGAGCGAGATGAGGATGGCGAGCTTGGACACAGGCGGAGAGTAACATAGGGCTTGTTTTGTTGGCGCTGCGCGAGCCGGCCTACGGCGTAAGGAAGTTTGTTTTTTCAGTCCGTTTACCGCAGGCCTGAAGGCCTGCTCCACCCAGTGCTTGGACACCGCAACGAAGAAACAGGCTAAAGCCCCAACCAACAAACAAAATCAACAGCCACCCGGATGGGTGGCTTCTCTATTTGGAGACAAAAACATGACAAAAGTGTCGAAGGAAGACATCATTGCAGCCATCAAGGAGTGTGCGCAAAATTTAGGGCGGGCTCCTAAATACGCGGAATTGCTCAATCATTTTCCCCAAGCCAAAATGGGGCGATCCGAAAATATCTGGGAACATACACGCTGGCGCTGCAGGAGAGCGGCCTGGATTGCCTGGGGGCGGGCTTCGAAGTCGCCATGGACGAACTGTTCCGCGACTGGGCACTGATCGTGCGCAAGATGAAGAAGCTCCCGACGATGACGGAATACGAACACCAGAGCAAGTACAGCGTGCGTCCGTTAACGGGGCGGTTCAAGAGGTGGACCCAGATGCCACGAGGTATGCATGAATATGCGCGGCAGCAGAAACTGGATGTCGAGTATGCGGACGTGATGAACCTCATTCGAGAGCATTACAAGGGCGAACCGGAGTCAGCATGGATGTTGGAACGGGCGGTTGATTTGAAAGCCTGCGGCGCGTATGAGTTGCCGGACCGGCCGGTGTATGGGCCTCCGCTGACAGCGATGCACATGTCGTGCGGGCCGACGAACGAGCAGGGCGTGCTGTTTCTGTTTGCGCTGCTGGCGAAAGACCTGGGATTTGTGGTGGAGCTGATCCGGACGGAGTATCCGGATTGTCAGGCGCTGCGGCAGGTGGGCCTGGAGCGGTGGCAGCGGATGTGGATTGAATTTGAGTACGAGAGCCGGATTTTCTGAAGCACTTTCACGACGCGAGCAAAGCCGACATTATTGTGTGCTGGACGCATAATTGGCCGGAGTGTCCGCTGCCGGTGATTGAGTTGAAGGGGATGGTGAAGAGGCTGGGATGAGTGGTGGATTCACCGCGGAGGCGCGGAGGCGCGGAGAGAAAAGAATGATGAATTTCAAAATCGCTGGAATTTGAGAGCAGTTGGTGTATCGTTCTGTGCATGAAAAGCGCGAGCATCAGTGGGGTAGTTCTACTTGGACTACTGGCAGGATGTGGAGGCAGAACTTCTTCCTGGTCGCCGACTGCGGTCCATACGGCGAACTCCCTGCCAATAACCCTGCGCGTGAGCCAGGGAGTAATGGATGAATTACGGATTCACTATGTCAAGCCGGTGTATCCGGGGGACATGCAGAAGCAAGGAGATGTCACCTTGTGGTTTCTAATCGATTCACAAGGAGCCGTGAGAAAAGTTACGGCGACAGACGGTGATCCGATTCTGGCGGCGGCTGCCGCGGACGCGGTGAAGCAATGGAAATACACGCCTTATATTCTGAATGGAGAACTAGTCGAGGTGGAAACCAGAACGGTTGTAAGTTTTGGGAAGTGAGGAATGGGCCGGTTCACGATGACGATTGTTTCGATCTTCAAGAACGGTTAAGCCTGCGGAGTATTCTTTCCTGTGTCGCGCCCTTCGGGGCTCACCATCATACTCTTCGCTTTCCCCGACCTCACGGTCGGGGCTAGGCTGTGTCGCGCCTTCGGCGCTTTGGGCAATGCTGAACCGCCAACCCTCGGGTATTTTAGGTAACGGAAGAGATGAGAGGGTGTTTCGCGCCCTGCGGGGCTCACCATCATACACGTCACTTTTCCCCGACCTTACGGTCGGGGCTAGGCTGTGTCGCGCCTTCGGCGCTCTGGGTACTGCCGAGCCGCAAACCCTCGGGTATTTTAGGCGGTTGCCCCGATCACCAGCGGAGCAGGATCCCTCACCTCAGCATGTAGTTTCTCAAAGCTGCCTAGAGTCAATCTTGCTTCGGTTCGGGATGGCAGGTCGCGAGAGCGAGGTTTCTTTTGGGTGTATGGATTCCTTCAGCCCCGCTTCTTCTTATGTCTCTTGTCGGCGCGTTTGGGCTTGTCTTCCAACACGGCGAACTGGACTTTCTTCTGCACGTGGTCAATGCGGTCCACGATCACGCGCACTCTGTCGCCGATGGAGTAGGCCTTTTTTGATCGTGTGCCGATGATCTGCCGCGTGTTTTCGTGGAACGAGTAATTGTCGTCGGAAAGCGAGGTAAGCGGGACCAGGCCTTCGATGAACAGCTCCGTCAGCTCCACGAAAAAGCCGAATTTGGTGACGCTGACGATCAGGCCATCAAAGTCTTCTCCGACGCGCTGCTCCATGAACTTGAGCTTCTTCCATTCCAGCAGTTCGCGTTCGGCCTCGGCGGCGGCGCGTTCGGACTGGCTGGAGCTTTCGGCGATTTCATGCAGTTCAGGCTCGGAGATGGGGCCGCCAATCGGCGTGGAAGAAAGTCGCCGGCGGGCTGACGAACCTTTTTCCGCGCGCTTGGACCACGGCGAATGCGCTTCCTGGGTCTGCTGGGCGCGGATCTTTGTTCCTACTCCCACTTTTAGTCCCGGCTGAGGGATTTCCGAGCGCAGCACCCATTTCAGGATGCGATGGATGATCAGGTCAGGGTAGCGGCGAATGGGCGAGGTGAAATGTGTGTAAGCGTGCGCGGCCAGGGCGAAGTGGCCTTCATTGACCTCGGAATAGCGCGCCTGCTTGAGTGACCGCAGCATGAGGAACGAAAGCACGCGCTCTTCCGGCTTGCCGGCGATCTTCTGTACCAGCTTCTGGTACATACGCGGGGTGACGTGAACTTCTTCAGGTAGCTCGACCGTGGGGGCTTTGCGTCCGCTGCCGTAATGCGTGCGCTTGTCACCACGCGTCTGCACGCGCTTGATGGGCAGCGCACCGACGCCGAGCGAATAACCAAAGCTGGCGGCAATGGTCTCAAAGTCATAAATGCGCTTGGCGTCCGGCTTTTCATGGATGCGATACAGGCTGGGCACACCGCGCTGCTCCAGGTGCGAGGCCACGGTCTCATTGGCGGCCAGCATAAATTCTTCAATGAGACGGTGGGCCCAGTTGCGCTCGGAGGGAGAAACGCTCTTCATCAGGCCGAAGTCGTCAAATTCAATCACCGGCTCAGGCAGGTCAAAATCAATGGAGCCGCGCTTGACGCGCTTGCGGTTCAGGATTTGCGCCAGCTCGTACATCAGGTCAAAGTTTTCCGCAAGATGGCCATAGTTCTGCCGCAGCTTCTTATCACCCTCGATGACGGCGTTCACGTCGGTATAGGTCATGCGCTGGGCAGAGCGGATAACGCCCTCCGCGAGTTCATAAAACGCGACTTCACCCTGGGGGTCTATTTCCATGATGCAGCTGAGCACCAGGCGTTCCACGTCCGGGCGCAGGCTGCAAATGTCGGTGGAAAGTTCCAGCGGCAGCATGGGCACGGCGCGGTCAGGAAAATAGACTGAAGTGCCGCGCTGGCGGGCTTCTTCGTCGATGGCCGAGCCGTCATCCACGTATTGGGCGACATCGGCGATGTGCACTTGCAGCTCGTAATTTCCGTTTGCCAGCCGAGTGACAAGCACGGCATCGTCAAAGTCGCGGGCGGTCTCGCCGTCGATGGTTACGATGGGCAGATTGCGGAAGTCACGCCGCTGCAGAATTTCTTTTTGCGGAACGACTGGATTGATTTGCTGCGCTTCTTCCAGCACCTCCGCGGGGAAGACGTGCGGGATGTGATGCTTGCGGATGATCATTTCCACGTCGACGCCGAAATCGTCTTCATAGCCGAGGATCTCTGTCACGCGGCCGCGGGGGCCCTGTGTGGCGGAAGGCCACTGAACGATTTCTACTTCGACGACGACGCCTTCGAGGTTGTCCCAGGTCTTCTTGCGCTGGGCTTCTTCGCCCAGAACGCGATGCGGGCTGTAACGGGTGGGATATTTCGGTGTGGGGGCTTTGTGGTCTTTCGGACCCACCCTTTGCGGTGCAAACAAAGGGGCACCCGACATTGGTCCGACCAAGATGGAAGGCGTACGCTGGTCGCGGTCATCGTCGGATGGTTCGGCTTCCTCGTCTTCCGGTTTGGGAGACTCCATGCCGGGCGGGATGATGATTTCCATGGCCAGTTTTTCGTCGATGGGCGTAACGAAGTTGCGGCCGCTGCCATAGTGAAAAATGCCGACGACGGTTTCCTGTTCGCGCTCCATGACGCGGACGATCCGGCCTTCCGCTTTACCGTCATGCCGGAGGCGGCCCATCTCCACCAGCACCTGGTCACCATGCATGGCGTTGCCAACCTCCGGTGGAGGAATAAAGATGTCGCCCTGCAGCTTGCCCTGGGCACGGGCCGGGAGCGAGCCGGGCTCGGGGATGACGAAGCCGTAGCCGTCGCGGTGCATACGTAACCTGCCTACGACAAGATCCTGGTTAGAGGCGGAGGTCGGCAGTCCCCAGCGCTCTTTGCCAATGGCGATGAGCTTGCGGCGGCGCGTCATCTCACGCAGAAGCTGCTGCAGGCTGCGACGGTCTTTGCCACGCAGGCCCAGATCATGGATCAGCTGTTTGAAGCCGGCCATGTGTTTAGGCTGTTTGGCGACGTAATGGAGAATCTGTTGTTCGGTCAGCATCAGGTTGTAGGGGCCGATAATCGCTTAAAACATGGCATTATCGATTTGGTTAATGGTACATTGGTAAACGCAAATCAAGACATCAGTCATTGGATCGATTGCCAAATCGCGAAAATGATCAATTTCCTCTTAACCCTATCCTAGCGCGAAAGGATTTTCCATCTAAGGGTC
>DASYKK010000263.1:0-6804 GCA_035995565.1 Candidatus Angelobacter sp.
CTCTGGAAGATCGCGCCGCTTCGAAAAATTGGCCGACTCTTTCTTTACTAGCAGGCCTCCGCTGCTCGCTTCCCAGGTCCTGGCCGAACTGGGTCCCGTACTAACGGGTGAGCGAGACCTTTCCCAGACCGCCAATGGCGCGCTGGAAGTGGTAATGGCGGCAATACGCGCCGGCTCAGGCGCGCTGTTTCGCTTTCAGGAAAAACCGGCCATGCTGGCCTCCATCGCAGCCCAAGGTTTCGTTGTCTTCCCCCAGACCGCCGTCTTCCCGCTCCTGCCTAAACATGTGCATGCTCTAACCAACGTCACCGGGCCGCAGAGAATTTCACGCGAGCGCTGTGACACGTTTTTAAGCTCCACGGGAAATATATCCAGCGTCTGGTTCAGGTGCATTGCGCCTTTGAAAGTCCATGGCAAGCTGATTGGCGCGCTGCTTCTGGGCGAACGCGAAGAAGGGGCCGAGTACACGCCGGAGACATTGAAGCAGATTGGCGACCTAGCCCCGTTCATCGGCCTGGCCATGTACAACCACCAGTTGATGATGTCGCTGGAGGAGCGCACAGCCGATAATCTGAAGCTCATCGCCTCAGTCCACTCGTTCTGGGACGACGCTTTGGCTGCCTTCGCCGCCACCATTGATGTAAAAGCCGTACAGATGCATGGCCACTCATTGCGCGTGGGCCGCTATGCTGCCGGCATCGCGGAATCACTGGGCATGAGCGTCGCCGAAGCCAGTGAGATGCGCGCTGCCGGGTACCTGCACAACATCGGTATGGTCACCGTGGACAAGCACCTGCTGAGCAAACCCAGCGCGCTGGAGCCAGGCGAATTCCAGGAGATGGCCGATCACACTGTGCAGGGACACCGCATTGTTTCCACCGTGCAATTTCCCTGGCCCAAAATTCCTGAGGTCGTGCGCTCCCACCATGAACGCGCCGATGGCTCCGGATATCCTGACCACCTGCATAATGATGAAGTTTCATTGCCAGTAAAGATCGTGGCCGTGGCGGACACCTTTGACGCCATGCTGAGCGACCGGCCATACCGCAAAAAGCTTGCCCTGGGCGAAGCTGCCGCGCAATTGAGCTGGCTGGCGCCCGCCAAACTCGATGGGCAAGTTGTACATTCTTTGCTGGTGCAACTGCGACGCGACGCAGTAACCCACGTGTCGCCGCCGCGCCCGTGGTCATCATCTGCGGAAACACGGACGAGGAAAATGTTCCTTGACCCAAGCGTAGCCTGTAACATCTCGCCTCCGGATATCGATCATATGGTTTCCGAGCTGAACCGCCGCATGACCCGCGGCCGCGTTACCCTGGCGTAATCTGCTTTTCTTCACAACTTTTGCCTAACCTGGGGTTAATATCCCTGAACAGAAGAGTTCCTGGAGCGTCTATGCCCGCCGTGCGCAAGCAAGTGATTCTGCTGGGCCTCATTGTGCTGATCTCCACCGCCGTGCTGTTTGCCGGCGACAAAAAATCCAAATCAAAGCCTCCTGATTCCAATGCCCCGGCTGTGGCGCAGATGCAGATGGACGACGATAAGCGAATCGTCCACGCGCTTAACCGCTTTACTTTTGGCGTGCGTCCCAGCGACGTGGAACGCGTGCGCAACGAAGGGCTGGATAAGTGGTTCGACGAGCAGCTTCATCCGGAAAAGATTGATGACGGTGCGGTCGAATCACGGCTCGTGCCATTTCGCACCCTGAAGATGAGCACGAAAGAAATGGTGGAAAACTTTCCGCCTCCACAGGTGCTGAAGGCTATTGAGAACGGACGTATGTCCATGCCGCACGATCCCGCGAAGAAAGCGGTCTATGAATCGCGCATGGCAGCCTACCAGCAGCGCGAGCAGAATAAAGAAGACAAGGCCGCCAGCAACGCGGGTGACAACAACACTGAAAAGGCTGCGGCCAGTTCTAAGCCAGCAGTCGTTACCGGACCCGTCGCAGACAATACAGACGCGGCGATGGAAATGAGCTCTGGCAACAAGGCTCCCCTTACGGCCGAGCAAAGTAAAGACCAGAAAATTCGCGAAGACGCCATGTACACCGATCTGGACACAGATCGACTCTTGAAATTGCCGCCCGATGAGCGCTACAAAGCCATCCTGAAAATGCCTGTGGATGAACGGCTCGACCTGGCGAAGACTTACAAAGGCCCCCGCGCCATGCAACTGGTCGATGACATGAAGCCGGAGCAGCGCGAAACCGTGGAGGCGATGATCCAGCCGCAAGCAGTTCTGGGCGAACTCGCCGAAGCCAAGCTGTTGCGTGCAATTTATAGCAATCGCCAGCTTGACGAAGTGATGACAGATTTCTGGTTCAACCACTTCAATGTTTTCATCGGCAAAGGCCCGGACCGTTACATGATTAACGCTTACGAGCGTGAGGTCATTCGTCCGCACGCGTTGGGCAAGTTCAAAGACATTCTGGCAGCCACGGCCAAGAGTCCCGCCATGCTCTTTTATCTGGATAACTGGCAAAGCGTAGGACCTGACTCTGAACTGGCATTGTATGGACCGCAGCGACGTGTCGGTCGCCGAGGTCGTTTTGCCCGTCCGCGGCCGCAGCAAGGCAAGAACCGGCCCAGCGGACTCAATGAAAATTACGCGCGTGAAATCATGGAGCTCCACACGCTTGGCGTGGACGGTGGTTATACCCAAAAAGACGTGACGGAACTGGCCAAGGTGCTTACCGGATGGACAATTCAGCAGCCACAAATGGGTGGTGGCTTCAAGTTCAATGAGCGCGCGCATGAGCCTGGTCCGAAATATATTCTGGGCCGGAAGATTGGTGAGCATGGAGAAAAAGAAGGTGAGGAGATGCTGGACATCCTGGCCCATCATCCTTCGACCGCCAAGTTTATTTCGCGTAAGCTGGCCATGCGCTTTGTTTCGGACAATCCACCGCAAGCTCTGGTGGACCGTATGGCGGAAACCTTCGTAAAGAAAGACGGCGACATACGCGAAGTTCTGCGCACCATGTTCCGCTCGCCTGAATTCTGGGCCGCCGATGCTTACCGCGCCAAGATGAAAACGCCATTTGAATTTGTCGCTTCGGCCGCGCGCGCCTCTGGCGCTGACATTCAGAATGCGATGCCGCTGGTGGGCACACTCAATCGCATGGGCATGCCGCTTTATGCCATGCAGCCGCCGACGGGCTACTCGATGAAGGCAGAGGCGTGGGTGAACTCATCCGCGCTGCTGAACCGCATGAATTTCGCTTTGCAACTAGCTTCCGGCAAGCTGCCGGGAACGTCGCTCAATCCGCAGGGCTTAATTCCCGGCCCTCCGCCGGCGGATTCGCAGGCGGCACTGGCGGCGCTGGAGCAATCCATCCTGGCGGGCGATGTTTCTCCGCAGACCCATGCTGTGATGCAGAAACAATTAGGCGATCCCCAGATTGCTCAGCGCAGGCTGGACGACGTGGACAAGAAGCCAAATTATGGCGCAATTGCCGGCCTGATCATGGGCTCACCGGAATTTCAACGGCGGTAGTTGGTGGAAGAGCGGCCCTTCAGGGCCGCGTTCGGAACGATAATATGATTTGGGCTTTTAGCCCCTGGCGGAGTACAGCATGTCCATCACTCGCAGAGTTTTCTTAAAGAACGGCGCGCTGGCCATTGTGGGCACCAGCGTGATTCCGAGCTTTCTTACGCGCGCGGTCTATGCCGCTGAAACTGCGGCTCCGGGCGCGAAGCGCCTGATCGTTCTGTTTCAGCGCGGCGCCGCCGACGGTCTGAACATTGTTGTGCCGCACGGTGAGCAGGCGTATTACAACATGCGCCCGAGCATCGCCATCCCGCGGCAGAGCGTGCTCGACCTTGACGGCTTCTTCGGGCTGCATCCCTCCATGAACGCATTCAAACCGCTGTGGGACCAGAAGCATCTCGCCATTGTTCATGCTGCCGGCTCGCCGGACAACACACGTTCCCACTTTGACGCACAGGATTACATGGAATCAGGCACGCCCGGCGTGAAGTCCACGGAAGACGGCTGGCTGAATCGGGCAATTGCCGGCCTGAAGGAACCGGATGTTTCGCCCTTCCGCGCCGTGGCCATGGGTGGAGCTCTTCCGCGCACGCTGAGTGGTACCGTTCCCGCAGTCGCCATGGACAACATCCGCGCCTTTGCCGTGGGCGGACGCGGCCCAAAGCCAAGCGTGGCCAGCAACACATTTGAAGCCATGTATGAGCAGTCTGTCGATTCCGTTTTGCACGGCACCGGCAATGAGACATTTGAAGCGGTGAAAATGCTGCGCTCTGCCGATCCGGAAAAATACTCCCCTGCCGTGGGAGCAAACTACCCTAACGGCCGCTTTGGTGACAGCCTTCGTCAGGTGGCGCAACTGGTGAAAGCGAACCTGGGCGTGGAAGTCGCGTTTGCCGACATTGGCGGCTGGGACCACCACGTAAATGAAGGCAATGTGCAAGGACAGATCGCAAATCTTACGCGCGAATTTTCTCAGTCGATCGGCGCGCTCTGGACTGATCTTGGCGACTTGGCCGAAAGCACGGTGATCGTTACCATGTCAGAGTTCGGACGCACGGCGCGGGAAAATGGAAATCGCGGCACAGATCACGGCCACGCCAATGTGATGTTTGTACTTGGAGGTCCGGTCAAAGGCGGCAGAATGTATGGGCGCTGGCCCGGACTTCAGAACGAGCAACTCTACGAAGGTCGCGACCTGGCGGTGACTACGGATTTCCGGCAAGTGCTGAGCGAAGCCGTCGCCAATCATCTAGGCAATCGAAACCTGACGAAAGTCTTCCCCGGCTTCGATAAGAGCACGCCGAAAGACTTCCTCAAGTATCTCGGGTAGCTAGAAGCTCGAAAGGGGCCGCGCAACTCGACTGCCCTATTCCTATGCAACAAAATACTTCCCCCACGTGCTAACCTATTAGCACCTCGGCAGTCAGACTATCCGGACAAGACTGCCTGCCGTCCCGGAGAACAGAAATGCCCTTTGCCGCCTGGACTGAGGACCTGATGAAAGACCTGCGCTATGCCGTACGCCAATTCACTCGAAATCCAGTTTTCACGGCGGTAGCTGTCGCATCGCTTGCCATCGGTATCGGCGCCAACACCGCTATTTTCAGTGTGTTGAACGCGGCCATGCTCAAGTCTCTGCCGGTTCGCGATCCGCAGGGGCTGGTCATGTTGACCAATCCGAATGAGTCAGGCGTAAGCTCAGGGATGAGTAGCGGTGAGCGAGGCATGCTGACTTATGCTGAGTTCACGCAGATGCGTGACCACGCCACCACGCTAGATGGTCTTTGCGCCGCGCAGTCACAAATGGCTCGTTTGCAGGTCAGAATTGCCGGCGGACAGCAGGAAGATGCGCGTGCACGGCTGGTCTCAGAAGAATACTTTTCCGTGCTTGGCGTCGATCCCGCGATAGGCCGCGTCTTCAATCGCGCGGACGCCAAGAGTCCGGGAGAAGATCCTTACGCCGTCATCAGCTATGAATATTGGCAAAAGCGCTTCGGCGGCAATGTTACCGTGCTGGGCACGCCCATCAAAATGCTGGGCGCCACGCTTACCGTGATCGGGGTGGCCGCTCCAGGATTCACCGGAGAGAGCGTGGCCGACAAACCGGATTTCTGGATGCCCATGATGATGCAGCCGCTGGTCATGCCGGGTCGCGACTGGCTGCATGAAGACCTGAGCAAGAATATTGAGAAAGTAATGTGGCTCCACGCGTTCGGCCGCCTGAAGCCCGGAGTAACGCAGGCCCGCGCGCAGACAGAGATCGACGTTCTATTCCGCGGCATCATTGAGAATGGCTACCCGGCCACGCTCGATGCGGAAACCCGCAAGCAGGCATTGGACCAGCGCATCAAGCTGCATGATGCCCGCACCGGCGCCTTCGGCGGGCGTGACGATTTTACGAAGCAGCTAAAAATCCTGCTGGGCGTGTCTATGGTGGTCTTGCTGATTGCGTGCATCAACGTGGCCAATCTGCTGCTGGCCCGAGCCACCGCTCGCACAAAGGAAGTAGGAGTGCGGCTCTCCATCGGTGCGTCAAGGCTTCGTCTGGTGCGGCAATTTCTTACTGAGAGCGTGCTGCTTTCCCTGCTCGGTGGCGCCGCCGGATTGGTGCTGGCCTGGGGCGCGTCACGTGCTCTGGTACTGGTGTTAACAGAGCGTAGGGCAGACTTTGTCCTCTCCCCCACGCTCGACTGGCGTGTGCTGGGTTTTACCGTTGGCGTGACGCTGGTGACGGGAATTCTCTTTGGGCTGGTTCCGGCGTTGCGGAGCACGCGGGTAAACCTGAATGACAGCCTGCGCGACGGCGGCCGAACCACCGCTTCTGGCGGCCGCTTGAACCTGGCCAAAGGTCTGGTGATTGTGCAGGTCGCACTGTCTCTGCTGCTGGTTGCCGGCGCAGGCCTCTTTTTGCGGACGCTGTGGAACCTTCAATCGGTCAGCCTGGGATATCCCAAGGAACATCTGCTGCTGATCAGTGCGGACGGGGTCTCCGCGGGTTACAAAGACGCGCGGCTCTCCAGCCTGTGGCGCGACCTGACGGAACGCCTGCGCGCTTTGCCCGGCGTGCAGGGCGCGACATATTCCACTAATGGCCTTTTCAGCGGATCGGAATCGGCCGATGAAATTGATGTTGAAGGCTTCACCGTGACCAAGCGGGAGGAAAAGTTCGCCCGCTTTGACATGGTCGGCCCGCAGTATTTCTCGACGGTCGGCATATCTTTGTTGCTGGGGCGCGATATTGGCCAGCAGGATAATGCCACTTCTCCGCACATCTGCGTCATCAATGAATCGCTGGCCAAGACTTTCTTCAAT
>DASYKK010000264.1:0-3914 GCA_035995565.1 Candidatus Angelobacter sp.
GTCGTCCACGTCATAGACAAACATGCCATCAACTTTGTTCATGTCCGGATGCACATTGCGGGGAACGGCTATATCGATAAAGAACATTGGCCGGTTGCGACGGCCCTTGCGCAGGCGTTCGCCATGCTCACGACGAAACAGCGGATCCTGGGCGCCAGTTGAGGTCAAAATGATATCGGCGTTGTCCGCAGATTCATGCATCTGCTCAAATGGCACGGCGCGCCCGCCAAAGCTTTCCGCCAGCTCCACCGCGCGTTCGTGCGTGCGGTTGCTAACAATAATGTTTTTGGCGCCGTGTGCGATCAGGTGGCGTGCTGCCAGCTCCGCCATCTTGCCGGCACCCACCAGATAAACCGTCTTGTCTTCGAGAGAACCGAAAATCTTTTCCGCCAGCTGCACGGCCACCGACGCAATGGAAACGCTGGAACTGCCAATCGATGTCTCTGAACGCACGCGCTTGGCCACGGCAAAGGCGCGTGATAGCAGTGCTTCCAGCCCGGAATGAATTGCTCCCATTCCTCGCGCTATTGCATACGCTTCTTTTACCTGACCCAGAATCTGGGGTTCACCCACCACCATGGAGTCCAGGCTGGAAGCAACGCGGAATACGTGGCGCACCGCCTCGCGCTGCTCAAATTCGTAAATGTGAGAATCGAGCGCTGCAGGGCTCACGCCAAAATAGCTGCCAAGAAAGCCTCTCAGATCGGTACCTTGCTTCGTGCTGGTGACCACCTCGACGCGATTGCAGGTGGAAAGCACCATGCCTTCATCCACGCCGGGTTGCTGCACCAGGCTGCGAATCGCGTCGGGCAACTGGGCTTCCGGCACAGCCAGCCGCTCACGCACCTCAAGCGGTGCGCTATTGTGGTTCACGCCGATAACGTGAAAGTTCATGGAGCGATAAACCTGTGCGTCTGGCTGAAATTGTTGGCCGCCCACGCCAGCACAGCCGCGCCAAACGCAAATGTCGCCAGATACGCCGCCCGCCGACCCCGCCATCCCGCGTTCCATCGCGTGTACAGCAGGACCATATAGATGACCCACATCAGGCCAGACAATAAAATCTTTGGATCGGCGAAGTATCTGCTGCCAAAGCGCGCTTCAGCCAGGATGGAACCGGCAATCAGTCCCAAAGTCATGAAGGGAAAGCCCCAGATCAGGCATTTAAAGCCGATTTCGTCTATGGTTGCCAGCGCCGGCAGTCGAGACCAGAATCCATGCATACCCGCTTTGGTCTTTAAATTCCGCTCCTGGATCAGATACAGAATGCTCGCCACAAAGCTAAAGAATAGCGCCGAATATCCAATCAGAATCAGAGCGACGTGGATGTAAATCCACTGTGCACTAACGAACAGCGGAGCCGACGGCTCCGACGGCTCGGCGTAAGATGAAGCTGAAAAAGTCAGCCAGAATACCAGCGGAAACACGGCCAGCCCCGGCGAGGTGGCGCGGAATCGGGCATATACAATAAAGAAAAACACCATCAGCACGAACGCGAGCAAGGATTCCAGTCCGTGCATGGAAGTCGGAGTCCATGTGCCGCTGAACATGGCGTTTTCTATGATCGAGACAAAATGAAACACCATCCCCAGCCCCACCGCCGGCAGGGTGATCCGGGTCAGGACTCGCCTTCCGCCCCAGAACGAAGCCAAGGCGTAAAGCAGACCCACCCCATACAGACTCAGGGCCACGCGTAACCAGAACAACGGAAGCATAAGTTATTGCAAATTATAGCCGCGAGCGGCTTAGAAGGCCCGTGATAAAAGCGCACAAAGGTACCCTATAAGGGGATAGTACGCCGGAGATCGGCTGACAAAGCCGATGGCGGGGAAGCAGGTTTTGGCCCAATTTTACCCGACTTGCGGCCCAGGGTCCCGCGGTCATATCGCAGCGGAGCGGGCCGCAGAACCTAATCGCGATGATCAGGCGCTGTTTTGGGCTCCCATCAGGAGGGCTTCTGGCGTAGTTCCGTCAGTTTGTTCTGCTGCGGCTCTGAGAGCAGATTCTTAAGGTGGACCAGCAGAGAGATCTGCGCTTTTTTGATATCGCGTTCACGGTTGAGCACCTGATCCATCTGCGCCATGACCGCCGATTCGTCCACCGGACGCGCCCTCAGCAATTTGATCAGCTTTTCCGCCTCGGATTGCATGTCCCATTGCATGTCCAGGAATCTGGTTTGCGCCTTTTGGATGGCTTCTTTCATAGCCTTGGATTGGCCCTCGTCAAGATTGATTTCCTGGCGGTACTTCATGATGAGTTCGGGCGGAAACAATGCCTGGGCGATGGGATCGTCTGCCGGTTTCTGCCCCCAGCCTGCCGCGCCGAAAACGAACAGTGCGAACAACAATCTGTAAAATTTCAAGTGAATCCTCCTTTAGTGCAAAACCCTTTTCCTGACGTGTGAACGTCCGGACACGGCGGCCGTCGCCGCGGTGTACCCGTGCCATGTACCGATTTCCGGCACCATATGCAGAATTTCGCGTCCAGGTGTCTCCAGCAGAAAATCGGTCGGCGCTCTCCATTGGGTAATCGAAGCCATTGAGACTCTTTCTTGCTTTGGCCGCGCTAAGTGGAGCAAAAAAATCGCTACGGAAAAGATCAGCACGCAAGCGGCGGCAACGAACCAGAATCCTTTGCCGCGAGGAGCCCTGGTTCTCGCGCCCCATAGAGAGGCGAATGCCGGAATATGCTGCTGTTCTTCCTGCCGCAGCCTGGCGAAGCGGTTGCGCAAGACCCCATCGTCAGCCGCCACTTTGTCGCCGCGGTCCGCGTTAGGAAGGTTCTGGTCGCCGCTCATCGTGTTTCCTCTCGGGTCAGCAGGCTGCGTAGTCTGGCCTTGCCGCGTTCAAAATGTGTGCGTGCCGTTCCCAAAGAGACATTTAGCACCTTTGCACCTTCCTCAATCGTCATCTCCTGATAAAAGACCAAATGCAAAATCTCGCGTTGCCGGCCAGGCAGTTTCGCAAGAGCTCGCCGCAATTCATGGTGCTCTTCTGATCGGCTCAACTCCTGGTCTGCGGACGGGTTTGACGTCACTTCATGCTGCCGTGCAAACCATCGCCCCAGAAGCAGCTCGCGGACCCATTGCCGCCGCCGATGTTCCCACGCCGTGCGGCGCACCACGGAGAAAAACCACGTCCCCAATGCCGCACGCCCGTCAAAACGCGCTAGACCCTCCAGAACTTTGAGGTAGGCTGCCTGCAAAACCTCTTCCGCCTCATCTCTGCGGTGATCGCAACACCACAGCGCCCAGCCAAAGCTCGCCGGATGAAGCCGCTCAAGTTCATCGTGGAGGTCGGTTTTATCCATGCTGATTGAGCAGCAAGCTTCTAGACTGAACCCCGGGCCTTGCTCGGGGTTCACTGTATGAGTGCATTGAGGAATCTGTCTATATGACACGGCGGGAAGAATATTAGCAGCGCGGTGTCCGCCTTTGGATTTAGCGAATCGAGAGCTTTCGGTACTTTTCCGCAGCGGCCTCTGACGAAATGTGGGTGTAATACACCTCTTTTAGAAAATACGGCTTTGCCTTGGAACCGATGATGGGCAGGATCTCAATATGCCAGTGGTAGTCCTCATCCACGGTCTTCCAGTATTGCAGGATGTTTGATTTCTGGTAGGTGTTCGGCACCGTGTGCAGCACCAGGTAAAACGATTCAGAAACGCTCATCACCCTTTGCAGCGTTCGGCGGATCAATCCGGCCAACTCACTCAGATGCGCAGATTTTGAGGTGATTGACCGCTCGAAAGAAGACTCATGCTTGCGTGGCATGATCCAGATCTCATAAGGCACGCGCGAAGCGAACGGGCACATGGAAACATAATGATTCAATGCTTCCACAATCCTGATGGGATTGCGCAATTCCTGTCCCAGGGTGTCACAGAAAACGCAACGCTCCTTTTCCAGATAGTAA
>DASYKK010000265.1:0-5698 GCA_035995565.1 Candidatus Angelobacter sp.
CCAGGAAGCGCGGTCAGGAGGAATGGGGTTGGCGGCAAAAAATTTGCTGCACGAATACTGGTAAAAATCCGTGCAGGGGTCGACCTGGGGATTCACCTGGTCAGCGCTCAAGTGCTCCAGCTTGGGCAATTCGTCCGCGGGACTTTTCTGCTGAGAAAGCGCAAGAGTTGACAGGAACAATAAAACTACGAAGAATAAGCGACGCATCAAAAAATTCCTCCTGAAGTGTAAAGCTGAGACGGAGTTGTTCATGAACCATCTGTATAGTCAGACGCGTGAGCATCGAATTGGTGGGCAAGAAAGCCAATGAACATCGTATCCGGCCGTTATTTCCCAGCCTTGGCCTTGGCGCGCTCGTCACGCCGCTGGCGGGCCCAGGATTCCTTGGTGATCTGGCGGCTGCGGCCAATGGCCAGAGCGTCAGCAGGAACGTCATGTGTGATGGTTGAACCGGCGGCCACGTAAGCGCCTTTGCCGATGCGAACGGGCGCTACAAGAGTGGAATCGCTGCCGATAAAAGCGCCATCTTCAATGATGGTCATGTGCTTGTGTGCGCCATCATAATTGCAGGTGATGGTTCCGGCTCCCACGTTGACGCCAGCACCAATGTCGGAGTCGCCAAGGTAGGTGAGATGGTTGGCTTTGGCGCCGCGTCCCATGCGCGTCTTTTTAGTCTCCACAAAGTTGCCCACGTGCGCGCCTTCGCCAATTTCACTTCCCGGCCGCACATGCGCGTAAGGACCGAGCTGCGCGCCGGCGGCGATGGTGGATTGATCAACGATGCAGCCCGGCCGGAGCAAAACGTTATCGGCAATCTGGGAATCGCTGATAATGCTGAAAGAGCGAACACGGCAGTCTGAGCCGATGCGCGTACGGCCAAGAATCTGGACAAACGGCTCAAGAATTGTGTCCGCGCCGATTTCAACCTCAGGATCGATCACAGAGGTCTCGGGCCGATAGATGCTCACGCCGGCAGCCATGAGGTCGGCGGATTTTCGCGCGCGCATGGTGGCATCGAGCGATGACAGTTCAGCCAGGGTGTTTGCGCCCAGCACTTCGCCAGGATCAGTAGCTTTCACAGCGACCACCGTTGCTTTGCTTTTTACCAGCAACGCTGCCATGTCTGTAAGGTAAAGCTCACGATGGGCATTGTCTGTGCCAAGGCGGTCGATATTGGCGAACAGGGGCTTGGTAGCGAAGGCGTAAATGCCGGAATTGATCTCGCGCTCTTTCTGTTGCGATTTGCTGAGGGCTTTCTGTTCGACGATGGCTTTCACCCGCGCACTGCCGGAGCCGGCGCGAATCACACGACCGTAACCGAAGGGATCCGAAGGCGCGGCGGTAAGGATCGTCATGGCGGCCTTTTTGCTGAGATGGAAATCGCGCAAATGCGCAATGGTTTCCGGACGAATCAAAGGCACGTCACCAGAGAGCACGAGGATGTTCTGGTATGAAGCCACCTGCTCACGGGCGCACATGATGGCGTGTCCAGTGCCGCGCTGGTCAGCCTGCAAGACGAAGTTGACGCCCAGAGGCGCGACGGCCGCCCGCGCATTTTCTGCCTGATGGCCGACGATGACATAAATGTGTTCAGCAGAGACTATGTGCTGCGCTGCCTTGATGACGTGCGCCAGCAGCGGCTGACCGCCAATCTCATGCAGCACCTTGGCGCGTCTGGACTTTAGACGTGTACCTTTGCCGGCCGCCATGATCACGATGGCGAAATCACCATTGATTTTCTGGTTTCGCATCAAGCCATCATCTTAAAGCCTGCCGGGCTAGTTGAGTGGGGCGGCGATCGGAATTCGCCAGCCGCAGCAGTTCCTGGCACAACCGGTCAGTGGCGTGGCGGGCAAAATGGCTTTCCATGACAAAGTTGCCGGGAATACATTTCACGCCCAGTTCTTCGATGCCGGCAATATCGGCTTCCACCTGTTCGGCGTGCTCTTCCGCATAACGCTCGCGCATGCTGGCTGAAACCGGGATTGTATTCACCAAGGCATAATCAAAGATCCTGCACGGAGAGTGGTCATAAATGGCCTTGATGTGATCTGAAGCTTTCATGTGGAGACTCTCATTCGCCTCCGTCATCAGGTTGCAGATAAAAACCTTTACTGCGGGCGAAGCTGCAATCGCTTCAGGGATGCCGCGCACCAGAAGATTGGTCACGAGGCTGGTAAAGAGCGAGCCCGGCCCCATGGTAATAACGTCAGCTGCGGCGATGGCAGCCAGCGCCTGGGGCAGCGGCTCAGGATTGGCCGGCACCATCTGAAGTTCTACAATGCGGCGCTGAGTGGCATTGATGTTGGTCTCTCCCATCACATGGGAGCCATCATCCATGATCGCTTCAAGCTGGACGTTGGCCGAGGTGGCTGGAAGAATGTGTCCACGCGTGGCCAGGATTTCTGATGCCTGCTGAACGGCTACGGCGAAGTCGCCGGTCATGGCAGTGAGAGCGGCCAGAAACAAGTTGCCGAAGTTGTGTCCTTCAAGGTCGCCGGAGCTGGAGAAGCGATACTGAAAAAGCTTGGAGAGAAAGTTTTCGTCTTCAGAGAGCGCGACAAGACAGTTGCGAACGTCCCCAGGCGGGAGCATGCCGAGTTCACGCCGCAGGCGGCCACTGGAGCCGCCATCGTCACTCACGGTGACGAGCGCGGTTAAGTCTGAGATAAATATTCCGTCCGGCGCGGTTTCACCGGCGCGCACCGTGTACTGCTTGAGCCCTTTAAGAATTGTGGATAGACCGGTGCCGCCGCCGATGGCAACAACACGAATCCCTCGGGCTCCGCGGCCGCGATTCTGCTCTACGGGCGACAACATCGCGCTGCTTAGCGCTTCCTTTGATCAGAAGTGGAAGACGGCAGATCAGCCGGCTCAGGATAGAGCAGCTCAGTAAAACGCGGATCATCCGCCATGTTCTGAAAGTCAGAATCGTTGCGGGCCTGGAAGCGGTTCTGCGGATTCAGGCGGATGGATTCACCCAAATTCTTGAGCGAACTTTCCACTTGACCGGTCAGACAATCAACCACCGCCATGCCGTAGTAGGCGAAGTCGGCCTTAGGATTGGTCTTAAGAATTTTCTCAATGTGAGTTCGCGCCTGATCAAACTGACCGCTATTCATAAGAGAAACGGCATAGTCAAAGTGCTCTTCGTGCGTCTTGAAGGTGGTTGCGCCCCCGGCAAGCTGCTGGTTGCACAGATTCAGATGGACGCGGGCACGGTCCATGAGTTGGCGGTTCCCGGCGGCAAGAATCTTCTCCAGTAAACCCTTTGCTTTATCGAATTTGTGTTCCTGCATGGCCTTGACAGCAGCTTCGTAGTTTTGCACAGCCTGTGCAAAACCAGGATCTTCCCTGTATGTCGATTTTTGTGGCGGGGCAGGTGGTTTCTTCCCAGGCATCGTCGTTCTAGTCCTAATTGCTTGTTGATTCAACGGTTTGGCAGGCGAACGTTTAAGACTTCCTGCCACTTTCTTCTTCATTCAATTGTTTCCTTGCGGCTCAGACCGGAATAGCGACGAAAGCAGGCTGTGGAAATCAGAAGAACCAGCTATCCCGGAAGCAAACCGAGCGGCTTAGGGGTGCAGCCCTTTATACGCAGAAAATCCCCATGCGTCAACTGCACCGAACTCTGTGCAAAATTACTTTACCGGCTCTGGATTTTGTAGATCCAGCAACTTGTAGTCGCCCCGCATAATTCCATCGCGAATCATTTTTGCCGACCAGCCCTTTTGCGATTGCCGATAAGAATACAGGGATTCCGTCATGCAGGTACCGCAATTGGCGCCATGGGTGCTCTCAAAGCAGCTGCGCAAGCTGGCGTGGCCGTGATTGCGATCACAATAGCAGTAGCAGGGCATCTGGTAAACCACAGAGCTGGCTTTGGCAGCGGCCTTATACGATGCGACCTGAGCGGGGGTAATCATGCCGGACTCTGCCAGTTGCTTTTGCGTGAGAATGGGCGGGAGCGCAGTGCCTGCCTTGGGAGGAGCCGGATGGAAGGCAGGAACCTCAGCCGCCTGGTTCACAAACTGCGCATGCGTCATGGCAGCAGCAAGAAGAATCGCGAGGACGCCGAGAAAATGCTTCATATACGCCTATTTTACTCCAGAAATAAGAGTCACTGAAATAGGGGCCGAAGCTGGACAGTCTACGTATAATCAAGAAACGGAGCTTATTTCGAGTGGAGACGCCAGAGCAGGAGAAAATCCAGGGCCAGACGGAGCCAGCGGCGCCCGCGCCTGAATCCAGCGGCCTGCGAACACTGCGCACATGGATGCGCGACCTGTTGTTTTCCGTGCTGGTTTCATTCTTCATCATTCTGTTTGTCTATCAGCCCGTGAAGGTAGAAGGCGGCAGCATGGAGCCTGGCCTGGAAGACCAGGAGCGCATCTTCATCAATAAACTGGTGTACCGGCTGGAAAGCATTGAGCGTGGCGACATAGTGGTGTTCCGCTACCCTCGCGATACGCGCAAGAGCTTTATCAAACGGGTGATTGGGTTGCCGGGCGACCACATCCATATCGCCTACGGACACGTCTTCGTGAATGAAGAGCAATTGCCAGAGCCCTATGTGCCTTCAGACTATCTGGACGCCAGGTCCTATTCGGACATTGTGGTGCCTGGCAATTCCTACTTCGTTTTGGGCGATCATCGCTCCATGTCGAATGACAGCCGTGATTTCGGGCCGGTAAAGCGCAGCTACATCTATGGCAAAGCCGTCTTTGGCTATTGGCCGATGGAGAAGCTGGGAATTCTGCACTGACACGCGATGTTTAAGAAGCTACAGGTCTCGCTGATCCGCAAGTTTGCCCGGAAACGGCTGGGCAAGGATATTGCTCCGCTGGAAACGATTGCGGCGCATCCTGACGTGCTTATTCCCTACGCAAAATTCAGCATGGCACTGGAGAAAACCAATCTTGTGCCGGCGAAGCTGAAAATTCTGGGACAGATTCGCGCGGCCAAGCTGGTGGAATGCCCTTTTTGAATCGACATTAACTCTGCCGGAGGCAGACGCGCTGGCCTGAGTGACGACCAGATTCGTAATCTGAACTGGTACGCGGAAAGTAGTCTTTTCTCTCCGGACGAAAAACTGGTGCTGGAACTGGCGGACGCGATCACGGCCACTCCGGCCAAAGTCACTGCCGATTTGCGCGAGCGGCTGCAACGGCGGTTCTCAACGCCGGAACTGGTGGAACTTGCGGCCGCCATTGCGTGGGAAAATTATCGCGCAAGATCGAATAGAGTATTTGGGTTTGGCAGTGAGAATTTTTACCAGCCGACATCCTGAAACGTAAACTCTCGCGTCAGCACAGCTTGAGCAGCAAAAGTACGGGGAGAACTCCCTGATGCAGCATGTCAAGAGAAGCATATCGGGATTCTTCGACTCCGCGCCCATCACCAAGTTTGCAGCAGGTCTGTATCGAGGCGCTCCGCTCAGAATGACAGTTCGCTGGCGGACTTCTCGGCGACGAAGTTTCAAGTGATTGAGCAGCACCCCTCGATTGTCACCAAACCTGCGCAGCATTCGATGAATCCAATCAGTTAAGGATTTACGAGAATGCGCGCCAGCAATCTTGCCGTTGCTCATAATCGAGCGAAAGAATTTAACCGCGAGCAGATCGCACCCGGAGCCAGACGGTGCCGCCGCAAGTTTCTTCACTTCTTTCCCGGCGGTTTTGAAGATGAAACTTATCTT
>DASYKK010000266.1:0-4690 GCA_035995565.1 Candidatus Angelobacter sp.
TCAGACCATCTTGAGAGCTGCTCGTCTAACTGGTAAAGTAAGTGTTCACTTACTTCACAACTTCCCCCAATGCCTGTACGTCTTTCATCTCTCGACCGTCGGCGGCAGATCTTGCGCACTGCGTCCGGCCTTTTTGCGCGCAAAGGGTATCGCGGCACCACCACTCGGGAGATCGCCGAACGCGCCGGCATCAATGAAGCGCTGCTGTTCCGCCATTTTCCCAGCAAGGAAAAGCTCTATTGGACGCTCATTGAAGAGCTGTGCAGCGCCCGCGGTCGCCGCCACAACATGACCAGAATTGTGGATGCCGGCGGCACCGACCTGGAGATTTTTACCGCCATCGCGCGCGAACTACTGGTGCGCAATGCCCGCGACACCGAGCTGACCCGCCTGCTCTGGTTCACGGCGTTGGAGAGCCACACACTCTCGCAGCGCTTCTTCCGCACCTTTATCGCAGTTTATTACGAAGAACTGGCCGCTTATATTCGCCGGCGCGTGCGGGAAGGCGCTTTTCGCAACGTCGATCCACTTCTGTCGGCCCGCGGCTTCCTGGGCATGGTGATTTATCACTTTTTAGTGCAGGAGCTTTTTGGGGCGAAAAAGTTTCAGAAGTTCGACCCTGAGTTGGTCGCGGCCACGCTGGCAGGAATCTGGCTGAACGGAATGCAGAGTCCGCTAAAAGCAAGTTCGAACGGCCATAACGGAAATCATGCTCGCGCAGGAAAAAGATTCAACAATGAATACTAGAAACCACATTTTTCACACATTATTGGCGGCGCTTCTGCTGCTGACCGCCGGCTGCGGCAACAAAGAAGCCGTTCAGGCAGCCAAGCCGGTCGCTGCGCCGGTCCGCATTGCCACTGTCACGTCGCGCACCATGCCGGTTGAGTTGCAGGCCATCGGCAATGTTGAAGCCATTTCAACCGTGACCATCAAAGCCCAGATCTCCGGACAGCTGATGCGCGTGCATTTCAAGGAAGGTGACTTCGTCAAGAAGGGCCAGTTGCTCTTCACTATCGATCGTGCGCCGTTTGAAGCCGCGTTGCGCCAGGCAGAGGGCACGCTGGCCAAGGATGAAGCTCAGTCACTCAATTCCAAGCTCGACGCCGAACGCTACCAGGGTCTGGGCAAACAGGGCGTTGTTTCCAGGCAACAGGTGGATGCCGCCGGCGCAGCGGCTAATGCTATGGCCGCGTCCGTGGCGGCCGATAAAGCCGCCGTCGAGACAGCAAAGATCAATCTGCAATACACATCGATCTATTCGCCCATCAACGGTCGCACCGGTACCGTGGGCGTGAAGGAAGGCAACCTGGCCAAGGCCAATGACGTGCCGATCCTGGTAACAATCAACCAGATTGAGCCGATCTATGTGAGCTTTGCCATTCCGGAACAACAGCTGGCCGAGTTGAAACAATATTCCAACACTAAGAGCCTGAAAGTTGACGCTGCGCCGCAAGGCAGCACGCAGCACTTTCAGGGCAGGCTCACGTTTATCGACAACTCAGTGGATCTCACAACCGGCACGATTAAACTGAAAGCCACGTTTGACAACGCGGCGCATGTGCTCTGGCCGGGTCAATTTGCCGACGTGAACCTGACGTTGAAATCGCAGCCTAACTCCATTGTGATTCCGACCGCAGCGCTCCAGACCAGCCAGAACGGCACTTACGTTTACGTAATTAATCAAGACCTGACGGCGATGCAGCAGCCCGTGAGAGTCGGCTGGAACGTGGGCGAGAACACGGTGATTGCTTCCGGATTGCAGGCCGGCCAGCGCGTGGTAACCGACGGCCAGTTGCGCCTGACGCCCGGCGCCAAAGTCGATATCAAGAGCGGGTCATAGGGTAAGAACCATGAACACACAGTTATTTATTCGGCGGCCAATTACCACCACGCTGATCATGGCGGCGATCCTGATCTTTGGCGTGTTCGCTTATCGGCTGTTGCCGGTCAGCGATCTACCTAACGTTGACTTCCCTACCATCCAGGTAAATGCGGGGCTTCCCGGCGCCAGTCCGGAGACGATGGCGGCTGCCGTAGCGCTGCCGCTGGAAAAACAATTTTCAACCATTGCCGGTCTCGATTCAATGACCTCATCGAGCGCGCTGGGCGGCACCAGCATCACGTTGCAGTTCACACTGGACCGCAACATCGATGCGGCCGCGCAGGACGTGCAGGCGATGATCGCCAAGACAGCTTCGCAGCTTCCGCCGGAGTTGCCTTCGCCGCCATCGTACCAGAAAGTAAATCCAGCGGACCAGCCAGTGCTCTATCTGGCGTTGGCCGCGCCCACCATGCGCCTTTCTGACGTGGATGAAGCCGCGCAGACTACCGTGGCACAGCGCCTCTCGATGGTCAGCGGCGTGGCGCAGGTGCAGGTTTTTGGCACGCAGAAATATGCGGTGCGGGCACAGCTTGATCCGCGCGCTCTGGCCGCACGCCAGATTGGCATTGACGAAGTTGCCAGCGCCATCACCAACGCCAACGTCAACCTGCCCACCGGCACTCTGTTTGGCCATTCCACTTCTTACACCGTGCAAGCCACGGGACAGTTGCTTGAGGCCAAGGCTTACAAGCCGCTGATCGTCGCGTACCGCAATGGCTCGCCCGTGCGGCTGGATGAAGTCGGGCATGTGTTTGACAGCGTGGAAAACGACAAGACGGCAAGCTGGTTCAGTGGTGATCGCGCCATCGTGCTGGCCATCCAGCGGCAGCCCGGAACCAACACGGTGGAGGTGGTCGACAGCATCAAGCGGTTGTTGCCGCAGATGCAGCAGCAGATGCCCGCCGGAATCAAGCTCAACATTTTGTATGACCGCTCGGTTTCCATTCGCAACTCCGTCAACGACGTAAAATTCACTCTGCTACTCACCATCGCGCTGGTAGTGATGGTGATTTTCCTTTTCCTGCGCAATATTTCTGCAACGATCATTCCCAGCCTGGCTCTGCCCATGTCGATTGTGGGCACGTTTGCCGCGATGTACCTGCTCGGTTATAGCCTGGACAATCTTTCTTTGATGGCGCTCACGCTCACTGTCGGCTTCGTCGTGGACGACGCGATTGTGATGCTGGAAAACATTGTTCGCCACATGGAGATGGGCAAGCCTCCATATCAGGCGGCGGTGGAAGGCGCGAAAGAAATCGGCTTCACGATTATCTCCATGACCATCTCATTGGCCGCTGTCTTTATTCCGGTGTTGTTCATGGGCGGAATTATCGGACGGTTGCTGCATGAGTTCGCGGTGACCATCGGTGTGGCGATTCTCATTTCCGGTTTCGTTTCTCTGACTCTCACTCCCATGTTGTGCAGCCGTTTTCTGCGCAATACTCACCATGACGAACATGGCTACCTTTATAAGCGCAGCGAAGCCGTTTTTGACGCCATGCTGCACGGCTACGAATGGAGCCTGAAGAAAGTAATGGCCCATCCGCGTCTCACCATGGCATTTTCACTGGTGATCCTGGTAGCCACAGCGTTCCTGTACATCGATATACCCAAGGGCTTTCTGCCCAGTGAAGATCAGGGCCAGCTGTTTGCTTTTACTGAGGGCATTCAGGGAATCTCGTTTGAAGACATGATGCGCCATCAGCAGGAGGCGGCAAAGATTGTCGGCGAGAGCCCCTATATTGCGAATTACATGTCCACAGTAGGCGGAGGCGGCGTAAATGCCGCGCTCAATTCCGGACGCATCTTTGCCCGCCTCACGGACCGCAAGACGCGGCCGCACGTCGACAAAATCATTGAAGAGCTGCGGCCCAAGCTGGCGCAGATACCCGGCATCAACGTTTATCTGCAAAATCTTCCGCCCATACGCATTGGCGGCGCGCTCACCAAGAGCCAATACCAGTTCACGCTGCAAAGCCCGGACACCAATGAGCTTTATCAATACGCGCCACTGCTGGAACAAAGGCTGCGCGGCATTTCGCAACTCCAGGACGTAACCAGCGACCTGCAGATCAAGAACCCGCAAGTTACGGTGACCATCAATCGTGATAAAGCCGCGGCGCTCAACGTTGATCCGCGAATGCTGGAAGACGCGCTTTACAGCGCTTACGGCGCACGCCAGATCTCGACTATCTACGCGCCGAACAACCAGTACAAAGTCATCATGGAACTGGAGCCGCAATACGCGCTCGATCCTTCGGCGCTGGGCATGCTTTACGTCCACTCCAAGACCGGACAGCTTGTGCCCATGGGCGCGCTGGCCAGCTTTAAGAAAGAAGTGGGGCCGCTCACCGTCACGCACCTGGGACAACTTCCGGCCGTCACCGTCAGCTTTAATTTGAAGCCGGGCGTTGCGCTGGGCGACGCCATTACCGCGGTCAACAGCGCAGCCGCGCAGATTCTGCCGCAGACCATCACTACCAGCCTGCAAGGCACCGCGCAGGCATTTCAATCGTCGTTTGCCGGGCTGGGCGTGCTGCTGATGATGGCCATCCTGGTCATCTATATCGTGCTGGGCATTTTGTACGAAAGCTTTATCCATCCCATCACCATTCTTTCCGGACTGCC
Source organism: Candidatus Angelobacter sp. (assembly GCA_035995565.1). Lineage (GTDB taxonomy): Bacteria > Acidobacteriota > Terriglobia > Terriglobales > Acidobacteriaceae > Angelobacter. Next base: position 4,514 of record DASYKK010000266.1, read on the forward strand.
TTCCGCCGGCGTAGGCGCGCTGCTCACGCTCAAACTCTTTCATACCGAACTGAGCATTTACGCGTTTGTCGGCGTGATCATGCTGGTGGGCCTGGTAAAGAAAAACGCCATCATGATGATTGACTTCGCGCTCGACGCGCAGCGTCAAGACGGCAAGAGCGCCACGGAAGCCATCTA
>DASYKK010000267.1:0-5892 GCA_035995565.1 Candidatus Angelobacter sp.
TGCGTTTCCCGCTCGACCTTCACCCCTTCTTTGGCCTCGATGGCCTGATGCAGACCGTCAGACCAGCGGCGTCCCGGCATCAGGCGTCCAGTGAACTCGTCCACAATCAGCACTTCGCCGTCTTTCACCACGTACTCCACGTCTTTGCGATACAGGGCGTGGGCCTTCACAGCCGTTTCAACGTGGTGCTTCATCGCCCAGTTTTCCGGATCAGCAATGTTGTCGATCCCCAGCAGGCGCTCAGCTTTCTCCCAGCCCTGGTCTGTGATCATCGTATTCTTGTGTTTTTCGTCGACGACATAATCGCCGGTGTATTCCTTGGGCTCTCCCGGCGGCTTCTCAATCTCCTCGCCTTTAATCAGGTTGGGGACAACGCGGTTGGCCTTGTCATATTTATCGGTGGACTCGTCGCTCTGGCCGCTGATGATCAGCGGCGTTCTGGCTTCGTCAATCAGGATGGAATCAACTTCATCCACAATGCCGAAGTTATGTCCGCGCTGCACGCATTCGGCCAGGTCGAATTTCATGTTGTCGCGCAGGTAATCAAAGCCGAATTCGTTGTTTGTCCCGTAGGTTACGTCAGCGGCATAGGCTTCGCGACGTTCATCATCGTCCAGGTCATGCACAATCACGCCTACGCTTAACCCCAGGAAACGATAAAGCTTGCCCATCCACTCTGAGTCGCGCTTGGCCAGGTAGTCGTTCACCGTCACCACGTGGACGCCGTCACCGCTCAGTGCATTCAGGTAAACCGGCAGCGTCGCGACGAGCGTTTTACCTTCACCGGTTTTCATCTCGGCGATCTTGCCCTGGTGCAGCACAATGCCGCCAATCAACTGAACATCAAAGTGGCGCATGTTCAGGACGCGCCGTCCACCCTCGCGGGCCACGGCAAATGCTTCAGGCAGCAACTCATCCAGGGCCTGGTTGCGGGCTTCGATCCGACGCTTGGTCCACTCGTCAATCTGGCCGCGGATATCCTGGTCGGGAGCGCTCTTCATCTCCGCATTCAGGCGGGCGATTTCGTTGTCCGCTTCCTGCGTACGCTCTTTGATGCGCGCGCGGAACTCCGCCGTCTTGGCGCGAAGCTGCTCGTCTGTGAGCTGCTTGAACTGGGACTCAAAGGTATTTACCTGGTCCACCAGCGGCCGCAGCCGCTTGATCTCACGTTCATTACTGGTGCCAAAAACCTTGGCTAATGCTTTTCCTATCAAGTGTTGTTTTCCCTTAGAAGTTACTCGGTTGTGAGGACAAAGTTACGCAAATTAAAGCCTAACATATTGGATGAGACCACCCACGCGAGCGGTTCGGGCTCCTCGCCGACGTGATAACAATTTTGCTCTCAGCTTACTCGGATTGCGCGCACAAGCTCACCATTCGATTGGCAACGGTGGCAACTTCATCCTTCACTTGCGTGCTGGATGGGGTTCTTGATAAATTGTTAACTTACTGCAAACAAAAGACTTATGTTAGCACTGCCGTTATCTGAAGTCAAGAGTTTTTACTCAGGAAGGTGGGATCGCGACGTCTCGCGAAAGGCTATACCCAAGGCTTCAATAGACAACCTAATCGTGCTACAGTCATGAATAATGGTGGTTACAGTCAACATGCCCGACGAACTTGCGGCCCAGGCCAGGGCGCGTGGCTTGTCGCTGGAATCTTACGTACAGGAGATTCTAACGCAGCAGTTGGCGACGCGGCCGGTGGAAACCCGACAGCCCCGCACGCCACAAGAGATTCGCGCGTGGCTTGACTCACTTGCCCAACTCTCAGACAAGATTCCCCCTCTTCCTGAGAACATTTCGCGCGAGTGGATCTACCAGGATCACGATTAAATGGTGATTGGCTCGTGCCTTGTCGATACCAATATCCTTTTTACGCATGACCCGGCGCTCCGATCCGCAGCACCAACTCGTTGACACCGCGCTCGCCCATCTTGCGGGTCAGGGCATTATTCTTTACTACACACATCAGAATATCGCTGAGCTCTGGAATGCCATGACGCGCCCTCTCGACCGCAATGGCTTTGGCCTGACCGTTGCCGATGCCGAGCGGGAGGTGCAGGCAATCGAAGCAGGTATGAGTTTATTGCCGGACGCCGAGTCTATCTATCGCGAGTGGCGGAGAATTGCGTTACAACATAGCGTCTTGGGAGTTCATGTATACGATGCGCGGTTGGCCGCCGCGATGTACATCCACCGCGTCGGACACATTCTTACGTTGAATGTGTCCGATTTCAGCCGCTTCAGCGGCCTTACGGCTGTCCATCCGGAGCAGTATTTAGAAATGAAGTCTACCTAGCCTTGCCGATACCACCTGCCTCACGGCGAAACAATTGTCAGATGATCCTTGCCCCTTACCGCCACACGTCTGACACGACCCTCCGACTTCCGCCCGACCTCGCCACGCCGATATCTCTTTCAAGTTGCGGCCCGCGGTCTGAACCACCGCAAGCAAGCAAAGCGGCAAGAAAAAGTTGGTCCAGCGATATGCCGTCCCGAGCCGAAGCACAACGCAACGCACATTGTTCAGAGATCCTGGGTGCGCAGGCGAGAGATATGCTCCGCTGCTCTGAAAGGAAATGAAAGGTGTTGCGAGATCCGCGATACACGTATCCGACCACGAGTTGAGTCTGGCCGTACCACCCCTTACTCCCAAAGTCCTATTACCGACTCTCGCTCCCGTCTAACCGATCTTTAAGTGCACCTCCTGATCTTCGTTTGATCCACCTGAGCAATTGTTTCTCTTTGGTCTGCCCGATACGCTCAAAGTGGGTAACGAATCCAGCAAAGGAGCGAGTTTCATGAAAAAGCTGTTAGCAGTCTTAGCGGTTTTTGCACTCAGCCTGGCCGTGATGGCACGTCCACAAAGCGGTTCTCAGCCGAGTGACCAGTCCTCACCCAGTCAATCCCAGACAAAGCCGAATGACCAGGGTCAATCCAACACCAGCAGTGCCACCGGTAACCAGGGCCAGAAAATGAGTGGCACCGTCAGCAAAGACGGCAAGTCCTTTACCAATGACGCGGACAACAAAAAATACAAAGTGAGCAATCCGGACGCGCTGCAGGGACATGAAGGCCAGCAGGTCCAGCTGATCCTGGCGATCGACCCGGACACGAACACAGTCCACATCATTCAGGTTGGAGGACCACAGTAATCGCGAGCCTGATTACCCTCAGAGATCAGGCTGGCGGAAGAGTTCCCGTGGGCTGCAACAGTGGCTGCAGCCCATTTAATCGAAGGCGGGTTTCATATCATGGCTGTAAATTTTGTTCCATTACACGATCGTATTCTGGTGCGCCGCGTGGAAGAGCAAGAGACCACGAAAAGCGGCCTCATTATCCCTGACACAGCCAAAGAAAAACCACAGGATGGTGAAGTCATGGCTGTAGGCAAAGGCAAGGTCAAGGACGACGGCAAATTCATTCCTCTCCAGATCAAACCTGGTGATCGCGTCCTTTTTGGCAAATATGCCGGCACCGACATCATTCTTGATGGCGAGGACTACCTCATCATGCGGGAAGAGGAGGTCCTGGGCATCAACCTTGGGGCCGCAACAGGCAGGCGCGCAAGCCAGGGAACCACTGCCAGATCCGCCTGACGCTTTTCTTAGTCGTAAAACGGGTCGCCAAAAGCAGCCCGTGAGGGCCAAATCCTAACCTGGAGCAAGTTCTATGAGCAGACTGTCAAAGATTATTGCGGCGGGTGGACCCAGAGGCAATGTTGAGGCTGTCCGGCAAGTTGGTGAGCAAGCTCGGGACATCCGCGCTGACGCAGTTTTTCTCGTCGGTAGCCTGACCCCAAAAAATGCCGATTACCGCGAGTACGGTCGTGTGCTCAGCGCACTGGGGGAAACGAAGCTCCCCGCGTTCTATATTCCCGGACCAGACGACGCTCCGTTTGGCGAGTTTCTGCGCGAGGCGGCCAATATTGAAAATGTGTTTCCCAACGTTCACGGCGTTCACGGCACGTTTGCCATGGCTCCGGGCCACGAAGTGATAACCGGGATGGGAGGCACGATTCTGGATGACATGAGAACCGAGCGCGACGAGATGGAAACTCTGCGCTATCCCGGTTGGGAACTCGAATACCGGCTGAAGTTTCTGAAAGAACTGAAGGACTATCCCAGGGTATTTCTCTTTACTACCTTTCCCGAACACAAGGGACTGCATGAGAATGGCAGTTCAGTCGTCGCGGAAGTTATCAAGACCTACAAGCCTCGTTTGGCCTTAGTGGCCGGGCGCGAGCACAAACACGAGATGGTTGGCACATCATTGCTGATTGGCCTGGCAAGCCTTGCCGAGGGCGCTTTTACTGTGATCGATATGCGCAGAAATGAAGCGAAGCCGGGCGTCCTGCGTCACACCGCCAGCGCCGCCTGAAGGGGAACCCAAGGGCTACTTGTGCACTCTTGCACACGGTGGCCGAAGACCTTTAGAAATCCTAATTACTGCTGTGACTAGCACTTAGCGGGAAACCAATTTACTCTTGGGGCATGGCGAGATGGATGACTGAACATGAAGTTTTAGCGGCAGTTGCCTTTGTCGGCCTCTCGCTTGCGTTGACGGTTTTTTTTGCTGCTCTGGAGCGGCGTTACAAACGCCAGCTTACAGATCGCAGCAACAAGTACACCCCCTAGACCTGCCACCACCGAACTAAATAACGCTAAAAAGCCCGCCGGATCGGCGGGCTTTTTCAGTAAGGATGATGAGTTAGCGGTTGGACTGTTGGGCTGCTGCCGTGCGCTGGGCCACGATCTTTCTTGCATTTTCCGCCAGCTCTTTGGCCTTTGGCAGTTGGTTGAGCGCCGCGATTACTTGAGGATCGTTCTCCGCGCGTACCCGCAGGCCTTCTTCCTGTCCAAACTCGGAGATAAAGAGCTCCGTCTTGATGTTGGACTTGATGTAGTCCGCGCCTTCCGTCAAGTCGGCTTCAGTGAAGGGGATCTTCTGCGCTTCCAGAAATTTGCGGAAGTCCTGCATCACTGCGTCTGTGACTTCAAAGTTCTTATCGACATGGCGGTTGGCCAGGTAATGCTTGGCGAAATTGAAGAATGCGTATTTCACCAGCAGGGAATCTTCAAAGTGCGTGGTCTTGAATGGCTTTACCTTTACGTCAGGCGTGATGCCGCCGCCACCGAACATGGTGCGCCCACTATCGGTCAACTTCACTTCCTTGGAAGGCGTGGTCGCGTTGGTGTTGGCATTGTTGTTGGGATTATCTTCCTGTTCCCGGGCGTAATAGTAATCGTAGAGAGAAACGCCGTTGTAATCGCGCTGGATCAGGCGTCCACTTGGCGTGTAGTACTTCGCCGTGGTAAGCGCCAGACCAGTGTTCTCAGACAGCGGATACACTGTCTGTACCAGACCCTTGCCAAAGGTGACCTCGCCGACGATCAATCCACGATCATGGTCCTGGATCGCGCCGGAAACAATCTCTGCCGCGGAAGCCGTGCCGCGATTCACCAGCACTACCAGCGGATAGTCTTTCCCGCTGTTGCCGTGCGCCGCCTTGTACATCTTTTCCGGTGAGCTGCGGCCGCGATGTGACACGATGACTTGTCCCTTCTTCAGGAACTTGTCAGCCACGCCCACACCTTCATTCAGCAGGCCGCCAGGATTGCCGCGCAGGTCAAGGATCAGGCCCTTCAGATCGCCAAAGCCTTGCAGCGCGTCTTCCACTTCCGTTTCCGTGGTTTCATTGAAGGCCGTTACGTGCATGTAGCCGATACCCGGCCGCACAAGGAATTTTAGGTCAACGCTGTTGCGCGGAATTTCGTCGCGGATCACGTTGAACTCAAGCGGTTTCTCAGTGGCCTCGCGCAGAATCGAAATGTGGACGTTGGTGCCTTTTGGTCCCTTCAGCAGATCGGCCACGTCGCTCACGCTCATG
>DASYKK010000268.1:0-7535 GCA_035995565.1 Candidatus Angelobacter sp.
GGCGCCGTCCCGATCGTGAATGAGAACGATACCGTCACCAATATTTATACCGAACAGGCGCCGGTCTTCCGCGATAACGACCGCCTCGCCGCTCTCGTTCTAAGCAAGCTTGATGCCGACGCGCTGGTCCTGCTCTCTAACGTAGACGGCCTGCTTTACAGCCCTAACCAGGATTTAGCGAACGCTACGGTTGTAGCCATGGTTACAGAAATTACTGCCGCCATTCGCGACTCCGCCCGCGGCGCTTCTGCCACCGGACGTGGCGGCATGACCGCCAAACTGGACGCTGCTGAGATTGCCATGCAGGCCGGCGGCATGGTGGTGATTGCCAATGGAAAAACGGCGGGCATTCTGGAACAAGTGTTTCAAGGCGAAGAAGTCGGCACGCTTTTTCTACCCGGTTCGCGCCTGGCAGGCAAGCGGTGCTGGCTCGCTTTTGCCACGACCGTCCGCGGCGAGGCCACCATCAATACCAAAGCAGCTGAGGCCCTGCTACATCGACAGGCCAGTCTGCTCATTTCCGGAGTAACGGCAACTGAAGGCGAATTCTCCGCCGGACAGGTGATTGCTGTGCTCGATCCAGAAGGGAATATCATCGGGAAAGGGATTGCCGAGTTCGGTAGCCAGCAGCTTGCAGCGATGCTCTTTTCCGGCGAAAGCCGGCGAGGTATCCTAGTGCGCCGCGAGAATTTTCTGATCCTTTCAGCGAAGGAACCTGATGTCCAGCGCCGCGGAATTTAAAACTCCCGAGTCCATCGCCGCCCAAGTGCAGGCAACGCGTCGGACTGCGCGCGAACTGGCCCGGCTCTCCGCCGATCAGCGCAACCAGATTCTGCTTGCCGCGGCGGATGGGTTGGAAGAGCGTGAAGCGGAACTTCTTAATGCAAATCAGGAAGACTGCGACTCTCTGGAGCGTGACTTAGCCGGCACAGCTTCTGCTGCGCTGCTGAAGCGGCTCAGGACCTCTGCTGCCGGCATTACGGAAATGGCGACGCAGGTTCGCAATGTGGCGAAGCTCGACGATCCGCTGGCTCGCGTGCTTGCCACCACAGAACTGGATGACGGCCTCACGCTCGAAAAAGTTTCGTGCGCTCTGGGAGTGGTGGCAGTGATTTTTGAGTCGCGCCCGGATGTGATTCCGCAAGTCGGCTCTTTGGCCATAAAGACCGGCAATGGCCTGGTGTTGAAGGGTGGCGCCGAAGCGCGGCAGACAAACCGCGTTCTGGTTTCGATTTGGCATGAGGCGCTCGCTGCTGTCAGCCCGTCGCTGCGTCCGGCGATCTGCGCTCTCACCGACCGCGCCGATGTAGCCCGCATTCTTGAAATGGACCGCGACATTGATCTTGTAGTCCCGCGCGGTTCCACCGAATTTGTGAATTACGTCTTTGAGCATAGCCGCATCCCGGTGTTGGGCCACGGCAGCGGCATCTGCCACATCTTTGTTGACGCCGCCGCCGATCTGAACATGGCCAGGAATGTGATTGTCGATGCCAAAGTTCAATATCCGGCGGCCTGCAATTCCGTGGAGAAGGTCCTGATACATGAGGCGATTGCTGAAGAGTTTCTTCCAGCGCTCGTCGGTGCTCTGCGGTCTGCCGGCGTCGAAGTCCGCGGCTGCTCTCGCACGGCAAATCTGCTTCCGCACAGCCAGATCGTTCCCGCTACCGAGCAAGACTGGCACACCGAATACGGGGATTTGAAAATTACACTAAAGATCGTAGGCGATATAGATGAAGCTATCGCACATATCAATCACTATGGCTCACGCCACACTGAGAGCATTCTTACCGCAGACGAGCACGCCGCCGATCTATTCATGGATGAAGTCGATGCAGCCAGCGTCTTCCATAACGCTTCAACCCGATTTGCGGATGGCTTTCGCTATGGCCTGGGCGCCGAACTGGGAATCAGCAACAGCAAACTCCATGCCCGCGGTCCTGTCGGTTTGGAAGGTTTGCTCACCTACAAGTACAAACTGCACGGGAACGGCCAGACCGTGGCCGACTACGCCAAAGGCAAGCGCACATTCAAGCATCGGCGGCAGTAAAGCCAGCCCGCAAGCATCTCTTCTTCCCACTTTTGTTCTATAGTAGAGCTGTCAAATTGGGAGGAGAGTTCCATGGCAAGCTCTGGTGCTGCATCTCCGGTTGCCACAGCCGGCTTCTGGATTGGCCTGCTGGCGTGTCTACTCCTGATGCTGGATGGTCCAGCCTACCGCGCGCACATCCTGGGTTTGTACGCGGCGCTACGAATTGTGATTCCAGCGGCATTGTTTCTCGGCCTGATCGCCGTGGTTCTCTCGCTGGTAGGGATTGCGCGCCCTGGCAGCAAAGGCATGGCTCTTGCCGGCCTGGTGCTGGGATTGATCGCCGCAGGCATGCCGGCCACCAGCATCAATACCGCCCGGCACTCACCTATTCACGATGTAAGCACGGACCGCAGCAGCCCTCCGCAATTCATTGCCGTGCTCCCGTTGCGGGCTGCAGCCAAGGCGGCAAACTCCCCTGACTATGACGCCAGGACGGCGGAGCTACAGAAGGAAACCTATCCTGACATCGGCCCGTTGCATCTCGACGTAGCCCCGGCACAGGCCTTTGACCGCGCCATCGCGGCAGCAAATGGAATGAAATGGGAAATGGTCGCCACCGATCCCGCCCAAGGCAGGATTGAAGCCACGGCGACCACTTTCTGGTTCGGTTTTAAGGATGACATTGTGGTTCGCGTTACTGCGGACGGCAATGGCAGCCGCGTGGATGTGCGCTCACTCTCCCGCATTGGCAAGAGCGACGTGGGCGCTAATGCGCGGCGTGTGCGCGACTATCTGGCTAAGGTAAAGGCTGGATAATGGCACCCCTTGTAATCCTTATAGACCTCGATAAGTAGTTTCGATAGACTCTGAAGCAATAATCAGGCATCCTCGGCGAAGGAAGAACTATGCCCAGTCTTAGGCAGCTTTTTGTAAAAACCATTCTTGCGCTTTTCTGTGCCATCCCTGTTTTAGGACAGCAGCCCGCTGCCGTCGCGACACAAAGCGGCCCGTGTGCCGTTCCTTCGTTTTCCAAGGTAGTAAACGAACCCAACTTTTTCAATGAGCAGCAGGAAATCTGGCTCGGCTCAATACTGGATGAGCAGGTACTCAAGCAGTACAACATGGTGGAAGACCCGGAACGCGACTACCTGCAGAAGATGGGCGAGCGCATGCTTACGCAACTCACCCCCACCAACCGTCATTATGAGTTTTACATCATTGATTATCCCGTCAATAATGCATTTTCGCTGGGCGGCAGCAAGATCTATGTGACACGGCAGCTCATCGCCTTTCTGAAAAATGAAGACGAACTCGCCGGGCTGCTGGGCCATGAAATTGGCCATGTGGTCACGCACCAGATAGCCATCGATGTCACGCGGATCTTCCGTAAGACCCTTAACGCAACCCAGGTGGGCGATCGGAATGACATTTTTCAGAAGTGGAACCAGGTTCAGGATATCTGGGCAAAAAAACGCGCATCGTTGGGTGACTTCAATCGCGAGGAAGATGAGCAGCAGATTGCGGACCGCATTGGGCTCTACGCCATGATGAGGGCCGGTTATCATCCCGCTCATCTGGCTGATTTCTTTGACCGGCTCACGGAAAACAAAGGCAAGACCGGGAATTTTCTTACTGATTTCTTTGGCGCAACGGACCCCAATAGCAAACGAGTGCGGCTGCTGATCAACAAAGCTGCTCCTCTGCCTTCCGAATGCGTCGCATCGCTGCCCGGCAGCTCTGCCAGCCACTTTCTGGATTGGCAGAAAGCTGTCATCGGCGCCCGACGCGCTACCGGCCGTGAGCAGGTGGAAGGCGTAATAAGCAAGACAGCCCTTAAGCCGCCATTGCGCGGCAGTCTGGAATACCTTCAATTCAGTCCGGACGGACGATACCTTCTAGCGCAGGATGAGAGCAGCGTTTTCGTGCTGTCCCGTGAGCCGCTCAACCCTCTCTTCCGCATCGACGCGCTGAATGCACCGTGGGCGCAATTCAGCCCTGACTCACAATCGGTGGTGGTTGCTGACGACGAACTACGCGTCCAGAAATGGGACATCGGCAGCAAGCAACGGACATCGATTAACGCCGTGGTTCTGCCTGGCCGCTGTCTTAATTATGCCGTCTCCAGCACCGGCGCGTTCCTTGCCTGCATGAGGAGCCGCAAAGATGATCTGCAATTAGAACTTGTAGATGTGAACAGCGGCAACATTCTTTTTACCAAGGGATTGAACTGGCCGGTACAAGTTCTTAATTTCATGTGGGTCGACCAGAGCCAGCTTCTCAAATTCCGGCGTCCGCCGAACATCCGCCTGCAGTTCTCGCCCGACAGCCACTATTTGCTTGCGGGCACGGCAGATGGCGCGGTTGGCTATGACCTTGAAGCGCGGCATGAAGTTGGCCTGTCCGGACGTGTCAAGCAGATGGCCGCCTCAAATTTCACTTTCACTGCCCGCAATGATCTTGCCGGCTACAATTTTCAAAACCCATCGCGCTCGCAGATCGTCCACTTCCCTTCCGGGGAGGTAGTCCAGGAATTTCCGCTGGAAATCAACGGCTTCAAGCTTGAAGGCCGGCTCATAGCGCCTGCCAAAGGCTCCTACATTCTTGTCACGCCCGCAGCCATGCATCCGATCGCCGCAATTGACCTGGAGAAGAAAAAATTGGCCATGGGATACAAGAGCCGCGGAATGGCGATTTACGGCGACGTTATTGCTGGCGAACAACTGGGCGGCAAAATCGCATTGTTCAGTATGGCCGAGCAGAAGCAACTCGCGGGGACACAGTTGCCGCTGAGCTATCTTCCCTCACTGCGCGCTTCAGGTTTCTCTCCCGATGGCAAGTGGTTGGCCGCGGCCGGCGAGACGAGCGGTGGAGTCTGGAGCGCGGAAACCGGTGAGCGCGTTCTCGACACCGGGACCTTCGCCGGAAGTTACTTCGATGAAGGCAAAGTTCTGGCCACTTTTCACAAATTGGAAGCGCGGCCAAAAATGGTGAGCCTTGATCCCGTGGCGAAAACCAGGACGGAGCTTTTTGATATCGGAGACGAGGCGCCGACAAAGAAGAAAGATGAGGAACGTGAACGAGTCTGGCAGGCCGGCGATCTGGTTTTTTCAGCCATGCCTCCCGTGAAGGGGCGTACTACCATAGCGGCCCATGATGCACGCAACAACCAGGTGCGCTGGACGCGAGAGTTTCCCGGCATTCTCCCCCACATGACTTACTCGCGCTCAGGAAAATCTCTTACCGCTGTGTTTCAGTTCCTGGGGGCCGCGAAGGACGAGTCCAAACTGGATCCTGAACTCAAGCAAAAATTTGCCGCTCTCCCCAATAAAGACGACGTTATCCTGATTGAGGTGCTTGACCCCTTGACCGGCAAAACTCGAGGCAGCATCTTTGTCGATACCGCGAATTATTCATTCTTTGGCAATGGCGCTACTACTTCCGGCGATACTGTGTTGCTCTATGACACACATAATCGCACGCTGGTTTATTCGCTCAGTTCAGGCCAGCAAAAAGGCAAGGTAGTGGGTAAGTTCCGAGCTTTGTCGGCCGGGGGCGACCAGATGCTGATAGAAAATGAAGCCGGCGTCGCTGAACTCTACGGCACTTCCACCTTGCAGTCGCTTGAGAAATACTCATTCCCCTCCCGGATCACGCATGCCGAGTTTGTTGCTTCCGGCAGACTCATGGTTTTGGCAGCGGACCAGACCATCTATGAAATCAAGGTGCCGACAACCAGCCTGGCCCGGAACGATCAGTGACTGGAAATTTATTTGCCTGCAGGTTCGATCTGCACAAACTGCCAGCCGAAACGCCCTTTGATACATAGGTTACCGTGCGTCACGGGATGATCCAGCGGCGAAGTGACCTTTACGATCTCACCATCCTGTTCATGTACAGTGAGATTGCAGCCGACGCCGCAATAAGGGCAGACTGTGGTTGTCTGCTGCTGCCGTGATTCGTCCCATGTGCCAGCCTGGCGCATATCGTATTCACTCTTGAACATCAGCGCGCCGGTGGGACAGACGCCGATGCAGTTGCCGCAATAGACGCAGGCGGATTCAGGCAGCGGGACTTGAAACTCAGTGGCAATTGAGGCGGAAAAGCCGCGCCCGGAAACAGCGATAGCAAAGGTGTTCTGCGCGTCCACGCCGCAGGCCTCCACGCACTTGTAGCAGAGAATACATTTTGAGTAGTCGCGGACGTAGAGATCGTTATCAATTTTGACCGGCTGCTTTACCGTCGCCGCCGCACGGCCAAAGCGTTGCGGCTGCGCACCATAGCGTGCGATGTAGCCGGCAAATTGTGGTGCGGTTGAAACATCCACGGACGATGCCAGAAATTCCAGCACCATGCGCCGCGACAAACGCACGCGCTCTGAATCGGTCTTGATGGCCATCTTTGGTTCAACTCTGCGCGAGCATGCCGGTACCAACGTGCGGGAGCCTTCCATCTCTACGACACACACGCGGCAGGCGTTGACCGGCGTAAGGCTTTCAAGAAAACAAAGCGTAGGCGTATCGATGGCGAGCTTGCGCGCGGCCTCCAGAATGGTTGAACCTTCCGGCACAGACACGGGCTGGCCGTCAATTGTGATTTCGATCATCCGGCGCTCGCGTTCAGGCGGCGCTTGCGGTATTGGCCCACGCGGGATTGGTTGGAGCGGAGTGGGCGCCATTTCCTGGGATTCTGCTTGTGCCATTACTGGTGTGATTTCTTTCATGCGAATAAATTCCACCTTTGCAGCGCGGATTCCAACGCGCTGGCCGCTGTCTGCCCCAGGCCACAGATCGAGGCGTCGCGCATAACCTGCGCGATCTCTTTCAGCATCGCCAGTTCGTCCGCCTTCGAGCCCAGAGGACGATTATCGACGAGGCGCTGCAACGCTTCCTGCTGGCGAACGACGCCTACACGGCAGGGTACGCATTGTCCGCAGGTCTCATGGCGGAAGAACGCAGCAATGCGCAGCAATATGCGCTTCAGATCAACGCTGTCATCAAAAAGCATCACCACACCCGATCCGAGTGTGGCTCCGATGGCACGTGTGCCTTCAAAAGTGAGCGGAACGTCAATCTCTTTGGGAGAAACAAATGTACCGGCTGCCCCTCCAAGCAAGATTGCCTGCAGGCGACCAGTGCCCGCGGTGCCGCCTGCCAGTGTCAGCAACTGGCGCAGCGTGGTGCCCATCGGCGCTTCATAAATACCAGAGCGCGCGATATGGCCACAAAGACAGAACAACCGCGGCCCCGTGGAACCTTCTGTTCCCACGCTTGCATAGGCCGCGCCGCCCTGATTGATGATGATAGGAACGTTGATGAGTGTTTCCACGTTGTTGACGACCGTCGGCTGGCGGAAGAGGCCGGCTTGCGTGGGAAAGGGCGGCTTGTTGCGCGGCTCTCCGCGATGCCCTTCAATGGAATTGAAAAGCGCAGTCTCTTCTCCGCAAATGTAAGCGCCGGCGCCACGGCGGAGTTCAATATCAAAACGCAGGCCGCTGCCAAGAATATTC
>DASYKK010000269.1:0-5537 GCA_035995565.1 Candidatus Angelobacter sp.
TTCCGGCGGCGAGGACTGCGCGCTATTTGAATGCAATAAAACCATGGCAAGCCCATTCACCAGATCGGCGTCCAGGGCCCAGGGCAAAGCATTCTGGGCGCGCTTGCTCCGTGCCTCGGGCTTGCTATATCTGGCCAGAAAGTGGGTGCAGAGACATGGGACCATCGTCCTTACATTCCATCGCGTTTTGACCGATTCAGAATTGCAGCAGACCGCTTCGCTTGGCGGAATGATTGTCCGCCATCGAACGTTCGCTGCTTTTCTGGAATATGCCTCGCATGCTTGCGAGTTTGCCGATCTGGCGCAGGAGCCGGATTGGAGAGCTGGCGCCAAGCTCAAACTGGCGGTCACCTTCGATGACGGCTGGTCTGACAACGCACATGCTGCCTATCCAATTGCCTGCCAGCATAAAATTCCTTTGGTTATTTTCATTGTGCCTGAGAGAACTGGGACGGCGCTTCCATTCTGGCCGGAACGCACCGCTGCTGCTCTGGATCGCAGCCCCGCCGCCAATGGCTCGCGGCGCTCCGCTATCTCGATTGAAAAGGCCATCGAAGAGCTCAAAGAATTGCCCGCAAGAGAGCGCGAACGCCGTATAGTCCAGATGGCTGACTCTCAGGTCGCCACTGAATCATCCGCCGCCGTGGACAGAACGATGACCTGGGACCAGATCACTGAACTTCATGCCGGCGGTGTGATATTTGGCTCGCATACCAGCACGCATGAAATTCTCACAGTGATTCCGACTGCACAGGCCCAGCAAGAGATCGTTTCCTCCCGCGAAGTCATCCAGCAGAAGATAAATGCTCCATGCTCTCTCTTTTCTTATCCCAATGGAGACGCCTCCGTACAGGTGCGTGAGATGGTGGCGGAGGCGGGATATAAGCTCGCTTTTTTGAACCAGGAACCCGGCGTCTGGACACGCGATTGCGATCCTTATCTCATTCCCCGCGTCAACGTGTGTGAATATCACCTGGTCGATTCAAGAGGTGAGTTCTCACCAGTGATCTTCGATTATGCGGTGGTCTGGAGCGCGGCGAAAGGTCTATTGTCACGGTTGTTGTCAAAGCGTCTGCAAAAATTTCAAAGCGCCCGGCAAATTTCTGACAAGGCATGGAAGCCCACCGAGAAGAAGCCACTGGAAAAGTCGTCCTGAGATCGCGGCTAGTCGGACAGACGAAATACCTATTATCGTTTCTTATCTCTCTCTGCCAACAGATCACGATAAATACCGATCAGCTTCTGGATCATCGCTTCGGCGCTGAATCGCGTTTGCACGGAGCTGCGTGCGCGCTCTCCCATCTGGGTGCTTTGGTCAGGATTGCGCAGCAGGGTCAGCAGCCGGTCTGCCGCAGCCGCATCATCCTCGACGGGGACCAGAAAACCATTGTCGCCGTCGTTGATGGCTTCAGGATTGCCACCCACACGCGTTACCACCGCAGGTATGCCGCATGCCATCGCTTCCAGCAGCGCATTGCAAAATCCTTCGCTGCGCGAAAGCAGACAGAACGCGTCGCTCAGCTTGAGCAGCGGGACGGGATCTTCGATAAAGCCAAGCAACCTGACGTTTTTCTCCAGCCCCAGGGACCGGATCATTGCCTGCACTTCTTCTGAGTAGTCGCGTTCGTAGAGGCTGCCCGCAACAAGGAAGACTGCATCTGGCAGCTCGCGGCAGACACGCTGTGCCGTCCGTATAAGAACATCAATACCTTTGACTCTCCGGATGTTGGCCAGGCACGTGATGATATGCGAGGCTTCAGCCCACTCGGCCATTGCGAATGGGTTACCCAGCGAATCTTCGGCTGCGATGTGCTCGAGATCAACTCCGTTGTAAACGACGGAAATCTTTTGCGGATCAATCCTGTCGGAATCGACACAGAATCTCTTGACCTCTTCTGACACGGCAAGCACGCGGTCAGAAAGCCGGTTTACCAGGCGATAGGCAAGTGCATGCTTGTTTTTGCGCAATATTCCCATATCTCGGCGGGAAGAGAGCAGCAACGCGCCACTCAGTTTGGTCACAAGGCCGCCCCAGAGGTTTGAAGTCTCAAAATAAGTTTGAACAATATCCACGCGTTCAGTCCGGATCAGCTTTCGCAGTGCTAGAGCTGCTTTCCACGCGTCCAGATGAAAAAAACGCTTCCAGGGAAAGACATAAACAGGAACTGAAATGTTCTGGCGAATTTCCGGTTTGATGCGAAAGGTGGCAATTGAGCAGCGAACGAACTCCGGGGGCATCAACTGTACCACCTTGAGAAGGTTGGTTTCTCCACCTCCCAGCGCCATTAAATGGTCGATCAGAAATAATACGTGCGGCCGCGCCTTGGCATCGCTAGCGACGAGTTCCTGAGCCGAGGACTCGACGCCCAATGACGTTGGTGTGGATGAAGAGTCAAGGACCCGAGTTGAAAATTGTTGCATAACCATAGGACTTAGCAGACAGAATGCCTACTCCAAGAGTGCAATTCATGAGCCGTGCAGTAATTTCCAGAGCCAGGCTCCAATCGCGTGCCGAGGCCTTGCTTCTCATGTTCTTTCAGTGACTTAACAGTGGTGACAGGCTGATTTATACGACCGGCGCATGGTTTTGCTATTCCATGAATTGTGACATCTTGCTGAAACCTTTTGCACATTACCTCAAACTTTGCCCCATATGTGCTTGATTTCGTGTGAGCTTCTTTGGCATTGGTCGTGCACTTATCCAGGCAGCTTACATAGGCCAACAGTGCGCGATTTTGTACCCCTTCCGGGAGCGCACTGGAGCCTTTGTAACAGCCAGCAACGACGGCAAATTTGGCGGATGGGATCATAGTGAAAAAGTTTATCTACGTTATTATCGGCCTCTTCTTTTTTCTACTCTCCGGAAGTCTGTTTTCTGGAGCCTTAGAATTTCACAACGCGCTCGCTGAACACATCCAGCGGTTTGACTCATTTCCCGAGTCCGGGTGGCTCATCGTACTGGGCTCACTTCTGATTTCCGGAGCTACCGTGTTGCGCCGCCGACGCGCCGCCGCCCGCGCCCGCTAGATATCTCTCGGGAAACTGCGAATTGGTTCCCGCTGGTTCTTTGGAAAAACGAAGCCCTCCAGAGGAGGGCTTCTGTCATTTTTAATTGCATCTTTCATCTTGCTAAGCGCCCGCTTTTTCCACTGCTGTATAGCGGTAATATCCATTCTCTGGAGTCTCCTCGGATGCATTGAACACCACACCGGTCATTTTGCGTGGATCCACCTGCGCCAGGACCTTTGTCAATGATTCGCGGTTCGTCTTGCGAGCGCGTGCCACTACCATCACACTCTCGCAGGATGCCGCAATTAATTCAAAGTCGGCAAGGTTCAACGCCGGCGGCGAGTCAACCAGAACCAGGCGGAACGATTCCGCCGCCCATCCCATAAACTCCTTCCAGCGTTGGCCTGAGAAAAGCTCTGAAGGCGAAGCAGTGGTTTTCCCAGCCGGCAGAATGTGAAGGCCGGGAATATCTGTGCGCAAGACCGCGGATTGATAAGAGCAATCTTTTTCCAGAATCTCGGCCAGCCCCGGCGATTCCGGATCGCCCGCCAGGAAAGACAGCCCCCGAGTACGCAGGTCGGCGTCCACCATCAGCACGGGCCAATTTTCGATCTTGGCATAGCAAATGGCCAGATTGAAAATCGTCAGAGTCTTTCCCTCCCCTTGTGCGGAACTGGTTACCACGAGCGATCGCGCGCCGTTTCGCGTCTGCTGCTTCACCAGGCGAGTACGCAATGTGCGATAGGCTTCCACCGCTGCCTGCATCGCCGGATTATATTGCGACACGAGAAAGGACCTCTCTTCCGTGCGCGGCAATCGGATGCTACGGCAGTTTTCCAGCCGGCCGGCAGCAACCTGATGTGCAACTTCGTGCGATTCTTCCAGCGGTTGCAGCAAGTGCTGGAGATTGATTTCCCCGGCGTGCGCGTCTGCCTCGCCATTGCCTTCCATGTTTTTCTTCAGCGAGCCGACAAGATCTTGAATGTCGACGTTGGCGGTTGCCGCCACAGAATTGGTTTTTCGTATGCTGCGAGTTTCATCGAAGAATTTACTCATGCCGTCATTGTCCCTGTCTGAATTGATTCAATTGCTTACCGCTTTTTGGTGTTAAGAAGCTGTCTTGGCCAGTCCCGCCAGTGCATTTGCATTGTTTCCTACCGTTTCCAACGATGCAGGCTGCTCCCATCCCATTTCCTCGGCTGCTTCAAGCACAAAGTCAGCTCCAAGCTTTTTCTGCTGGCGACGGAAGCCGGCGCTGAGAGTGTGATCGCAAAGTGAGTTGATCAGGCGCGGGACGCCATTCGTCAGGCGGTGAATCTCTTCCAGTGCCGACGTTACAAACGGGTTTTCGCCGCGCAATCCCGCAACATGCAGCCGTTCTACGATGTAGGCTCTGCTCTCGGTCAGAGTCAGCGCGCGAAGTTTGGTAACCACGGAAATCCGCTGTTTCAATGCCGCCAATTCAGGTTTCATCAGCAGCGGCAGCAGTTCCGGCTGGCCGCAAAGAATGATCTGAAGCACGTTCACCGGATAATTATCCAGATTCATCAGCAGACGCACTTCTTCGATCAGCTCCGGTGGCATCAAATGCGCTTCATCAATGATGACAACTACAGCATTGTTGTTCTTGTGCGAGGTCAGCAGCAACTCGTGCAACGCCCGCAAGCGAGCTGGCTTTGTTGGCGTAGCGGCATGAATCTCAAGCTCATCGAACAATGCTTCGAACAACTCGTTTGCCGTCAGCGTAGGATTCACCACGAAAGCGGAGCGCAGTGGGCGCTCGCGTGTTGCCTCATGGGACAGGATGTGTTGCAGGCAGTAGAGCAATGTCGTCTTGCCTGTGCCGATCGGCCCAATTGCGATCTGCAGGCCTTTGCGCCCCACCACTCCTTCCACCATCGCTCGCAGAGTGTTGCGATGAGGCTCCGCAAGGTGAAGAAAGCGGGGATCCGGCGTCAGTCGGAACGGGTCTTGTCTTAAGCCGTAGAAGTTTGAATACATGGCATGACCTATGGAAGCTCTGGCGTGCTCAAGCGGAAAAGCCCCTAGTTAGCTTATTGGCAAGTCTGCTGCCAAAGGGTGTGGAGGAAGGCCATGTGCTGTCAATGACTTACAAGCACTACGTCCTAGGCGGGACAAGTTGATTTCATCGTATGTGCAAGAGATTTCACATCTTGCATGCGGAATTTCCTCCCCCTGTGACACAGCACGCCCTACCGACTGCTTGCGGCGGCGGAAGGAACGGCAAGCGTGGAAGTCGAAAGCTTTGCTCTTACGACCCAGGCTGCCAAGCCCTCAATGGCGGTGCGAACCTGCTCACAGATCCTGTTGGCCGCGGCTTCACTGGCAAAATAGGGGTCAGCAATGGACAGTGTTCCCGGAGTTCTGAACAAGCCCAGCAACGTTGTGCGATCCGCAATCGCCGGGAATTCTTTACGCAGGCGATCGAGGTTCTCCAGGTCCATCACCATCACCAGATCGGCGTTGGCCAGATGGTCCGGCATCACCCGCGCAGACCGATGGCTTGA
>DASYKK010000270.1:0-3898 GCA_035995565.1 Candidatus Angelobacter sp.
GTGGCGGTTTTGGCGGTGGCGGCGGGTTCGGTGGTTTTGGCGGAGGTAGTTCCGGAGGAGGCGGCGCAAGCGGCGACTGGTAACCGCATAGCGCAGACAACTTTATGGAAGCAGAAAAACAGATCACGGAGTTTGTGGACCGCCTCAAACAGGCGGCCGGCGCCAATCTGGAATGCGTGGCGCTGTTCGGCTCGGCCGCGTCTGGTGAATTCCATGCCAATTATTCTGACATCAATATCCTTTGCGTTGTGCATGAGCTTTCCGCGGCCGTGCTGGCAGTCCTCGCACCCGCTATCAATGCATGGACCAAAAATAAGTTTCCTGCGCCACTGATCTTCTCACGCATAGAACTGGAGCGCTCTGCCGATGTCTTTGCCATTGAAATGCTCGATATGCGCGAACGCCACCACATACTGTTCGGCGAAGACATATTGACCGGCATCAACGTTCCCATGGACCTGCATCGCGTACAGCTGGAGCACAGCCTTCGCACCAAACTGCTTACCTTGCGGCAAAGCTATCTTCAGGCTGTCGGTGACGACAATCGCGTCCGTAGGCTGATGCTTGATTCCGTTTCAACTTTCAGTACGCTATTCCGGCATACGCTCATTGCGATGGGAGAACAAGCTGCCCCGCGTAGAGCAGACAACATCAGAAAGCTGGCCGAGCGGCTCAAATTTGATCCTGGCATTTTCTTACAGCTGTTGCAGGTGCGTGAGCACACTGCAAAAGAAAATGACATTGAAGCCGTCGCCGGATTCGCGAGATATCTGGCCGGAATTGACACCGTGGTCCAGGCAGTGGACGCCTGTGATCCCAAGACATTTGCCAACTGAATAGCACAACTCGATGGCTAAAGCTCGATAGGCTCAAAGCTTGAAGGATAAATGGAGGAGAAGATGAAGGTTTGGATAGCGATAGGAGTAATCGCGTTACTGCTGGTCGTGGGATTCAGCAGTTATGTAGGCGCGAAAAACCAGATGGTGACGAAGAATGAAACGGTGAAGGCAGCGTGGTCGCAAGTGGATATCGTTTTGCAGCGCCGCGCCGACCTTATTCCGAACCTGGTTGAGACAGTGAAGGGCTTTGCTTTGCAGGAGCAAACTGTCTTCGGCGACATTGCCAAAGCACGTTCTCAATTACTTGGGGCAACAACGCCGGCGGACAAGATCGCCGCCAACAAACAACTGGACAGCGCATTAGGCCGCCTGCTCGTAGTCGTGGAAAATTACCCCGAGTTGAAGTCGAACGAGAACTTCCTGCGCCTCCAGGATGAACTCGCGGGAACCGAAAACCGGATTGCCGTTGAACGCAAGCGCTACAACGATGCGTTACAGGACTACAACAGTTACATAGGTCTGTTCCCTAACAGCTTTTGGGCCGGAATAGCCGGCTTCAAACGCAATGACGCATACTTTACCGCCAGTGAAGGTTCGCGAACCGTGCCGAAAGTTGATTTCGGCGCCAAGCCCAATGCACCGGCACAGGCTACGCCACAACCTGTCCACTAATCTTTCGTGGGCCGCGGCCACCGCTGCGGCCCAACAAGCTAGTTAGTCAGTCCAATCCTGCGAATCAGATCCTGGAACCGGGGATCAGAGCGGACCTCATCCAGCATTGGTTCCACGTTGAGCCACGTCAGGCCATCGGCACGATCTTCATAGGCTTTTTCCAGCCACATCATGGCTTTGTCTTTGTCGCCCAGCCCCGCAAAGAGCATTCCGAAATAGGTCGGTGGTATATAACGCTTTTTTGCCGCCAACTTAAATGCTTCGGCCAGCTTCATTGTCTCCGCCTTTTTCCCACTCACCGCATAAGCCAGGCCCAGGGCGGCGTCCATCAACGGCATGTCACCAGTCTCCGTTCGCGCTTGTTTCAGATGTGCGATCGCCTTGGCATGTTCATTCAAACGCATATAGGCGCGCCCCGCAATAAAGTGCAGCATAAAGTACCCGGAATCCAGTTGCTTGGCCTTCTCGCATTCGTCCACCGCTCGCTGATACTCGCGGCCAAAATAGTAAGCTGCCGCGCGCGTGGTGTGGACAGCCACCAGCCGGTGCGGATCTGTCTCCTGCACAATGCTCATGGTTTGCTCAATCTCATCAAACGCTGCGTCGCGTCTTCCCAGCGCCAGCAGTAGCCATGAGTACCACAGATGCGTGTCGGCGTGGTCTGGGTTAAGTTCGATCGCCTGCTCGTAGCCCGCCTCAGCTTCCTTCCATTTCCAATGGTAGTGATGGTTCACCAGCGCCAGCGCCGTGTGCGCCTCAGCGAATGAGCTATCCAGTTCCAGAGCTTTCCGCGCTGCCTTTTCCGCCTTCGGCATGGCTTCATGTGGTGGCAGCAAATCGAACGGCGCGATTGCCAGAAGTGCGTAAGCGCTGGCCAGTCCGGCATAAGCCGGTGCATACCTTTGATCGATCTCAAGCGCCCGCTCAAAGTCTTCAATACTTTTGCTGATGGCGGAAGGCGTCATCTGATGCAGGTTATAACGCGCCCTAAGGTAAGCGTCATAAGCCGCGGGCTGTACCAGAGCTTGCCCCTTTTGCAGATCGGAAAGGCGGGTGCTCTGGGAAAGATTCAGCGCCAGGTTGATTTCACGCGCGATCGACTGTGCTATGTCCGCCTGCACGCTGAGCACATCGCTCAAATCCCGCTCATAGGTTTCCGCCCAGAGCTGTGTCTGGTCTATCAGCTGAATGAGTTGGGCCGTGATACGCACGCGATTGCCGCCCCGCCTGACTTTGCCTTCCAGAACATAGCGTACGCCCAGGTCTTTCTTCATCTGGTCCAGCGACTTGCTGCTGGAATCGTAGCGTTCCGCCGTGGTCCGGGCGATTACCGCCAGTTCCGATGCCTGCAGCCGCGTGATCTGCGTGATCATCTCCTCGGTAAGGCCGTCGCTGAAGTAGTCATCTTCCGTGGCTCCACTGAGATTGCCAAACGGCAACACTGCCAGCTTGATCTTTTCCTCCTGGCCATCATGTCTGCCCGTCGCAACTGACGCTCCCGATTGTTGCCGTGTATTGAACCAGTCCGTCAGCTCATTGCGATAAGCATAGATCGACCCAAGTTTGTCATGCAGATGGCGGTATACAGGAAGGCCTTCCTTCTTCTCCCAGCGTTGGACGGTGCGAACGTCACGCCGCAGGTAAGAAGCAATCTCTTTCCAGGAGTCAAGACGATCAACCAGATTGCCAGTGGCCATGGTTTGCTTTCCGCCGTTCCTTTCGCGGGATTGATCTTGCGGTACGACATTCAGCGGCATCGCTACCCTGCCGCCCCTTGCCGCTTGAGAGCCAATTCTACCGGGAGATAGAGTCACATTCGTAATGAAAAAAGGGCGGGCATCATGATCAGGCTTGACTCGATGAAGCGTTTCATTCTCCCTGCTGCAATGCTGGTCGCCGAGGTCGCTTCGAGCCAGGCCGTTCCCTGGTTGGACGATCCACCAATACAGAACCGTCCCGCACTGACGATGCCTGTTGAAGTTATGGCGCCGCAGGTCGCAACCACGACCGCTCCTTCCACGGTGACCATACCCGCCGGGACCCGGGTGATGATGGTCCTGAAGAGCCCGCTGCATACCACATCAGGAACAGCGGGCTCCGGTCTCTACCTTGAAACTCTCTTTCCTGTTGTCCAGGAAAATGGTGTGGTCATTCCCGCCCGAACCTATGTCCAGGGCACAGTGGAAGCTAATGAACGGCCCGGACACCTTAAACGGACGTCTGAATTCCGTTTTCGCTTCACCACGCTGATCTTCCCTGACAATCTGGTAGTGCCAATTCAAGGTGTATTGCAAAGCATACCTGGCGCTAAGAACGTGCGCAGCCCAGATAAAGATGGATCACTCAAGTCAGTGGACCAGACAGAAAAAGTGATCGTTCCTGCTGCA
>DASYKK010000271.1:0-9757 GCA_035995565.1 Candidatus Angelobacter sp.
ACTCAACAGGCGCAACAGCGAAAGGAAGGTCGTAAATGGATGCAAAGCCGCTACCCGTCCGTCCCAGCCTTGAGCAATACAAAAAACAAGCTAAGGAATTACTGAAATCGTGTCACGCAGACGATGCGGAAGCCTTGCGCCACGTGAGAGAAAATCACCCGCGGTTCAGGAATGTTGCAGACGCTGAATTACGCAACGCCAGGTTGACGCTGGCTGACGCGCAGCTGGTGATTGCCCGCGAGCATGGTTTCGAGAGCTGGCCGAAATTCGCCAACCGCATTGAAGTGATCAACAGCGAGGCGGCCGCGCTGGCGAATCCGCTGTCTGCATTCATTGAAGCGGCGATCTGGCACGGAACGCTGGAAGCGGCGGACACGATTCTGACCGCGCATCCGGAGATTGCGAGCACAAGCATTCATGCAGCGGCAATCCTCGGAGATGACGCCGCCGTCAAGCGTTTCATCTCTGCTGATCCGCGAAACGCGACGCGCAAAGAGAAGCCTTACGATGGCGATGCGCTCGTCTATCTTTGTCTGTCAAAGTATTTGCGCTTAGACAAAACACGGTCAGACGCTTTTGTGCGCGCGGCGGGGGCACTGCTGGATGCCGGAGCCGATCCGAATACGGGATTCTGGGCGAAGGATGAATATGGCGACTTTGAGACTGCTCTCTATGGCGCGGCCGGAGTTGCGCAGCACGCGGAGCTGACGCGTCTGCTGCTGGAGCGAGGCGCTGATCCGAACGAAGAGGAGACGCCGTATCACTCGCCGGAAGGTTACGACAATGGCGCAGTGCGCGCGCTGGTGGAGAGCGGCAAACTGAACGCCGAAAGTCTTACGACCATGCTGCTGCGCAAAGCCGACATGCACGACTACGACGGCATGAAATATCTGCTGGAACACGGCGCTGATCCGAATTGGATGACGCGATGGGGTTTCACCGCGCTTCACCAAGCCCTGCGGCGCGATAACGCATTGGCCAATATTGAATTGATGCTCGATCATGGAGCTGATCCAACTCTGAAGAATGAGGCAGACGGAAAATCAGGTATTGCCATGGCAGCGCGAAGAGGCAGGAGCGACGTGCTTGGGGCATGTGCTCGGCGCGGATTTTCCCTGGAAGTCGAAGGTGTGGATGCGTTGATACTAGTAGGCTGCGGAATAAATGCCGTGGCTGCTGGCCGCTACCTTGCCGGAATATCAACTCACCTGCTTCCCGAACTTCTGGCTGAAGGCGGAAAGCTGCTGGCTGAGTTTGCCGGCAACGATACTGTTGAAGGCGTTCGAATGTTCCTCGATCTAGGCGTGCCCGTAGACGCGCGGTACGAGGGCGATCCATATTTCGATATCGCCAAAGACAGCACGGCGCTGCACGTTGCGGCATGGAAAGCGTGGCCCAAAACCGTGAAGCTTTTAATTGAGCGCGGCGCGCCAGTCAACGCGTTGGATGGCAAAGGCCGAACTGCGCTCATGCTGGCGGTAAAAGCATGCGTTGATTCCTACTGGACCAATCGACGATCGCCGGAATCAGTAGAAGCGCTGCTGAAAGCAGGAGCGTCCATCAGCGGCGTCGAATTTCCAAGCGGATACGCTGAAGTGGACGAGCTGCTGCAATCGTACGCAAACAAAGTGTGAGACAGGCCGTTAAGCGGCGAAGGCCGAGCCGCCCGAGCCGCAAGCAACAGGAGCAATAAAATCTTGGTCAAGAAAAAGATCACGAGCAGTTTGGAGCGAAGCGACAGGACTAATGAGAAGTGGTGCGTTCGCTGCTCTTGAGTAGCTCATTCACGATGGTTACGAGTTCTTCAGGATTGACCGGTTTTTCCAGATAGAGATCGGCCAGCGGCTCGGCCGCTTGAAACGCTTCTGCCACATAACCTGAGACCACCACGACCGGCATGCTGCTGTTATTTTTAGCAGCCTGCACTACGGCGCGGCCGTTGGCGTCGCCCAGTCGCCAGTCTGTGACGACTGCGTCATAGGTATTGCTCTGCAGTTTTTCCATGGCGTCGCGGGCCGAAGTGGAAGCGGTGACTGTATGTCCGGCAGATTCAAGGATGGCGCACTTCAAAGTGACTACGTGCGGTTCATCGTCGACGCAAAGGATCCTGGCCATATGTGGACGTCCCTAACGCTGACGCGCTGGTGAATTCGGGCGCGTCTTCGGAGAATGATAGCTGCGCGAACAGCAGCTAAGAACTGGCCCTATTCTCATGCAGCAACGATGCTGAAGTCAAATAATCCCTGCAATTCTCTCTGCTTTTCGCATCCCTTCGCCCGAACCTTAGTTCCCGGTTCCGCCGCGACAAACCGGACTTCCGGGCGTTGTTCCGCATAGAAGTGCCCCAAAGCAGGAACTCTGGCCGGAAATCGCGCCGGAAAAGCTAGGACCTCCAGGCTTTAAATCTCCGCCTTAAAACCTCCAAACCAGCCCGACTGACGGCTGGGCCATGTGGGTGAAATTGTCGCTCGCCAGGCCAGGGAGCTGGAAGTCGGGAATCTTGTAAAACAGCCCGCGGTATTCCGCGCGCAGCGCCAAAAACTTGCTGATGTCGAAATCAACTCCGCCGCCGTAAACAAATGCCGGTTTGGTCTGGTTGTTGCCGCTGCCCTGGCCCACGCCGACGAACGAGTTATTCAACGAATTGGTGGGGCGGAAAAACAGCCCGCCGATTCCCGCCAGCCCGTAAGGACGCACTCTGCTTTTCGCAGGCGCGCTGATCACGGCTTCGCCAGTGAGTTGATGGATATTGGTGTTTATGTCGGTTTCGCCAAAGAATGGATCAAAATACTTTTGTGTGTCGCGCGTGTAGCCGTAATCGCCCTGGACGGCAAACCACGAATTCAGGAGATAACGGTAGCCAATCAGAAAGCCGCCACTCTTGGTTGCGTCATGCGGGATATCAATGTTGGTGGAGTTCTTTGGCAGGTTCGCTGTTCCCTGAATACTGAATTCAGATTTGTAATCCTGGGCAAAGCCCGATGCTATGAACAAAAAGATGAAGGCAACGAATGCAATTGCGGACAAGACATACTTACTCCTCATTGCGTAAAAGTCTCCTGACGGAAATTTGTGCTCTTGTTTGAGATAAGACGCACATTACAACCCCGCGGGTTCATGGGAGACTCGCAACTTAAATATTCTTAACAGCGTGGGGGAACAACTCTTCGGGACTAAGGGGCCCTAACACTCTGTTGCGGAACGTGCGTGTGACACAGCCCGGAGTGGACTGTGCCACACGAAAACGCTTTACCGGGATTCCTCGCCCTTGGTCGTCATGGTGTCTTCGATCGGACCGGCATCGCCGATTTTTTCCGCTACGGATTTTGCCTGGGTGAAGAGCAGCAGATAATCCGGGCCGCCGGCTTTTGAATCCGTGCCGGACATATTGAAGCCGCCGAAAGGATGCGCGCCCACCATCGCCCCGGTGCATTTGCGATTGAGATACAGATTGCCCACATGGAAGTCGGTGCGCGCCCGCTCCAGCTTCTCGCGCGAGGTGCTATATACCGCGCCCGTCAGGCCGAACTCAGTGTTGTTGGCAATGGCCAGCGCGTCTTCATAATTGCGCGCCTTGATCACCGCCAGCACCGGCCCAAAAATTTCTTCCTGGGCAATGCGCGCCGTGGGCGCGATATCGGCAATCACGGTGGGCTGGATGAAGTAGCCGTCGCCCGCGTCTTTCGCGGGGCCGCCGCCATGAATCAGCCGGCCTTCTTTTTTGCCGATCTCAATGTAGTTCAGGATGCTCTTCATGGCTTTCTCGCTCACCACCGGGCCCATCGGTTTGTTCTCCGTAGGATCGCCGACCGTGATCTTGGCCACGCGCTCTTTCAGGCGCTCCAGAAACACGTCGTAAATTTTTTCGTCCACAATGGCGCGCGAGCAGGCTGAGCATTTCTGTCCCTGGAAGCCAAACGCTGCCTGGGCCACGCCTTCCACTGCGGCGTCAAGATTGGCGTCGTCGGCAACAATGATTGAGTCTTTGCCGCCCATCTCCAGGATGGTGCGTTTGATCCACTTCTGTCCTGGCTGCGGCTTGGCCGCGCGCTGGTTAACGTCGAGCCCAACTTGCTTCGATCCCGTGAACGCGATGAACCGTGTGAGCGGATGCTCCACCAGCCCGGCGCCAAAGCTTGAGCCTGATCCGGGGCAGAAGTTCACCACGCCATCCGGCATGCCCGCTTCCTGCAAAACCTCAAAGAACTTCGCGGCAATCGCCGGAGAATCATGCGAAGGCTTCAGCACCACGGTGTTGCCGCACACAATCGCTGCCATGGTCATTCCGGCCATAATGGCGCAGGGAAAGTTCCACGGCGGAATCACCGCGGCCACGCCCAGCGGAATGTACATCAGGCGGTCAGCCTCGCCGGGCAGCTGGATCGGCGTGCGGGCCTGGGCCAGCCGCAACGCTTCGCGCGCGTAGAACTCGGCAAAGTCGATGGTTTCGGCCACGTCGGCATCGGCTTCCGCCCAGTTCTTGCCCACTTCATAGACCATCCATGCGGCAAACTCAAACTTGCGCTCGCGCAGTATGCTGGCAACGGTATGCAATAAAGACACGCGCTGCTCCGCGGTCACGCGCTTCCAGCTCTCAAAGGCCTGCAGGGCGGATTGGATTGCCGGCTCAACATGCTCGGGTCCCGCGCTCTGGAACACGCCGACCACCTCTGACGGATGCGCCGGGTTCACGGTCTTGATCTTCTCCGTGGTCTTGATCAGCTTATCGCCGATCACCAGGTCATATTCGCGTCCCAGCTCAGCACCAACTTTCCTGAGCGCGTCTTTCATCTTGCGGGCGTTTTCAGCGGTGCTGAAGTCGGTAAGCGCCTCGTTCTTAAACGGAGTGGTGGGAATATTCAGCTGGGGTGGAGCGATATCGAGCAGGGTAGCCATAACGATTTCCTTTTGCGCTCACAAGCGGGCGCGGATGAGGTCAGAGAACCTTTTATTTTACCTCTTTTGGGGATTGCATCGAGCCTCGCTTCTTCATAGTCACGCAACACTGCCTACACTCTGAGCATCGTCATCCCGAGAGGTCCATAAATTTGGCTGCGTTTTCGTCAGCAACCAAATAGGACCCGAGGGACCTGCTCCGCTGCAGCATTAGGCCCGGCAAATACTTGACAGCCGGGATACCTGGATACCCTACCCCCTACTCAGATCCCCATTTCTAAATGACTTATGCGATTCCTCCCCATGTGTCCCCATTCGCCGTTGTTGCAAACACAAGCCCTTATCTAAACCCTCCCCATTTGATCCCCATTTCGGCTGAGAGATCAGGTAGAGGGTCGCAACCCCAAAATTGAAAAACCCGGCCTCAAGCCGGGTATCGAAAATCAAAAATTGTGGACCGCAGGCGCCATCGGCTGCGATTAGTAGCTGCAAACAAACTACGAACCCATGTTACCATTCGTCCTCTCCGCTGCAACAAAAATCTGTGATCCTTTGCCGCAAGAGTGGAGGTTAAAGTCTGTGGACTGGAAGATGCTCGACGATCCAGAAAACGTCGAAAACAAAAACGCCGGAAACGGCGGCGACCTCGTAAAGCATACCGTATATCTTGCAACACTCCAGTTTCTTCTTCGGCAACCGCCTTGGCTTGAAAGCCTGCGTCTCCGGGAATGTCACGCTGGACGCGGGATATACCGCATTTCAGGTGAGCAAGGCCGAGGCAAAAGGCTTTCCGCGCTTTTTTCCAAGCCAGCTAATGGTGAATCGATTCTGCTTCACGATGCGCAACGTGAAATATTGGGCCGTTTGGGTTGTTGGCCAGATGTCGGTGCGAGGATCCAATGGTACGCCGGATCAGCAGCAATCAATGCGTCTGCGCTTGGTAATAGCCACGAACTGTATCAGCTTGATGCCTATGAAGCGGAACCAGCAACACGGCGCATTCTCCGATCTGTTCTCGCGGAACCACGGCTTTCCGTAGCGAAACTGACACGCGTGTTCCCCCTGAACGAGTCCGACGATGTCTTCGACGGCGAAGCTTATATAGCAGAGAATATTGCTGGCTGGAATGCACAAGATGTGATTTTGCTCGACCCATTTGCAATGTGGCGACAACCATCCCATCAGGCGAAGCGTAATCGGTACAAAGCCATCGTCGATGGCTTAATAAGCTGTAAGAACGATGCCCCGTTGTGCATCATCTTTTGGACATGGGGTAGACATTTTCCGATTGCGATGGGAGATCTGATTGGAATCAACACGCCTGTCCAGAACGGCTACCAGGATCTTCGCAGCATCCTACACACTGTGGGACTTAAATTCATTCTTGTTGAGTGGCGTTGGAATTTGCAGTTTGCAATGTGGATCATAGTCCCGAGAGCGCAACTTACTTCATTACATCAAGAGATCAGCATTCACTGCAGTATGCTAACGGACCACCTTGCCCGCCACGGTTATTGGCCGACAAAACCGCACGTGAACGTGACCATCGACTGAGATGAAGTTACAGAAAAGTCATCCATCAGTTCATGACTCTGAGCGGTTAGCGACCCGAGCGAGGACTGCACGGTCGTGCAAAGACTTGCCATATTGCTCCCGCAGGCCCAAAACACAGCGAAAAGGCATGTTTTCGGTTGGCAAATATCCAGAAGGGCGTTAGCATTACCCCCAATTTCCTTGCAGCAGAAAGGCGGGGTATGAGCTTCCAGGCTCCAAAGATCCTTGGTAGTATCTCGCGCTTATTAAAAAACCCTTCTTTGAGTCCTCTTGTCTTCCTAATCCTGATTTTCGTTGCGTGCATTATCTATTTGGAAACGCCCCGGCCGTCAGAAGCCCATCGAGAGCTGCTGCTCCTTCTAATCGGAGCATTGGTTGTCCACCTTGTGGACCGTTTCATACTCTTTGGCTCGTTCAAGACCTTAATCGAGACAACCGCCAACTCAGTTAGAGATGTCTTTTCGGAGTTGTCACGATCGGCTGATTCTGCGGGTATTGCGCGCATTTATCAGGATCGCGAGAGCGCATCCGATGATGTGTTGGCTGCAGTTGTAAGTGCGCAAGAAAGAGTGTGGTTGCTCGGTATTGCCTTTACGGGCGCACCAGATCTCTCGCACTTGCTCAGTAAGATCCGGCAAACTCGGTTAAAGCACCCGACAGTCGATGTCAGGCTGCTTTTGCTCGACTCTCTGAAGAGCCCTGCCGTGTTCCGGGCGATTCTTGAGAGCCCGCCGAACATTATTGAAGAAATTCTGGAGCAAGCGACTAAAATCCCCCCAAACATGACGCCTTTGCTGAATCAGCAGCTTTTTGTTGATTGCGCACACACGGCGGGCACTCTGGGAAATCTCGACAATCGGTCATTGCAGAAATATGTTAAGTATTATGCGCATAATCCTACCGCGTGGATGGTCGTCACGGATTCATTTGCCTATTTTCAGCCCTATTCATTAGGCCGCCCTCCTAAGTACGGCGTCAAAAATGGCCGGTTCGGCCCACATATGCCTGTTTTCAAGCTCATGGCAAACTCTCCGGCTGGAACATTTGAGGTATTTTGTGACCACTTCTCTAAGCTTTGGGAAACTTCTGACACGGAATACTCTGATTTCAGCAGCCGATGGGAAGACCGAGTTAAGATCACCAGTGACATCATCAAACTTCGTTATCAGTGGTTCGCGCACGTGTGTAACGCCGTGAGTAACAACACTCCCTCCGATCACAAGCGCCGATGGCCTCGTCAGAAGTGCCACGAAGAGATATGGGTTGTACTCCAATGGAGGGATGAGGAGACGAGCGCGAAGTTCGAAAGGGAAGCAGTGGTAGAAAACTCCTCTTCCGGTAATATCGGGCTAAGGATCAAACGTGGCCTGGGTGTTCCCCGCGTCGGGCAGCGCATGAGTCTCATACCTTCACAGCACCCGACTAGCTTAGCGGCTATTTCGCGCCTGCAGAGGTACATCGGTGCCGCTCTTATCGTGACCAGATTCGAAGGTGAGATTATTGCCCTTGAGATCATCCAAAAGGCAAGCGCCTCCTCAACTGGAGGATGATAATCCGATCGCTGCCATTTACAATGGGCGCGGTCTTTTTTCTTAGAAGTCGCAGGCCATTAGTTAGCTGTTCCCATTCACCCGCAGAGGTTTCTTTTGTTGGTGCTCCGATGGTGCTGCGCGCCAACGACCCGTGGTAGGGTACGCAAAGATTGGGTGATCGCTCGTGATCGGGTGTCCGGTGATCGGGAATCCAAACCCTACTTCAACCCTTTAGCCGCCGCCAGCATTTCATCGGCCTTGGCGCGTATGGGACATTCTGTGAAATTCGTCCGGCACACGGTGCCGGAGGAATCCACCAGAAACTCCGCTGGACGGGCAATGTCACTGCCCCCAGGGCCGCCGCCTTTTGCGAGCCCCCTGTAATCAAGGCAGTTCAACATCAAACGCATACAGGTTTGCCCAACTGTAAGCGACGGAAACCATGGGCGAGCCATCCGGCGCGAAGCCCTCAAAGGCGCAGCGGATTGCCCCGGAGCGAAGCAGTCGGGAAAAATCTAAAAAGCGCTCGCTTTTCCAGGTTTGGGGATTCAGCCGGAAGACGGCCTGTCCGGGATCGCGAATGTCCTGATAGTACATATATTTTCCGTCGCGAATGAATTTGTAAACCTGGTTAGCGTGACCGACCTGACGCCATTGTTTAGAACGATTGTCGAAAATGAAGACGCCTGTGGCGTCCAGTGAGGTGGCTGCAAGAAAGTTTCCGTCAGAGGACCAACGCGGCAGGTGCATTCCCTGCGATCCGGGAAGCTCAGACACCTGGCGGGTTTTCAAGTTGACCACGCTGATGCCCGATTGTTCTGAGACTCCACTTTCCACTCCAATCGTGACTGACTCGCCGTCAGGAGCCCAGTCTGCGTAGTCGCGATAAAGCTTATCGTTCTCCAGGACAGGTTGTGGAGTCCCTCCGTCCAGGGAAACCGTGAATGCAACGAAGTAGTTTTTTGGAGGCGACCCGCTGAACAGGATTTGCCTGCTATCGCGCGACCAGATGGGCCGCAAGGCCCTCAACGGCAGCGAGGTAAGTTGGAGCCTGTCACTTCCGTCAATGCGGCTGCGCCAGAGAGTCAACCCAGGATGGGAAATGTAAGCTACCCAACGGCCGTCTGGAGAAAACGCCAGATCAAATGAATGCTGAGGCAGAGAGGACGGAACAAAATCACCCAGGCGCTGGTCAAAGCGGACAACGTGTCCGCGCGGTTCCAGGCCCAGCGCGAATATCTTTTTACTGTCAGGGGTGACAAGCGGCTCAGAGAAACTGGTCGGGCCATTCGTAAGGCGGACAGGCTGCGGCGTTTTGCTCCAGGGCCAGCGGCCGGCTTCGTTCAGTATCCACAGGTCCTCCTGCCCTTTTTGATCTGAGCGAAAGATCAGGTTTTTCCCGTCCGGCGTCCAGGTGGCGCAGCATTCTCCCGGCGGATCATTCCAGCCCGCCAATATTGGATGGACATCGGCGCCATTCGGGGAAGACTGCATAAGCCTGACCGATCCGTCTGACGTAATAAGGCTGAAGACAAATGAAGTTCCATCGGGCTTCCACTTGAAGGCAAACGGCTCACCGTCAACGTTAAAAAGATGGCGCCGATCGGTCCCATCGCGATCCACGGAAAAGATCTCCTGATCATTAGCGCACAGGATATGCCGCCCATCCGGAAACCAGGTTGCGTGATCAACCAGCAGATCACCCACCCGCCGCTGGGTCCCGCCTTGAACGGGCGTGATCCAGAGAGCATGCTTTCCCATCATGGCGGTTGCTC
>DASYKK010000272.1:0-7798 GCA_035995565.1 Candidatus Angelobacter sp.
TGCTGCTTTGCGCCGCAGGCCGCATAGCGGAGAGAGGCAGCACAATGCAAAGCGTCAATGCAGCCAGAGCCAGTGCGCCGGTGCGGGAAACTGATCCGCGAGGTAAAGCCGGATTGAGCACCGCCAGAACGCGGCCTTCCAGCTGTGATTTGCGCGCCATGGCCAGCGCCGCTGCCAGTTCAGGCTCACGCAATCCTGAAACGATATCTAGCAATTCATGGGCATAGTCTGAGGCCTTGGTCCCCGCTGCCAGCACGTGATCATCGCAAGCGCGCTCGCGCTCCGCGCGCATTGAGCGCACCATGAGCCACACCAGGGGATGAAACCAGTACAACGACGCTGCCACATTTGCCAGCGCCTGCGTGAACGCATCCAGCCGTTTGATGTGGGCCAGTTCGTGATTGAGGATGGCGGAACGCCGCGTGGGCGACCATTCCGGGTAATCGAGCGAGAGAACTATGCGCGGGAACATGATGCCCGTGGTGATCGGAATTTCAATTTCGTCGCTGACCAGCAGCGCTACGTGACGTTGGATTCCCAGATCGGCACAGAGGGCCCGCACCTGCCCGTTCCAGCCTGAGTCAGTCAGCACGTTCGCGCGTCGCACGAGAGCTGCCAGACGCATGGCATTCAATCGCCACCGAGCCAGGAAGAACAAGGCCCCGCCGATCCACAGGCTAAACAGAAGCCTGGGGAAGTACTGCGGGATCGACTGCGCTAGTGATGCTGTCGCGGTAGTGCGTCCGGCGGATCCAGTTTCGGCTGAAACTGAGAAACTGATGACAGTAGGCGCGCTGGTCTTAACCGATGTCGCAGGTAGACCCTTTCGATCCCTTGCAGAGTGATCCTCGGCTTTTACTCGAGGATTTAAACGCGCAGTTGAGGCAGAAACTGCGGCCCTCTTTGCAGGAGCGGCCGCTGCTTCCCGTGGGATCAACAAAGATGCCTGGATTACGGCCTGCCGCACAGCTGGTTGTTGCGTCGAACGGCTCTTGGGATATTGCGGCAGTCCTTTTATATGCCAGGCGGGCAGCAACATGACCGAGAAGGGAAGCAGCAGCAAAGCGGCCAACGCAAACGTTCGCACCATGTGTTGCGTGGCGGCAGAGCGTTTCTTGAGGATAAGTGCAGCGCCCCAGGCAATCGCCAGCAGGAGCGTTGATTTCACAACTGTATCCAGGATGATTGCAGATGACGGAATAGAGGCATGCATGGCTTATCGTCCCTCCTGCTGGGCCTTCTTGATCAACTGAGAAAGATATTGCTTGTCTTTGCTGGAGATTGTGCTGTCGGACATTTCCAGCAGCGCGGCGACGGCCTGCTCCGGAGAGCCGCCGAAAAACGTCTTCACCATATGCTTCAGGGCATTGGCGCGGACCTGGCGCGTATCGTCGGCGGGCAGGTAAACATATTTCAGTCCTTCCTGTTCGTGCCGCAGGTATCCTTTATCCTCAAGTAGACCCAGCATGCCGCGCACGGAGGAATAGCTTGGCGGATCGGTCAGATCGGCCAGGACCTCAGTCACAGAAGCGCGGCCGCGGCGGTAGATCACGTCCATAATCTGGCGTTCGCGCCGACCCAGTTGAAGATGTTTTTCGTTGCTCATGGCTCTCCTGATCTAGATACCTGTTTCTTTGCCTGCTAGTGTACTAGCACATGCTAATACATTAGCAGGAGTTGTCAAGGGCAAAATCAATATTTGTTTAGACGAAGTTGCCGGTTCCTGGTCACGGATAAAATGACGGGCACTCGGAGGCACTTCAGCCCTTTGGCCGGGATTAGGACAAGCACACATGCAGGTAAAATTAGTCCGTCTTGCCAACTCCTTCCGAATTCGA
The DNA here is from genome assembly GCA_035995565.1 of Candidatus Angelobacter sp. Lineage (GTDB taxonomy): Bacteria > Acidobacteriota > Terriglobia > Terriglobales > Acidobacteriaceae > Angelobacter. Next base: position 1,839 of record DASYKK010000272.1, read on the forward strand.
CGGTCTGTGTGTCGTGCTCGTCTCCACCCGCAACCCGCTTAACCTTGGCGCGGCGGCCCGGGCGATGAGCAATCTGGGGTTCCTGCGCCTGCGCGTGGTGAATCCATACGAAGCGTCTTTTCGTGAAGCCCGTTCAGCTGTGGGTGCGGCGTCGCTGCTGGCGAGAGCCGAGGAATACTCAAGCTTAGCGGAAGCCGTGGCTGACTGTTCGCTGGTGATCGGAACCACGGCTGCGGGAAAAAGGGAACTGCATCATCCAATGCGGCTGTTGAAAGATGCGGCCCCATTGATCCGCAAGACCTTTCGCGCGGGAGGCCGCGTGGCATTACTGTTCGGATCGGAAAAACGCGGCCTTGCAAATGATGATCTCAGCCATTGCCACTGGCTCATACACATTCCCACGCGAGAGGAACATTTGTCGATGAATCTGGGGCAGGCGGTGGCGGTGTGTCTTTACGAACTGGCTCGCAACCCGGACAAAGAGAGCAATCGCGCCAAAGGCAAAACTATTTCAAAAACGGAATATAAGCCCGCAGCTGCAGTGGAACTTGAGCGTATCACCACCATGCTGATCGATACGCTTCGCGGCAGCGGCTATCTGGGCGAGCGTGCCGTTGCAGCTAAAGAAGAAAAGATTCGCCGGCTGGTCCGCCGGCTGAAACTCTCGTCGGCCGATGCTGAAATCTGGCTGGGCATGCTGCGCCAGATGCTCTGGAAAATGAAGCCGCCGGATCATGCTCAGTGAACAATTACCCACGCAAATTGTGTTCCGCCGGTCACACGCTGGAGTATCATGAGTGCTTCGACGTTGAAAGAACTATGAAGCTTCCCTCAACCACGTCCAAGCTGCTCGCCTTACAGGAAGCAACCAATGTTGAGCTACGCGTACGCTTAAGTGGGGTTTTTCAACGCTACCGCAGCCTGGCGTTCCTGGGACGGAATGACAATCTCTTTACCGAGCATTGGACGCCCGAGGTGGCCGCTGCCGGCTACGACTTTGATGGTTTTGAAATTAAGAGCGGAAGCATTGTCTTGCATGGGGTTGAGAACGCCTGCGGTTTTATTTACCGCATCAACATCTCCTTGCCTCAGGACATCATCGACGACGCGGCTGCTCTTGAAGCATACTTCCAGCGCCTAGTTGCAGAGAGCCATGCTGAATCCAATATCCCTGCGGCCATGCCGGCCGACGCAGCCGATTCTTCGGCCCTTTAATTCCACTCACGAGCGAAATATGGGATAGTGGCTGGCTGTGGCCATCATCAGCAGCATGGGAAACGATAAAACGAAATTTGTTTGCGCTGCCAAGGTTACCAGCCGTGCAAGCTTTGCTGCTTCCGGGGGCATCGGTGTGCCGTTCGCGGCGCTGGCTTCGGTCCAGCGAATGATTTTTTTCTGCATGCGCCAGACTATTCCCCACACGTTCAAGAACATGAACCAGCCCAGCCCGCCGCCAATGCCGATCGCCAGAAGACGGTTGCTCTCCCATCCGTGTGCATTGAAAGTCAGATACAGCCATGCGGCGCCGATCACCACTGCCGCCATGATGGGTGTGAACACAGGACCTTTGCGCAGAACCTCAGCCGGCGACATCAGTAATCCCATCTCCACGACAAACGCCAATGTCCAAAGGGTAAAAAAACTTCCTATAGCATGACCTTCGATGGCGTGACGGTTTACGCTATGCCCACCACTCCCTTCCACTCCGTTCACGTAGTTGAGCGCGTCTGCACCCACGATCATCATCCAATACCAGATTCCCGCCACCACGGTCACCACAGACGCCCAGCGGAACCACCACAGTGCACGCGGCATGAGCAGCGGCACAACTTTCATGCGGGTAGCGGGCTCCAGCGCGGGAAGAAACTTGGCATTGATCAGAACAAAGAAATACAGCAATCCAACCCAGGTGATGCCCGCGGCGAAATGGACCCAGCGCAGCAGGATCTGAATATGTGGCGTGGATCCTTCGGGAAAAACAATTTGCGGTGAATGAACAATCACTAGCGCGAGCGGGTGCATGAGGCCTCCGTTGCTGTGAGAACTGACAATCATGGTAGCTGATTCTTATTTTGCACCGAACTTTAAACAGCGGTTTACTTGACAAGCCCGTTATATTTCGATAAATATAGAAATATGGAAGTTAGCTTACGAACAGCGAGTGATCAAAAACTATCGCGCTACGCGGACATGTTCTCCGCTATGGGCGCGCAGCCGCGTTTGCGGATTGTCAGGCTGCTGCTGGCGGCGCATCCTGGAGGCATGGTGGTGAGTGAGATCGGCGCGGAGCTGGAAATCGCAAACTCTACGTTGTCCCACCATTTGGACAAACTCAAGAATGAAGACCTGGTGGAGGTACGGCGGGAAGGGACGTTCCTGCGCTATTCGGCGAACACCAAAGCTCTGGCGGAACTGCTGGGCTTTTTGTATGCCGAATGCTGTACCCGCAACAAGGTAGTTGAGCCGCAGCGTATTACCTGCTGCAAATGATTTTTCGTTATCAATAATTATTAGGAGAGCAAAATGAGCGCACCAGATATCAAGGAAGTCGTAAAAGAGCGGTACGGCGCGGCTGCCCGTCGTGTGACGACAGGGGAGGGAAGTTCCTGTTGCGGCGCGTCCGCCCAGTGCGGCACGGACATCGACCCCATTACGCGCGATCTTTATGAGGCTTCGCAAACCAGCATTTTGCCGGAAGAAGCTGTGAAAGCATCGCTTGGCTGTGGCAATCCTACAGCTTTAGCCGAACTCAAGCCGGGTGAGACGGTACTGGATCTGGGCTCTGGCGGCGGGATTGATGTGCTGCTCTCAGCGCGGCGTGTTGGTCCCACCGGTAAGGCCTACGGCCTGGATATGACCGATGACATGCTGTCTCTGGCGCGTGAGAACCAGAAAAAATCAGGCATCACGAACGTTGAGTTTTTGCGCGGCGAAATCGAAAACATTCCTTTGCCCGCGGATTCGGTGGACGTGATCATCTCCAACTGCGTTATCAATCTATCTGCCGATAAAGATCGCGTGCTGCACGAGGCTTTCCGGGTGCTCAAACCCGGGGGGCGCCTGGCCGTTTCTGACGTTGTGGTGCGTGGCGACGTTCCGGAAGAGATACAGAAAAGCCTACTGTTGTGGGTAGGGTGCATTGCAGGAGCATTGCGCGACGAAGACTACGTGAGCAAACTCACGGCCGCCGGTTTCGAAGGCGTCAGCATCGAACCCACGCGGGTCTACCAGATAGAAGATGCGCGGACGTTCCTGACCGGGCAGGGCATGGACGTGGACGCGATTGCGCCACTGGTCGAAAACAAGTTTATGAGCGCTTTTATCCGCGCCAGCAAGCCGGCATTCGGGACGGTCCTCAAGCAAAGCCTGGGCCTGAATGTTTTGAAATGCTGTTAGTCGGGAAAGCCAATTCTGCCGAATAACCCCGCTTAACTCAGGCGCCTGTGACAAAACTGGTGTGCTCGTGGCGCAACCGGTTGTGCCAACTTGTCACAGGCACTCTTCTTCTACCCGATTTGTCCTTTTATTTCATTGACTTACAGGGAATCCTGGTTTGGCTTTGGTCTTGCTATATAGATAGGCAGACGAGAGCTGACAAGAGCGACGCGCACGGAGATTGGGTCGGTTGGTGAGAGTGGCGCTGACGCTGGTTAGCAATGAGCTTTGCCTAAGGAGAAGTATGGTGGGTGAGATAAAAGGACATCGGCTGTGGCGTTTTCCGGGGAAGGTGCCTCCAAGCCTTTTCTTACGTCCGGATGTCCTTTTATCTCTTTTTTCCGAGTTACTTTATGGACCCGTTCCGAAAGCCATTACCTGGGCCTGCCGACTGTAACGCCTTTCAATTACAATAATTTCTTACCTACCATGTTTTCCTGAGCGGATGCGCCTCGGTATTGAATACCACTCTATTTAAATCCATGGTCTCGCGCGGGGCAAACAGCAGATAAAGATATTTGAGCGTCTCCGCCAGAAAGTAACTTTCCATACGATCTTTTTTTGACTTGGTTTCCACATCGCTTAGCGCGGCAAACCCCGCATCTGTTTTGCAGTAGCGCACCAGGCTCAAGATGAAAGTGGAACCCATTTCCCGGTAGCGCTGATCTTTAGTGAAAAACTCCAGATAGTAGGCGGACTCGATAATCTCCGGCCGAAGCTGATAACCAGGAGCTGTGGGTTTCATCGTGGTGTAATCCAGAGTTTCCGGCTCAATCCCAAAAGTGGTCCACATTTTGAACGATGATTCCTGCAAGCGCCGCGCCCGATCCAGATCGCCCGAACGGGCTAATACTGCGGGAAAGAACGCATCCAGCGCGCCATATTGCGTCGAAATGCCCTTGCCTGTGTTCATATCTGCCTGTCCGTACCACAGGCCGTTACGGGTATTATCCGCCAGATATTTGTTCACGGCTTTAACGCTGGATTCCCACATTTTCTTGCAATCTTTGTCTTCAAACAGCAGCCATGATTTCAGCAGGTACTCGTAATAAGAATCGATTCCTCCGCTGATGTGGCTGGCAGTATCAATCCACTTGCCGGTTTCAACGTTGATGGTGGAGCCAACCAATCCAATCGATGCGCGACGGCTGTAGAGCTCGACAACAGCACGCTTAGCTTTGTCGTAATAAATCGGCTTGCCGGTGAGCTTGCCAAGGGTCCCAAATTCAAGCAGCAGTGTGCCGATCTCGGCAGGATTGCTTTCCGCGCCGCGCGTTTTACCTGTCTTGAGATTCACGAACATGTATGGCATGCCCGTGGGCGAATTAAAGACTGGTAGCAACCGGTTGCCCAGATTGTCGGCAAGGTCAAGCAGCCGCTTATCGCCAGTCAACTGGTAGCTGCTTAGCAACCCGCCCAGAAGCCGGATGGTGATTTCAAAATTCTTGACTTCAATGTCCTGATCGAAGGAAAGATTTTGTACGATGTATTCTCGCGTCTTGTCGGCTTCATCCGTCAGTCCCATGATGATCATGGTGTCGAGGGCGTCCACCGGCGTCATGAGCAGGGATTTGCTGTACCAGTCATGATGGCCCTTGCTCAGCGGCTTGAGTTCATCGTGCCCCCAGGCATATTGCTTGTAAGCGTTCCAGGCGTAAAGAAACTCAGAACGGACCTGCAGGGCCATAGGGCCGGGGGCCGGGGTGCTTTGGGCCATGCTGGATCGATGCGGGACGATACACATGCCGAACAGTATGGCAACGCCGAGCCATGTACGCATGAGGTGAAAGTCTCCTCGCGGGATTTAAGCCGTTTCTCATGATAGCTCAAAGGGCCAAGACCACAGCTTGAAGGAGCTGCCCTTGGCCTCGTCTCGCTCGATCCGGGCGATAAAACAGCCGGCCTCTGTATTGCGTACATGGATATACCGGACAGCGGGAATCTCGAAGCACTTCTGGATTGCTGCTTCAATTTCATCTGGGCGAGGCCGCTCCCGGCCCAGGAGCCATCGATCATCACCAAAGGCCTCCAGCGTGAGTGGCAGCTCTCTCAGTTCGTCAGGAAAAGCTCCACGCTGGGAAAATGCCGCGCATGGATTTGCGTGTATAAAAACCGGTCCGGGCGAAGGATAAGAATCAACGCCCGCGAACGGATTGTATGTAAACAAGATGCGGTCTTCCGTGCCTACACGGAATTGCTTCAGGCAGGCCCGGCAAGGGCCATATCCGGCGGCTGTCTCAACATGCGCGGGATGTCCGTATTGGGGAGATTTGTGCGTGCTGCGAACCTGCTCGCAGATGGTGGGGTCAATTGGGATGGTACGAAATCCGGTCACGTGTCCTCCTTCACGCCTTAACAGCGCTACTCCATGAGACTAACCGCGCGCCGGATCTCGCCCACTCCGCAGCTTGCTTTCAAAGTTATTTATTTATGTCCTCTTTAGCCTCGAGGCGTTTGGTGAATCCATCCAGCGGGCCTTTGAGTTGGTCCGGAGCCGCAGCGGAAGCAAGTTTCATTTCCTTCAC
>DASYKK010000273.1:0-4339 GCA_035995565.1 Candidatus Angelobacter sp.
GGGAGCAAAAATGGTGGCGTCGTCAGACCAGAACGAAGCGGATTTTTCCGCGTCCCTGGTCTTGACCGTTGCCAGCCACTGCGCGTCGGTGGCGCGAATGGCCGATTCCACCTCCGCGACATTCACTGCCGGTTGTGCCGATTGCGCCTGCTGCGTGCATCCCAGCAGCCCGACAGCGAGCAGAAGCGCGAGTGCCATACAAAAATGTTTCATTTTCATGGCCATGGTTGCTCCATTCTTTGCGCCGCGCGTCCCGGCGGCAGGCAAGGAGAGTACCACAAGCGGCTCGAACGCAGGCCAGGGCGCCTGCGCTCCACGACTTAGGGAGTTCAGAAAATCGGGAGCAGAACAAGAACTACTTCAGCTGCTCAATCTCTCCCAACTCCTTCTCATCAATCTTCTTGATCGAGAGATGTTTTTGCAGCCAGCGATCGCGGTCAAGACGGGCGGCGGCGTTGAGCGCGTGCGGAGCGTTATAGAACTCCATCTTTTTATCTTTGGCGCTGAAGCGGTCTAGATATTTCTGCGCCAGGTCTTTGGAGATGGGATCAGCGGAGGCAAACTGCAGAAAGATGCCCTCACGGTCAGTATGGCCGAGAAAATAAACCGGATCGTCCCAGGCGTATTCACGGAAATAGTTGTGGACGTTGTCCTCGCCTACTTCCTTGATGCGCGCCATGCGTGCCGGGTCATTGCTGGCAAAGGTCTCTTCTTCGTCGGAATAGCCGCTGGCCATGAGCACATACGAACTGATTCGGGTTTCCACGCCGGCCAGGATCGCTCCCACGTGCGCGTCCCAGCTGTGGCCGACATAACCGATGCGATGGCGATCAACATCGGGACGGCCGTAAAGCAGGTCAACACCGCGGCGCAGATCGGTGACCTGGTGCACTGCGGCTTCACTCTGCTGCTTCACCGATTCCAGGAAACCGCCTTTGGCTTCCACCCAGTCATTGCGGGCCTGCGGCGCGTCAATCAGCAGCGACACCACGCCGGAGTGCGCCAACGCGACGGCTTCTTCCATGAACTCATCTTTATTGGCGAGCGGCGAGCTTTTCATCAGCCAGTGTCCCCATATGATGGCGGGAAACGGGCCGCCGCCGGGAGGAATGAGCAGGTAAGCCGGCACGCGATCACCGCTGGCGCCGGCATAGTTGAGCTCGATCAGCCGTATGTTCCCGCGCTTATGCACGTCAGTCTCGCGCATGGCCAGTCCGGCGCGGCTGTCATAGTCAAAGCGCGGCAGCAGGTCAGGGTACGAAACCTTGGGGTACTCAGCGCCCGCCTGCGCGGATTCAGCTGCGCTGGATGAAGACGGAGATGGAGACGGTGTCGGCGACGGCGCGGGTGAAGCCGCAGGGCTTGGTGCAGGGTTAGAAGAGCCTGGTCGATTGAGCGTAGGCCGATCTTGAGACTGAGGCGAGGATGAAGGAGCCGGCGTCGGAGAAGGCGACTGGGCCGCGGTGGTTGCAACCAGAAAGGGCAATACAAAGGGCAATACAAAGAATGACAATAAAGTCCGCATGAATTCAATCCGTATGTCGAAAGGCGCTGCTAACACTGTATCGCGAACTCCGCATTCTCTGCTGGGAAACGTGGCAGTTGCTCCGGCTCGGGGCCGGTGCTAATCTCAAGCCCTCATGGACCCAATGGAAGCCGCAAAAAGCTCACGGAGTTTTGGCCCACTCAATCCGGAAACGTTTTTCGCCGCACAGAAGCGCAACCGCCGTGCCACCTGGCGCATGTCCGCGCTGTGCACGTTTGCCGCTTTCGTCATGGGCATTCCGCTCACGCTGGTCCTGACGCCGCTGCTCTATGCCATGGCGATGATTGCGTTGGAAATCCTCAACCATTTCTCGCCGCAGCCGGAGCTGTTGCAATACGCCTCTGATCTGGCCAAGCTTGGCTTGCGCGTTGCCGACTACGTAATCAACCAGAAAGGCACGCTCAATCCTGGCGAGCTGGCAACGGGCCTGATATTGGTTCTGGCGCCGGGAATGGCCGTGGCCTTTGGGCTGTGGTTCGCCATGCTGGCGCTCTTCCGCCACGGCGGCGTGGGCGGCACGCTGGCCAGCATGAATGCCCGCGAGCCCAACCAGGCTGATCTGAAAGAACTTCAGCTGGCGGACGTAACGCAGGAAATGGCCATTGCCGCCGGACTACCCGCGCCGAAGCTGATGCTGGTGGATTCAATTGGCGCGAACGCGGCCGCCGTTGGCTCTTCTCCCGCTGACGCGCACATTGTTCTCTCCCGGCGCCTGCTGGACGACCTTGACCGCGACCAGATGCAAGCAATCCTGGCGCACCTGATCGGCTCCATCGGCAATGGCGACCTGGGCATTGCCTTCATGGTGACCAGCGTTTTTGAAACCAGCGGACTGCTGCTGAACATCATCAATATTCCATTCGACGGCACATCGCGCGGACGCGTCTGGCGCGTGGTCCGTTACATGCTAAGTGGAGGAACGCCGGAACAGAAAGCCGCCGAGGCTGCAGCCATCGCGGAGTCTCTGGCTACATCGCTGGAAAGCGATTCGGCTGATCCTGATAAATATTTCCACCAGGGCAATCCCGGATTTCTGAAGAAGATTTACCGCTTCCTGCTCTATCCCTTGATGTTCACTAATATGACGATCAACCTCACGCTGTGGATGTTTTTGAACGTTGTGCTGGGGCCGAGCATGGCCATGCTGTGGCGCACGCGTCGCTATCTGGCCGACGCTACTTCAGTGGAACTTACGCGCAATCCTGATGCGCTGGCCCGCGCACTGCAATGCCTGAGCGAGGACAACACATCTCTGGACGGCGGCGATTGGGCCACACATCTTTTCGTCGTGAATCCCAAAGGCGACATCGGTCTGCGCGGGCAGCAGCCGAGCCAGGAGCAAATGGCAAAGGCCATTCAGGTATGGACCGCAACGGCACACATGATGTCGGCACAGGACGCTGCGAATCTCTATGACGTGCCGGTTACGGCGGTGGCAGGGAATGATTGGCCGAGCGTGCGCCAGGAGATGATCTCGACAGCAAAAGCTGCTGCCATGGGAGATCCAAAAGCCACGGAGCGTATGCGAGCTATTGCGGAGATGCTGGGAGGCAGCGCGCCCGTTGGACTGGGCGACCTACCCAATTTTGCCGACGTTGTGGCAGCCCGCCATGGCGACAAGCTTGCGCTAGCCCGCCTCCAGCAAGCGCGACAAGGTAGGCAGCCGTCCAGCCAGTCCGCTCGTTTGAAGCCGGGAATGCAGACCTTTGCTTCATTCCATCCGCCGCTGGCAAAACGCGCCAAGCGTTTGCAGAAAATGGGCTCACACATGATCGCGCCGGTAAGGGCCGGAGGCGCGGTGCTCACGGTTTTTATGACCCTGCTTTACGCAATCATCGTGCCGCTGCTCACTGTGGCCGGCGTACTCATGTTGATGGTAATCGGAATCTTGATTGGGATGAACCTGATGCTGCTTGCGGTGTGGCTTTCGGTCATCCACTGGATTTTTACTTTGATTAACGGTAAGTAGCGCGGACTTAAGCCGCGATTTCACCCGGCGAGAGTTCGTCCACGTAGCACCAGATCCACGCTTCGCCCGGTTCAATAGAGCGGATGAGTGGATGCTTGGAGCGATGGAAATGTTTGGTCGCATGCTTGTTCTTCGATGAATCACAGCAGCCAACGTGTCCACATTCCAGGCACAAGCGCAGATGGACCCAGGTGTCGCCGATCTTGATGCATTCTTCGCAGACGTCCGTATCGGTGGATTTAAATTTGATCTGCTTCAGGTGGCTACAGCTCTGGGCCATGGCTTCTCCTTATGCCGCACCGGCGGCGGGTTCGTGCGTTCTTTCAAGCGCAGCGCGGTCCCACTTCGCCGCAGACGCACCGGCTTCATACGTGCTTTGCAAAAATTCCAGCACAGCCGTGGTGGGCGAGCTCGCGCGCCGAGCATCTTCATGCATCAGCAGAAATTCGCCGAGTTGTTGATGATAAAACGCAGCCGTCGGACGCACTTTCTGCTCGGCAAAGCCCTGCGGCGTGGGCGCGGCATAGCAGTAAAACGCGGCGTCTTTCACGTCGCCACCGCCAGTCCACCAGCCTGCGCTGATTACTTCATGTGAATACGCTTCCTGCATGATCTTGCGCAGTATTGGATCGGGATCATTGCGCTCCGGCGCGGGCCGTCCGGAAAAGCGTGTGACCGCCAGATCAAAGCTGCCCCAGAAGAAATGTACCGGGCTGGATTTTCCGATAAAGCGAGAACGGAAGACCTTCAACACGTCATCAACCGACACGAGCGTGCGCCAGAAGCGGCGCGCATACTCTTTGTCATATGAAGCATGGATTTTG
>DASYKK010000274.1:0-2283 GCA_035995565.1 Candidatus Angelobacter sp.
TCGCCGCATTGACTCTCCCAGGTGTGAGCTAGCTATTTTTCCATGGACCCAATAGTTATCACCAATCAAGAAGTTGCTCAGGCACAGATTCCACTACAGGGCGCTCAGGAAGTTCGTCCTAAAGTGCCGAACCCTGTCCCCGTATGGGCGCGGCTATTATTTGTGCCCCTGGTTCTGGTATTGCCGGTTCTGTGTCTTGCTGCACTGATTATGCGCGTTGCCACGCGCAGCCAGGCGCCGCGCGTCCGCCAAACGTGGGCATCTTATCTTTTAACGCTCCTTATTATCAGCGGCATCTTCTCCACCATCCTTGCCGTTTTGACCATTTCGCTGGATACAGTCCCTGTGCCGGACGCCATCAGTTCTTCGCTTTCTGACCTCGACGAACGTGGTAACTTCCCGGCCCTGCCGGCGGGTAGAGAGATGTCCAGCGTGGAATTGAGCTCAACCTTGAAGCCGCTGGTGCTGCTGGCCTCGCCTGCGGCCAAGCGCTGGTTCCAGCCGACCGCCGGAGTTTCCGGTCTGCTCGGCGCAGCCATGATTCTCCACTCTGATTCGCATGGCTACCTGCTGGCGACGGCCCGTCATGTGGCTGATGGCGAAAGCTGGCGTTCACGCAGCGGCCCTCAAAAAGTGATGGTCTCGGTCGGCATGAATGGCTGGGCTTCTGCCCAGGTAGTGGGCCGGCACAAACATCTTGACGTTGCCCTGCTCTGGCTGGAGCGCCGTTACGGCGACGCGGAATTTACGCAGCCGGTGGCGACCTATAGCAGTGTGCAGATGGGCGAGAAGATTTTTGTGATAGGCCATCCGGAAGGTTTGAACTTTTCCGTGAGCAATGGCATTGTTTCGCGCACGCCAGGTAATGATGTGTTGCAGGTTTCCGCGCCCATCAGCCCGGGCAACAGCGGCGGTCCGGTCTATGACGAATTTGGCAACCTGCTCGGCATCGTTACTTCAAAAGTCGCGCGGTCTATGGAGCCGGAAGCCGAGAACTTAAACTTCGCCGTAAGCACGGACGCGTTGCTGCATGAATCGGATTGGGAATTTGTCGCTGGCGGAAGCGCACCCAGGAACCTGCTGGCGGATTTCGTGCACCAGGCCAAGGTGCGCAAAGTCCCCATCGCCTCGGCTGCCCGATAGGAAAATTTCAAACATGGCTAACATAACTGTTACGGTTTACGATTCAACGGAAAATAAGCGCGTCCCGGTGGAGTTGCCGGACGACGCTCCGGCGAATCGCATCATCGCCGTGCTGGTGGACAAGCTGCAATTGCCGCAAAACGGGCCGGACGGCGCTCCGCTCAGCTATAAGTTTCACCACAAAAACTCAGGCCGCCAGATTCAGGATTCGCAAACCCTCTCTGATGCTGCCGTAAAGGAAGGCGACATCCTTCGCCTCCAGCCGGAAATCACCGCAGGAGCGCGATGAGCAAGTCCGTGTCATCGTCGAACGGCGGCGGATCCATTCCGGCCAATGACGACAGGTTCAGCCGCTTCAGTCTTATCGGCTGGTGGGACCAGGAAAAGCTGCGCACAGCGCGGGTGCTGGTAATCGGTGCAGGCGCGCTGGGCAATGAGATCCTGAAAAACATGGCGTTGCTCGGCTTCGCCAACATCGTAATAGTCGATCTCGATACCATCGAAGCCTCGAATCTCTCCCGCAGCATTCTCTATCGCGTCTCGGACATAGGCCGCCGCAAAGCTGATGTCGCGGCCGATGCCGTCAGAAATATTTTTCCCGAGGCCCGGACTCATGCGATCACCGCGAATGTAGTTCATGGTCTTGGACTGGGACTGTTCGCGTGGGCGGACGTCATCATTGCGGGACTCGATAACCGTGAAGCGCGGTTGTGGATCAATCGCGCCTGCTGGAAGATGAACAAGCCATGGATTGACGGCGCTATTGAAGGTATCAACGGCGTGGCCCGAGTCTTCAAAGCCGGGCAGCCGCCATGCTATGAGTGCACTCTGGGCGAAACTGACTGGGCCATTCTGAACAAGCGCATGTCCTGCAATCTGCTCGCGCTTGAAAGCGATACAGAAGGAAAAGTGGCCACCACGCCGACCATCTCTTCCATCATCGGCGGGTTGCAGGTGCAGGAGGCAGTGAAGCTGCTGCACGGTCTTCCCGTATTGGCGGGGAAGGGTTTCATCTTTGAAGGACTGAATCACACCTCTTATAAGGTTGAATACACTGAGAACCCTGATTGCATGAGCCACTACACTTTTGCTGAGGTGATTCGCCTTCAAGAAACGTCGCGTGATCTTTCTCTGGCCCAG
>DASYKK010000275.1:0-5723 GCA_035995565.1 Candidatus Angelobacter sp.
GGCGGCGTCGCGCAGAATTGCGAGCAGGGTCTGCTCTATCTGAAGGCGGCTACGGACAAAAGTGATCCCGGCGCGGACATTCAGATGGCCGCACTTTATTCCAGTGGCATCTGTGTGAAGCAAGACCGGGTGATGGCTTACCGCTGGTTCAACTCAGCGCATGAACTTCAGCCGGCAAACGTCTGGATACAAAGAAATATGGACCAAATATGGGCGCAGATGTCGTCCCAGGAACGCCGCCTGGCCGGTTACTGAACCGGAACTAGATTCCCAGTTTCTTAACTTCTTCGTTGTAATACTTACGGTACAGGATGTCCCACTCCTGGGTGCCTTCAGTGATCGTCCGCTTCTGGGTCTCAATTTTTGCGCGCGCAGCCAGATCGATTCTGGCTTCCGCGGTCAGCAGCTCTTCCAGAATGCGGCGCGCTTCCATACGGATGGAATTGGGGTCTTCAATGAACTCGACGTCGTCGATCGTGGCCAGCGCATCAGCCACGCTGTGGGCGAGCCTGTTGACTTTGTCGCGGGAAAGTCTCACAGCACCGCCTTGTATTTGCGCACCAGCTCGCCTTTTACCTTCTTGAACATCTCCTGATAGCTGGCGCCGGCGCGCTGCATTTCATCCTGATATTGCTCAAGGATCAGGCGAACCTCATCGTTGATGCGATCTTCCAATTGCAGTTCTTCCAGTAGCGCACTATTGAGCGCCGCCGAAACCGCCGGGACATTCTTGGTTTCAATGAAGTCGCCAGCAATCAGTTTTTGGGTTACCTGGCGGGCTAAATACCCGACATATTCTTTGGAAAGGAGCATGCTTTTTTAGACGGTATGTGGTTGAAAAGAATAGTGTAGCATATTGACTCGTTGTGCACCCACAGGGTTGGGAGTAGTTGCTGCCACGTACCGCGGTAATGACGCAAGCTGCTGCGTCTCTGATTCCGTTTCCATCATGAGCAATGGCTTACAAGCAGTTGGCAATTCAAGTTGATGTTGTTCTAACCTAGTCGCTGGGGATTGAAAGATGTTTCGGAAATTCGTTGTTTTATTCATGCTTGTGGCGGTTCTCGCGTCTCCCGCGTCCGGGTTTGATACTTTCTGGCATTCCGAAGCGACCAGGAAAGTCGGTGAGGCGTTCGGGTTCAGCGAAGACGCGCGCAAAATCATGCAGCTCGGCAATTTTTCCCCTGACTTCTTTGGACCCGTATCCGATTATGCCGCGAACAATCTTCAAGGCAAGGGACTGGACACGCTCAATCAGTATGTCGCAAAAAATGCGCAAGACCGCGATGCCGCCGTTTTCTTTCACTTCGACAACCTTAACGGCGAATTGGACCGCAATTCGAAATTCGACGCCGTGTTCTCTCGCCTTCTAACAAATACCCAGTCCGTGATTGGCACCTACATAAAGCAAACGAATGCTGACGAGCGCACACGAAAAACAATGACGCTGATCGTTCTTGGAGCGTCGCTCCATGCCGTCCAGGATTTCTACAGCCACTCTGACTGGATCCATAATGATTTCAACAACACGGCGGTAAAACTCATTCGCCTCCCCGCTGGTGACTATCGAGCACCCACGTGGTTTGAATTTCGTGACCACGCCGGCGATCCGGACAAATGGCCGTTCCAGGTGAAAACCGGCATCTATCCTCCGATCGCTGGTGCTGCGAATACTCATACGCACATGAATCACGACAATTCGCGCCTGATTTACAAGGAGTATGAAACCCAGGGCCAGCCACTCGTCTCCCAGGCAAAGTATCATGATGTCGGTCCGGTTCCGGCGCATGAGCAGGACGCGGCATCGGCCGCTGCCCATCAGCAAATGGCGTACAACACAGCTGTCGCGGCGAGTATTGAGTGGGTGAAGAAAGTTGAAGAGAACAGTGACGCCAAGGCGGCCATTGAGTCCGCCCAAAGCTGGCAATTGAAATTGAAAGAACCAAAACTGGCGCGAGAACTGGAAGCCGGCCAGATTACGCAGATGGCGCTCTCCTGCGCGGCTGGTAAATGGGATGGCGAAGACCCTCCCGGCGATCGTGGCGTGCTGTGCAGAACTGTGCTTGATCAAACCATCACTCCGAGTTCAGCCTCAAGCGCTGCAAAGATTGAATCCATCATTGTCGGACTGGCTACCGGCGCCGCCTTTCCTTACGCGCTGAAATATACCGGCAAGTTCTGGGAGATTCACCGGCAGTATCACCTTTTAGATCACCTCGCCGCCGGGATCGGGTCTGAACGTCACTACACTCAGAAACAGTAATGAATTGGGTCAGTTCGGCTCGAAGCCAGGCTCATTCCTGCAACCATGAACCTCAAGTACTCCCGTCAGCATCAATATCCGTGAATACTAGACATAAGGAATCTTTTGGTCCCGATCTCTATTCTTGATCTCGCATTCGTCGCGCAGGGATCTACTCCGGCGGACGCATTGCATCATTCTCTCGATTTGGCCCAGCATGCCGAGCGCTGGGGCTATCGCCGTTTCTGGCTGGCGGAGCACCACAATATGGTTGGCATCGCCAGTGCTGCTACGTCCGTCGTTATTGGATATGTTGCCGGCGGAACCAATACCATCCGCGTGGGCTCTGGTGGAATCATGCTGCCGAACCATTCACCGCTCGTGATCGCCGAACAATTTGGCACGCTGGAATCGCTCTATCCCGGACGCATCGATCTCGGTCTGGGACGTGCTCCCGGCACTGACCAGCGCACCTTGCGGGCCCTCCGTCGTGATCCAACCAGCTCCGACAATTTCCCCCACGACGTTCGCGAACTCCAGGCATTCCTTGGCCCGCTTCAACCCGGGCAAAGCGTGCAGGCTGTTCCCGGCACCAGCACGAATGTTCCTATCTGGATTCTCGGATCAAGTCTGTTCGGCGCGCAACTGGCTGCGGAGTTCGGCTTGCCTTATGCCTTCGCTTCCCACTTTGCGCCTGACGCATTGATGATGGCGCTGCAGGTTTACCGCAGGGAGTTCAAGCCCTCGGCGCAGCTGAAGAAGCCTTATGCGATGGTTGGAGTAAACGTGATTGCCGCCGACACTGACGCCGAAGCGCAACGTCTTTTCACTTCCGCGCAACAGGCGTTCACCAATGCCGTGCGCGGCACGCGCCGCCAACTGCCACCGCCCATCGACAACATTGAGTCTTACTGGTCGGCTATGGAGAAAGCTCAGGCTTCCAACATGCTGGCTTGCTCTTTCGTCGGCTCGCAAGAAAACGTTCGCCTGGGATTGGAAGGCTTCGTCCAGCAAACCGGGGCCGACGAACTGATGGTGGCGTCCGCCATCTACGATCATTCCGCCCGCCTGCATTCATACGAACTTCTCTCGGAGATTGTAGAGTCACATACCCAACCCGGCCGCGCCTTCCCCTCTATCTCCAAGTAGGAACGCTCTCACAATTCAACCCCCGAGAACTTCTCGCAGAGCGCGCCAAAAGCCCTAGGCAGCCTCGTTCTCTCTGTCTTTCTCCTTGGAGTTTAACTGTGCTGCTGGCTCGGCGCCTTCCTGCTGGGCCAACGGTTCTGTAACTTCCGTGGGATGCTGGAAATCGCCTGAATCAGATTTCTGCTCGTCTTTATATTGATCTTGCGCAGTCTGTTCCTTGTGTCCCTGCGTCGATTCTGATCTCACTTCTGACTTATCTTCTTTGCCATCTGCCGGACTTGCTTGTGTGGCCGCGGCTGGCGCAGATTCGCCTTTATCGCTTGACTCAGCATCGCCTGATTCGGTCCGCTTGTCTTCTTTCTTATCATCTTTCTTGTCATCCGCTTCGGTCCGCTTGTTTTTGGATGAGTCTGCGCGGGATGGGGCTGCGGGGGCCGAGGATTCCTGCAGCTCGGGCGGTTTGCCGAGCTTGACTTCTTTTTCCCTGTGTTCTGGTGACAACAGATGTTCGATTCTGACCCGTGTCGCGCGCCACCTCACACTGCTGGCATTGCCGGCCTGTTCCAGATAGGGAGCAAGTTGCTTGTCAGTGACCCGTTTCTTCTCTTTCAGGAACTGGAGGATGGCCTCAGTTTGAGTCTCCAGCCTTTCCAGGTGGGAAAACAGGTCATTGAGAACTTCTTTCATTGCCTCGTTATTCATGTGGCCTCCACGCGTAGCGGCAGCATTGCCCATTTGAATAGATGCGAAAATAGAGGAGGAGGCCAGGCGCATAAATGGGTACCGTGCTGCCGAAATTATGAATTTTTTATCGCGAAGACACAGAGAACCAAGCTGGCGTAATCGCAACTTGTTATGACGTCTATATTGCTCAGTAAACACTGTGGTTAGGCATTTATAGGCGCCATTTATGCGACCACCATCGCCGCTCGCCGCGTCGCCTTCCGCCACTCCAAGAGGCCCGCGATGCACATCGCCAGAAAGAAAGCGTATAGCGCCGAGGTGAGGTAGAGCTGCTTGTAGATATAGAGTCCAATGACCAGCACGTCGCCTACAATCCAGAACCACCAGTTCTGGACGATCTTTTTCGACATCATGAATTGTGCCGTCAGGAAGAGCGCAACTGTAAGTCCGTCGGCAAGGGGGACAGTGCTGGGCGTAAAACGCTTCAGCACCCAATAAAGCACGGCGGTGGCCGCGACGGCTATTCCCAAATAACCCAACACACTGGTTCGCGATGCTGTTATTACTTTGAGTTCACCATGCTGCAAGCCGCCGTGCAGCCAGTTCCACCAGCCGTAAACTGCAATAGCGATGTAAACAAATTGCAGGCCGGCGTCGGCAAAGAGGCCGGACTTGTAGAAAATGACGATGTAGAAAATGTTGTTGGTAATCCCGAGAGGCCAGTTCCAGATGTTTTGTTTTACCAGCAGCCATACGCACAGGGCGCCGGTGAGCGAGCCCGCAAGTTCCTGCCAGTTGCGAGCAAGAAAACCCGTGAACTCGGGCCAGATGGAATGCATCCCTTGGGTTAGGGCGTGCCTTCGCCGGCCTTATAGATGTAGCGGATGGAAGGCTTATAGATCAGCAAGGCCGAGGCGCTGCTGCGGTTGACCTTGATGCAAATGCGGTCATACCACTCGATGATGCCCTGCACCTCTTCGCCATCTTTCAATACGACTACCACAGGAGTCTTGCCCTGGATTTGCTTCTGGTAGTAGTAATTTTCGGCGTGTGTCTGCTCGGGTGGTCCATTGCGGCGGATCCCGGACGGCGCGCGATCAGTACGCTCCAGCCGCTCACGACGTTCTGAGACCGGTTCGGTGCGTGGAGCTGGCGAACTCAAAGAGGGTCGGATTAGTTTCCGGCTGACAAATTCTTCCTCTTGGGTGTGCTCGGGAGCCTGACGAGCGGCTGTTGAATCCATTCCATCCTTCATAATTATTCCGTCCCGCTAAAATCGAAAACTGCACCGGCAAATAAGAACCGGCTCGGCTGGCCGAGCTGAACCCTGGAAATGTGTTCGAGAATTCAGTGCGGGTTAATGCTGTAACCGTACCACAGCAAGCCTTAGCTTTCAATTGCCTGAAAGGTCAGTCACCCCGCACAGTTCTTTACGTTTTTTATCGAACGCAAAGGTGCACCACCAGACAGCACATCATCGTTCCAGCGACAGGGCAAATGCGTCCAGCGACAGGGGCCGCAGGACATTGCGGCGCATTCCGCTCTGGACCTGTCCCAGTTGGTAGGTCGCCTGGGAGATCCAGTTGAAGTCCACAGTGGCCGCCAGAGACTTCAATTCCGCCGCGATATCGGTGTTTCGGACCAGTTC
>DASYKK010000276.1:0-4733 GCA_035995565.1 Candidatus Angelobacter sp.
TTCCTCTTCTTCCTCATCGTAATCCTCTTCGGTTGAGCTGCTACCGTAGCCGCCGGTTTCGCTGTCGTCATCGTCCATATCGTCCTCATGTCTTGCCTTGAGGGTCTCGTCATAAAAGCTCATGTTTCCTCCAGAAAATTAGGGCCGGGAAAGCGCAACCACATAAAAAATTAACAGGCGCGGATTATATCAAGCCGGATGAATTGCTTGTCAACATTCGCACATCAAATGTTAAATCCGCGGAAAATTATTTGCTTATTCGCTCTTGGCATTGAGCGATGTTGGCTGTTTTGGCGCGGCAGCAGCTCTGGCCTTCGTCTTGGCCGTTCCATGTGCCGATTTTTTGTGCCGTCTCACCGGCGCTTTGTCGGCTTCTCCGGGCGCCAGAGGCTTATAGACCACCAGTACGCGCCCATGGCGTAAGTCATTTCCTTTCAGCCCGTTCCAGCGCCGTAGCCGGTCCGGAGGCACACCAAAGTCCTCCGCCACTGTAAGCACCGTGTCACCGGTGTGCGTTTTATAGTGCGAGGCATAGCGCGAATACACGATCCGGCTGTTCGCGCCAGCGCCGTTCACCGGTATCACCAGGGCTTCGCTGGAGAGCTGCGTTCCCTGCAGGTTGTTGGTTTGCGAAATGGCCCGTTCTGTCGTGCGATACTTGTGCGCAATCCCCGCCAGCGTATCTCCTGGCTGGACTTTGTAATATCGCCACGCTACTCGTTTCTCTACCGGAATGGTCGCAATGGCTGTCTCGTACTTCTCTTTTGACCCTTCGGGCAGCCGCAGCTCAAACGATTGGTCCTTGGGCGTCGTGCGGCGCAGCAGGCTGGGGTTTAGATCTACCATCTGGTCCAGAGCAACGTCCACACATTCCGCCACCAGCCGAAGGTCAACAGGATAGTTAACTTTCACTACGTCGTATTTCATGGCCGGATCAGGCTGCACGGCGTCCAGCCCGTATTGGGCTGGGTTTTTGGACATGATGGTCATGGCCAGGATAATAGGGACATAATTCTTGGTTTCCGCCGGCAGCACGTTGCGTTTGTAAAGCTCCCAGAAATCGGCATAGCCGGTGCGGCGAACCGCCTGCTGCACATTACCTGGCCCGGAGTTATACGCCGCCATGGCGAGGTACCAGTCCCCAAACTGGTTATAGAGATCATGCAAATGCCGTGCCGCCGCTCGCGTGGCTTTTTCCGGGTCCTGGCGATCATCCACCCACAAGCTGCGTCTCAGGCCGTAACCTACGCCGCGGCTGGCCATGAACTGCCACATGCCTCGGGCTCGGGCGCGCGAAAGCGCCAGCGGCTTGAATCCCGATTCAGCCTGCGCCATGTAGATCAGGTCCTGCGGAACGCCTTCTTCCCGGAAAACGCGAAAAATCATCTCCCGGTAGCGACCTGAGCGGGTCCATGCCCCTTCAAAAACGCCGCGCCCTCGCGTGGAAAAATAATTGATATAGCCGGCCACATATTCATTGATCATCAGAGGCAGGTCAGACTGGGTATTCTTCAGATCGGCTTCGGCCTTGGCGATCACATTGGCGTCAGCCGGCAACGTTGTTACCTGGTTCGCTTCGTCAATGGGCGCGGGCTCAGACTGCTGTTGGGCAAAACCATCGCCTTCTTTGGAAGCAACTATCTCCAGCTTGTTGATTTCCTCGCTGATCTTGTCGAATTCTTGCTGCAGCCGCTCATCTGACTTTATGTCCACCGGGCCTTGGGTCAGGATGTCTACCGCATGGTTAAAGTCCTGCTTGGCTGCATCCAGATGGCCTGCTTTGTAGTCTTCCTGACCGGTCGCGTAGGCCTTTTCCGCCTCGGCAATGATGCCGGGGACCTGATCAGCCTTCTCAGGCTGTGGTGTCTGCACCGGCGTGGGTGATTGCTTCGGCGCCGCGTCCGCCTGAGTCGAGGTTGCCGCTTTCTGCTCGATGCTTGGTGCCATCGCCTGCGGTACCGGCTGCGCCGACTTCTTGGTGTCCTTGCTTTCGCACGCCACCAGCCACATCAATCCAGCGGCGAGAAAAACCATCTTTAAACGCTTCACGCAGCACTCCATATCAGCACGGGCCTTGCCTTCATCATACATTTTCCGTTGGACGAGTCTGGCCGAGGATCGGCAGCTTCCAACCTTGGTCTTACCGAACTTTGGTCTTAACAGACTCTGTTTTAACCGAACCTGTCTTACCAGGTTAGGACTGCCCTCATTGTCCCATGAACGCAACCAAAACACCCCGGAAACCACCATGGCCTCAGGTTACGTTGGGCGAATGACCAGGTGATGCCGGTAACGTTCTGATGCGTGTTATCGGCCTCAGCGCGGATCACCCGGATTGATCACGTTACCCAGGGATACGTCGCCCCATTTTTTTACCCGATTGAGGCGCCAACTCTCTTCGTGACAATCACACGGGTCAGAGCACGAGTTCACTCCAGTGCTCGCAACGGAACAACCGGTTTGTAGGAGTTTCCACACGTAACAGGGCTTGAGTTTACTCATGCCGTCCACCTCCGACTCCTTTTCCTTTACATTCCGGGTACCTCCTTCATAAACTAGCCACACTCTTTCCGACGAACTCTTCAGGAATCCCGGTAAACTTGGGAGAGCACTTCACCCCCTTTCCGGCTTCCACCCCGGAAACGGGTCTTCAGGGACGTCAAGTAGCGTGATAAAGACGAAAACACAGGGCAAGAACTACGTAAACGCGTTTGCCAGCGCGGTGGCTGCTCTCAGCCGCGCCGGAGAAGATATGACCGCGCGCGTGCTGGAAATGCTGGTCAGCGATTTTGACGCTGCCCGCGCCGAACTCTGGCTGTGGGACGCCTCTTCCGGCTCCTGTTACCTCACTCACGCCCAGGGTATGCCCGCTGCGCACCGGCTCGACTACGCTGCTGCGGGCGCCGGTGCCGTAGGCAAGATTGCCCACAACAAAACTACCATCGAAAATATTGTGCTCTCCACCTTTGGCGGTGACGATCTGGAATTCTCCCGCCAGACTGGATTGACGCACATATCCGGATACCCTCTTCTGGCCGCTGGCCAGCTTGCCGGTGTCCTGGCTATTTACACCACCTCTGAAGTCAACGAAGATTTGCTGGTCTGGTGGCGGCTGTATTCGGAGATGAGTGCAGCCAGGCTCAATAATGTTCTGGCCACGCAGGAAAAAGACAAACGCATCAGCCAGCTTTCCCTGCTCTTTGAAGCCACGCGGATGCTCAACTCCACGCTGGACCTCCCGGAGCTGCTTGAACTGATCCTGAAGATCGCGCGGTCTGAGGTCAAAGCCGAGCGCGGCACTGTTTTTCTGGCCGATAACAAACGCAAAGAGTTATGGTCGATCGCCGCCTCCGGACTCGATCATCAGGAAATACGCGTACCCTTTGGCAAGGGCATTGCCGGACAGGTGGCCGTCTCCGGCGAACTCATCAATACTGACGACGCTTACCGGCTCGAATCTTTCGATCCCAGCTTTGACCAGCGGCTGAATTACCGCACCAAATCTCTGCTGAGTCTGCCCATCAAGCACCATTCCGGTGAAATTGTTGGCGTGCTGCAACTGCTCAACGCCCAAAGCGGTCAGTTTTCCGCCGATGATGTGGGCTTCCTCAATAAACTTTCCGGACACATGGCCATGGCGCTGGAAAATGCCCAGATGCATCGTGACACCATGGAGAAGCAGCGCATGGAGCGCGAACTCTCTCTGGCTCGCAGCATCCAGCACCGCCTGCTGCCGGAAGGTCCACCAGTAGTTCCCGGCTATGACATTGCTGTGCTCAGCGATTTCTGTTTCGACGTCGCCGCCGATTATTACGACTTCATCAACCTGGGGCCGCAGTCTCTGCTTCTGGTAAGCGCGGAAGTCGAAGGCCATGGCGTTTCTTCAGCCTTGATCATGGCCAACCTTCAGGCCACTTTGCGCGCGCTGGTCATGCATCTTCACTCACTTGAAGTCCTGGCCTTTTCGCTCAACGAAATGCTTTACACCTACACCAAGGCGGGCAAGCATCTCAGCGTCTTTCTAGGCCTGGTGGATACCAGAAAAAATGTTTTGCAATACGTGAATGCCGGACATATCCCGCCCATCCTGGTTCGAGGCCAGACCGGCGAAATCAAATTGCTGGAAGAGGGCGGCACCGTCATCGGCCTTTTTCCGCAAGTGGATTTCACCCGCGGATCAGTGAAGCTGGAGAAAGGTGATGTCCTCGTATGCTCCACCGACGGAATCCTGCATATCTCTGACGAGCAGAAACACGAATACGGCCCCAAGCGCCTGGCTGACTGCGTGCGCCGCAATCGCGAACGCACCTCACAGGGAATTGTGGACGCCGTGCTGGCCGAGGTGTCAGCCTATTCCACTGCCAGCATGAATGACGATGACAAGGTCCTCATCGTGTTCAAAGTCACTGCCGATAAAGAAGCCGCGGTTGAAGACGCTAAAAGCAGTAATTGATCTTTGCCTATCAGTGAAAATCCGTGTCATCAGTGTCATCAGTGTCATCAGTGTCATCAGTGGTGAGGTTTTGGTTTCTGTCGTGAATCAGGATTTTTCTTCGATCGTCAATTCCTGTTCTTTCGCCAGATAACTCTTTCTGCGGAACCAGTCTTCCATCGCCTCTTTTAATTTTTGCAGTGGCACGCGTGTCCCGATCCTCATCTCTCCGTCGGCTACCGGCAGAGTGTCATCAAAGATGGAATCGTTCGTAAAGCTGCGCATGGAAAAATTGTCCAGC
>DASYKK010000277.1:0-1691 GCA_035995565.1 Candidatus Angelobacter sp.
GAGCGCCAATATCCACTGCGCCGCTTTGAATGGCGACAGGAAATGGTTGAGGTAGCGTAAATGGCCGCGACGGCAATGCAGATTACGGGAATGATCACACCGGTTGACTCTCGCGCAACAGTGCGCCGGAGCGTCGCCGGGATCACGCCGGAATTTTACTTTCAGAAAACAATCGACAATTCCCGGCTGGTCAAGGTGAGCGATCCGCAGCGCCGGCGCGAGATCAGGATATTTTCAACCGCCGTAGCGGCGCTGTTCATGGTGATGATGTTTTATGCCTGGCAACACTTCAGCTCTATTGAATACGGCTATCGCATCGAAGCGCAGAAGGCCGAGCGCGAGCGCCTGACAGAGGTAAACCGCACGCTCAGACTTGAGGCGGCTTCATTGCGCGATCCGGGCAGAATCGACGCTTTGGCTCGCCAGATGGGGCTTGAGTCCACGCAGCCGGGACAGGTGATCCGCCTGAATCCGGAAGATGTCGGCGCGCCCATCATGGCGCAGGCAACGGCTGTGGCGGTCATCACGGCGCAATAAATTGGGCTGCAGCATAAGTTTTGGTTGGTGGACCTTGCTCCGGAATTTCCGGTGCTTGATGGCGACTCCGGAAAAACAGCCGGGGTTGTCATTTTTTTTCGTCTTCTTATGTCGCCGCGCTCCAAACCGCTTAAGAGCCATTCTCGGGCGGGATTTCCTTGTGCGCCTGTACTGGCGGGCTCAGCGCGCAAGTCGGCTTCGCGTCTAATGTTTCTGTCGCTGCGCTCCAAACCGCTCGAAGACCATCTTCGAGGCAAAAGTTTTCTGCACCTGAGGCAGGCAGCTCGCCGCGCAAGTCGGGCTCGCTGCTAAAGAGATGTTTAGAACAACCAGCACCTTATTGTCAGGGAGTAATGGCTCAGTCCAATCAAAGCGGCAACACGCGGCTCTTCATCCTTGCTGGCTTTCTTCTATTCTGGTTTCTTGTGATTTGCGGACGCCTGGTCTGGCTGCAGGTGGTCAATTACGGCGACTACACGCAGCGTGCCGCCAAGCAACAGCAGCGGAGCATTGAAGTTTCGCCCGTGCGCGGCAATATCTATGATCGTCGCGGCAACGAACTGGCGATGACTGTCAGCGTGGACTCGGTCTTTGCCGTGCCCTCAGAAGTTCCTGATATCCATTCCGCAGCCCAGGTGATGGCCCGCGTCCTTAAGGGCGACGCGAGCGAAATTGAGGCTCGGATGCGCGCGTCGCACGCTTTCGCGTGGATCGTGCGCAAGATCGATAACGCAACCAGCGCTCGCGTCCGTGCGCTGAACTTGAAAGGCGTTTACTTCCAGAAAGAATCGAAACGCTTTTATCCCAAGGGAGAGCTCGCTGCCCAGGTGCTTGGCTACGTTGGCCTGGATGATGACGGCCTGGGCGGTGTGGAGCGGGAATTTCAATCCAAGCTGACCGGCAAGCCAGGCAAGATGCTGATCACCATGGACAACAAGCGCCGCTGGCTGGGCCGCGTGGAAAAGCAGCCTGATCCAGGCGAGAACGTGGTGCTCACTATCGATGAAAAAATTCAGTACATCGTGGAGCGGGAACTGGCGCGAGCCATCGACGAAACGCATGCCGAAGCAGGCACGGTCATCGTGGAAAACCCGCATACCGGAGAAGTGCTGGCACTGGCGAACTGGCCCACGTTCAATCCCAACATCTTTAAT
>DASYKK010000278.1:0-4177 GCA_035995565.1 Candidatus Angelobacter sp.
CGGAAAACGCTACCGGCAATTATGTAAAAGTTGTGCAGCGCGTGCCCGTGCGCATTGTGCTGGACCAGGGCGAAAATGATGACCATCGCCTGCGGCCGGGCATGTCTGTGGAGCCAAAGGTTAAGCTGCGGTAGATCGCGATCGGAGACAGATGCCATGAGCCAGACAAGAGAGAACATCCCCGCACTGTATCTGGAAGGCCTGCACGTGGGCCAGCGATTCGTATCCCGCACTCACCACATGGATGAAGCGCGAATCAAGGAGTTCGCCAGAGAGTTCGATCCGCAGCCGTTCCATCTGGATGAGGCCGCGGCAAAAGCCAGCGTGTTTGCCGGACTGGCGGCTAGCGGGTGGCACACCGCCGCTGTAGCCATGCGCCTTCTCGTAGATGGTGGTCTGCCGCTGGGCAATGGAATCATTGGTCTGGGCGGCGATCTGGCATGGCCCAAGCCAACGCGTCCCGGAGATACGCTGCACGTCGAAAGCGAGATTCTGGAGATCGTGCCTTCACGCTCGAAACCGAACCAGGCAATCGTGAAAGTGCAAAGCACAACGTTGAACCAAAATGGTGAGCCGGTGCACTCGTTCACATCAAAATGTCTGGTCTTCAAAAGGCCAGAGTCGCCGGCGTGACCGCCTTCCCACTGCGTTAGAATGCTTGGGTGAAAAAGAGCATACATTTTATAGCGGGAGGCAGCCGCTTCGTAGCCATCCTCGCTTTTTATTTATCGATTGCAGTTGTCACCTGGTCGTGCACACAGCCTTTAATTGCATCCGCGTTTCAGAAGGGACCTGCGATGAGCCACGCAAGTGGAACGTTCGAAGTAAAACTGGCGCCACAAACCGACGACAAGAGCGGTGACGCCTCGTTGGGGCGGATGACAATCGACAAACAGTTTCACGGCGATCTTGAAGGCACCAGCAAGGGCCAGATGCTTACAGGCATGACGGACGTAAAGGGCTCGGCCGGATACGTGGCGATCGAGAAAGTGAACGGAACGCTAAAGGGCCGCACCGGCACTTTTATTCTGCAGCATACTTGCTCTATGAATCGCGGCGTGCCGCAATTGACAATTACCGTAGTGCCCGATTCCGGGACGGGACAATTGACAGGCCTTGCCGGCAATTTCACTATCAAGATCGACCAAGGCAAGCATTCGTATGAGTTCGAGCACACGCTTCCTGAATCTCATTGAGACGGTGGGCCAAAGTAAGGCGGTCTTTGAGAGTCTAAGCGTTGAGAGTCCAGGCTTTCAAAAAGCGACCAAATTCCAAGACAGGCATCTAAATGATTCTTCATCGCTGAGTGAAGGCAGTCCTCAGTAAAGTGAACGTAGGATGTTATGGCGAAACCGATCTTGCTCTGTATTGATGATGATTCAGATGTTCTCCGGGCCATTGAACGGGACCTGCGATCGCATTACGGCGCTACCTATCGCGTGCTGGCGAGTGATGCTCCTGAAAAAGCTTTAGAGCTGTTGAAGCAGCTCAAAGTCCGCAATGACCCCGTGGCCCTGCTGCTGGCTGACCAGCGCATGCCCAAAATGGATGGCGTCGCCTTTCTCCAGGAAGCAAGACATATCTTTCCAGACGCAAAGCGTGCCCTGCTCACCGCCTACGCGGATACGAATGCCGCTATCAGCGCCATTAATCAGGTCAACATCAATTACTTTTTTCTGAAGCCTTGGGACCCGCCGGAAGAGCACCTGTATCCGCAGTTGGATGATCTGCTGGACGACTGGCAGGGTTCATACCGTCCAACCTTTGAGGGAATTCGTGTGCTAGGCACGCGATGGTCGCCACGCTCGTATGAGCTGCGCGATTTTCTGGCGCGAAATCGAGTCCCCTATCAATGGATTGACGTGGAAATTTCCGCAAATGATCCAGAAACCAAGCGTTTGCTTGAGGCGCTGGGGCCTGAATCTGCAAGCCTTCCGGTAGTGCTCTTTCCCGACGGAACAAAACTTCTGGAAAGTGTTCCAGCCGACGTCGCGCAAAAAGTTGGGTTGCGGACCCGCGCGCAGACCGACTTTTACGATCTCGCAATCATTGGGGGAGGTCCAGCCGGCCTGGCCGCTGCGGTTTAT
The DNA here is from genome assembly GCA_035995565.1 of Candidatus Angelobacter sp. Lineage (GTDB taxonomy): Bacteria > Acidobacteriota > Terriglobia > Terriglobales > Acidobacteriaceae > Angelobacter. Next base: position 2,088 of record DASYKK010000278.1, read on the forward strand.
GGCGCGTCAGAAGGCCTGCATACGGTCATCGTGGAATGCGACGCGCCTGGTGGGCAGGCAGGCATGAGTTCGCGTATCGAAAATTATCTCGGTTTCCCCAACGGGCTGAGCGGTGGCGATCTTGCCCGCCGAGCAGTGGTACAAGCCAAGCGCTTTGGCGTGGAAATTCTTTCGCCCCAGGAAGCGATTGGTGTGCGAACAGAAGGCTCGTATCGCATCATCAAGCTGCGGGATGACAGTGAAATTTCCTGCCATGCGTTAATGGTCGCTACGGGGGTGCAGTGGCGGCGGCTCGACGCGCCTGGTATCGATCGGTTGCAGGGCGCGGGAGTTTATTACGGTGGCGGCTCCACGGAAGCTTTGTCCTGCAAGGGAGAAACTGTTTACGTGGTTGGTGGCGCGAACTCGGCCGGCCAGGCGGCAATGAATTTTTCGAAGTATGCCGAGCGGGTCGTGATCCTCGTGCGCGGCGCTTCGCTCGCCAGTACCATGTCTCAGTACCTGATCGAACAAATTGAACAAACACCGAACATCCATCTGTGGACACATGCCAACGTAGCGGAAGCGCACGGTGAAACGCACCTGGAAGAAGTTTCTGTCCTCTGCTCAGACACCAATAAAATCGAGCGAGTACCCGCCAGTTCCATGTTTATCTTTATTGGCGCGCTGCCTCGCACTGACTGGCTCGGCGATCTCGTAGAACGAGACGACCGTGGCTTTATCCTGACTGGTCCTGATCTCGTCTGGGATGGCAAGCGCCCCAAGAGCTGGACGCTTGAACGCGATCCTTTCCTTTTGGAAACGAATGTTCCAGGGCTGTTCGCGGTGGGCGATGTACGGCACGGTTCCGTGAAGCGCGTGGCATCCGGAGTTGGCGAAGGCTCGGTAGCAGTGCAATTCATTCACCAGTACTTGAGCAAGGTATAAGCATGGTAGAAAAATCGGAATTGCTTCGGGTGCCGGTATTCGCTGATCTGCCGGATGACCAGATCGACTGGTTCATCAGCCAGTCACAGGAAATCAATGTGAAAGCGGGAGAGACATACCTGCACCAGGGCGATCCCGCCGACGCAATGTTTGTGATCATCGAAGGCCAATTGCAGGGGCGGGGAGAATTTGGAGGCGAAACATTTTTCTTTACCAGCAAGGCTGGCGATATTGCTGGTGTGCTGCCTTTCTCCAGAATGAAGTTTTATACGGTAAGCGGTCGCGGAATTACTGATAGCCGCCTGCTCCGGTTCCCCGTGACGCTTTTCCCGCAACTCATACAAAGAATGCCGGACTTAACCCAGCGTCTTGTGGGCCTGATGTCCGACCGCATCCGCGAAGCCACACGCGTTGAGCAACAACGTGATCGGCTGGCCGGACTGGGCAAACTTTCCGCCGGCTTGGCGCATGAACTCAACAATCCCGCTTCAGCCGCAAAACGCGCTACCAGCCAACTCCGCACAACCATGAAACGTATCAAAGACGCGAGCCACGCTCTGGGCGCGCGCGATCTCACTGCCGCTCAGCGAGCCGAGATCGAGAAACTGGAAGCTTCACTCGTCCAACAGGACGGTCAGCCGCCGGACACGCTCACTATTAGCACCCTTGAAGAGCAAATAGATTCCTGGCTGCGTGCTCATGGTCAAGACGACCTCTGGCAGTTGGCCTCTGACCTGGCACACAAGAATATCCAGCCCGAAGCCCTCGATCGTTTGTATGCCACGCTCGATGCCGAGACGGCGCGCGCTGCGCTGGTAAGGATCGCTGCGTCCATGGAGATCGCAAACTTGCTCAATGAAATCGAAAGCAGCACCTCGCGCATCTCTGACCTGGTCCGCGCGATCAAGGAATACACATACATGGACCAATCCCCGGTCCAAAATGTGGACATTGTCAAGAGCCTGGAGACCACGCTTACGATCTTGAATCACAAACTCAAGCGTGGCGTCACCGTCCAACGAGATTATCAGCGCATTCCTTTTCTGGTGAATTCTTTTGGCAGCGAACTGAATCAGGTCTGGACCAACATCATTGACAATGCCATTGATGCGATGGGCGGACAGGGGGAGCTTCGCATTCGCACATACCGAGAGGATGCGTGC
>DASYKK010000279.1:0-3002 GCA_035995565.1 Candidatus Angelobacter sp.
GATGGCCGCGGACGCCACACAACGACGCATCGAGAACTGTTCTTTCTGCCGAACGGCGGATTGATTCTTGATAATCCAGGAACCCGGGAATTGCAACTATGGTCGCAAGATGCGCAGAAGGGGAGTTCGCAATCGGCGGTGAACGAGACTTTTCCTGAAATTGAGGCGCTCGCCGCGACATGCGCCTTTCGCGATTGCACGCACACTGTCGAGCCCGATTGCGCCATCCAGGAAGCTCTGGCGTCTGGCGAAATCGACGATGCACGCTGGCGCAGCTATCTAAAATTGCAACGCGAATTGCGGCACGCCGCGGCACAAGTGGATCCAAATTTGCGTCGGGCAGAGAAAGAGCGATGGAAAAAGCTGTGCAGCGGCGTAAAGCGGAACCCGAAACGGAGGTGAAACGTCGTTGTGTTGGATAAAGGAGCGAGACCTAGCAGGGCTACGCCTCTGCGATGAGATATCCACCGGTGGTACAGAACTTACTCCGGCAGGAAAATAGAAAAGACCGTCCCGGAATGGCCGGGCACAACGCAGCTGCGCAAGGTAATGCTGCCGCCATGTTTCTGCACGATCTCCTGCGACACCCACAGCCCCAGCCCGGTGCCTACGTCCTGCTTGGTGGTGTAGAAGGGTTCAAAAAGCTTCTTGCGATGCTCCGGAGAAATGCCACTGCCGTTGTCGGCAATCACGATCCTTCCTCCGGGACGGTTCGAGTTGTTCAACTCTTTGCTCTGGTGCACCCGGATACGCAGAGTCCCTTCGTCCGGCAAGGCGTCAATGGCGTTGGCAACCAGATTGGAAATTACCTGCCGGATCTCGCCCATCAGTCCGGTGACATGCACGCTTTCGTCGTATTCGCGGAACAACTGGATGCTCCTGGCCTGAATGCGCGGCAAATATAGAAAGAGAGACTCTTCCACGATTTTCGACAGGTCCATCCGGCGAGGTGACGTGGTATCTCGATAAAAGCCAAGCGTTTGCCGGGCTACGTGAGCGATGCGGGCCAGTTCGTGTTCGGCTTGCGAGACATAGCCGCGTGCTTCGTCGTTCCAGGTGTCATTCAGCCGCAAGAGATAGAGCAGGTTGGTTACGGCTTCAAGCGGGTTATTAATCTCATGGGCAATCGTCGCCGCGAGGCGGCCAGCGGCGGCCAGTTTTTCTGATTTGCGCAATGAATCTTCCGCCAATTTATTGCTGGTGATGTCCATGCCAACGCCGAGCATTCGTTCCGGCTGGCCTGCTTCATCAAAGATGGTGCGGCCGCGAGCGCCAATCCAGTGCACGCTGCCATCGGGAAATGTCGTGCGATATTGGGTATCGTACTCGCCTTTGCCTGCCAGCGCCTGCTGGAGCGTTTGCTGCACTGCGTCACGATCTTCAGCTTCGATGAAGGCCATCCAGTTTTCAAACGTCGGTTCCACGGAGCCGATCGACCGGCCATGCAGCAGCCATATGCCGTCAGCCCACCACAGTTCGTTGGTCTTTACGTTCCACTCCCATGAGCCCAGGCGCGCGGAGACCTGCGCGAATTGCAGCCGGCGTTCTGTCGTGCGCAGCGCTTCACGGGTCTGCCGCGATTCTGAGATGTCCTGAAAGATTGCAGTCAGGCCATTAGGTCCAGGATAGGCGGTAGTGTCGTACCATCGGCTGAGGGGCGGGTAATACATTTCAAAATGCACCGTCGTCTGCTCACGCACAGCCCTTCTGTAGTTCACGTCAACGGCCGTGCCGTCCAGGTCAGGAAAGAGCAGCCACAAGTTGCGGCCGATCATTTGTTCAGGTGTGGAACCGCACAGCCGCGCTCCGGTGGGATTCACATATGTGATGGTCCAGTCGGTACTGTACGAAATGAAGCCTTCAGTGATCGTTCTGAGCGTTTCCGCCAGCTGGCTCTGGCTTGCCATGGCCGCGGTTTCCGCAACCGACTTCTGCAACGCGACGCTCGTGATCAAAAGCGAGACCATAAAGAACAAAAACACTTGGAGAAGACCGACGGGCTCAAAGCGAAATGAAAAGTAAGGAGGCAGAAAGAAGAAATTCGCCAGGATCCCGGAAAGCAAGCTGGCCATAATGGCGGGACCAAAACCGCAGAGTCGCGCGGTGAGCGCGACGGCGCCAAAGAAGAAGAAGAATGGCAGTCGCTGTCCTGCAATGGGCATGAAATTGGCCGCCAGCGCCGCCAATACAAAAAACAGTGCTAAGCCGTACCGCAGCGCAGGATGCTCGCGGTATAAATCGACACCTGCCAACCGGTGGAGGAGCCCATGCATTCGGATCATTCTAGCGCAATCACAGCAGGCAGCGGACGAGAGGAAGGACCTGCCACGGATGAACACGGATTGGGGCACGGCCCAAACAGCGGGCCTAAAAACGTGCATGGAAACGGAAGTCTTAGTAAGCTATTAGAGACATGGCAACGGAAAACTCATTTGACATCGTTAGCAAAGTGGACTTGCAAGAGGTATCCAACGCGATTCAAAACGCGCTGAAAGAGATCCACACGCGGTTTGACCTGAAAGATTCAAAGTCTGACATTCAGCTTGAGGGCAAAGAGGCGCTGGTGCTTTCCTCTGCCGACGAGTACAAGCTGAAGGCCGTGACGGACATTCTGCAGAGCAAACTGGTGAAGCGCGGCGTGGCGATCAAGGCACTCAATTACGGCGTGGTTGAACCGGCGGCGGGCTCAAGCGTCCGGCAGAAGATAACCATGCAACAGGGAATCCCGATTGAGAAGGCGCGCGAGATTGTGAAGGTGGTGAAGGACTCAAAGAAGAAAGTGCAGGCCGCGATCCATGGTGATACGGTACGCATTAGCGGTAAAGATCGCGACGCGCTGCAGGAAACAATTGCGCTACTGAAAGGCCATGATTTTGGCATTGATATGCAGTTTACGAATTACAGAAACTAAAAGGACACTTTGAGTTCACCGGCCACAACCAGTGCCAAAGAAGTTTTCGAGCTGCTGCGCGACGACCTGGCCGCGATTGAGCGTGAGTTTG
>DASYKK010000280.1:0-4416 GCA_035995565.1 Candidatus Angelobacter sp.
GCCACGCCGCCGGAAACCTGCTGCACGCGCCCGGTAACACTGTCACCTTCCTTGTGCTCGGCAATGTATTCGTCGAGGCTGGAAGGGACCATTTGTTTGATGCTGAGACGCACGTTGCGCTTGGCTCCGTCCACGTCAAGCACCTGGGCCTTGACGGTCTGGCCTACCTTAAGCACATCCTGCGGGTGATTGATGCGCTTTTCCGCGCTGATTTCGCTGACGTGAATCATTCCTTCCACGCCTTCAGCAATCTGCACAAACGCGCCGAACTTGGTGATACTCACAACCGGGCCTTCAATTACCGAGCCAATCGAAAGGTTCTTTGCCGCTTCAATCCACGGATCGCCGAGCGCCTGCTTGAGTCCCAGCGAGATGCGCCGCTCAGGCACGTTCACGCCGAGGATCACGGCTTCGACCGTCTCTCCGACTTTGACTGCGTCACTGGGCTTACGAACTTTCTTGGACCATGACATTTCAGAAACGTGGATCAGCCCTTCGACGCCGGGCTCAAGTTCCACGAAGGCGCCGAAATCGGCCAGGCGTGTGACAGTGCCGCGCACGCGTTCGCCCTGCTTGTACTTGTCTGCGGCGGTGTCCCAGGGGTGGGGCAGAAGCTGCTTCATGCCGAGCGAGATGCGCCTCTTTTCGGGATCAACTTTTAGAACACGGGCTTCAATTTCCTGCCCGACGGAAAGAAGGTCAGACGGTTTATTGACGCGGCTCCAGGAAATTTCCGCAACGTGTAGCAGACCGTCGACGCCGCCAATATCGACGAACGCGCCGTAATCAGCCAGGCTGCGAACGGTTCCGCGGACGGTTTCGCCTTCCTGAATCTCAGAGTAGCGGCGCTGTTTAGTAGCACGCTCCTCTTCTTCCGTAATCACGCGGCGGTCAACCACAACGTCTTCTTCAGTCACGTCGAGCTTGGTGATGCGGCAGCGGATCTCCTGCCCAACAAGTTTCTCCATTTCGGCACTGTCACGTACTCCGCTGCGCGAAGCCGGCATAAAAGCACGCACGCCTACGTCGACACTCAGCCCGCCTTTAATTGCGGCGGTCACCGTGCCGACGATGGTCGCCTTTTCAGTGAATGCCTGCTCGAGAGAAGGCCAGTCAATCGGCCGGGAAATCTTGCCCAGGGCAACTTCGTAATAGCCTTCGGGATCGCGGCCCTTGACGCTGACCAGCAGCTTGTCACCGGGCTTGACGGTCTCTCCGGGACGCAGAGCCGTCAGAGGAAGAATGCCTTCCGTCTTGAAGCCGATATCGAGCAGAATGGAATCAGGCGTAAGCGTTACGACGGTCGCCTCAATCCTGCGGCTGCCTTCGTCATTCTGCGGCTTGTGGGAATGGCTCTGCTCAAACTGCGAGAGAATGTCCTGGAATGATTCGCTGGAATCGACGGTGGACGGCTTGCTGGGCTGGGCTTCTGGGTCGGTTGGGTTGGACATGAGGGATGACAGTCTCTGGTGTAAAAGTGATAGCCGGTGCGACGGCGCGGCGTAAGTCCTGAAACTCATGGTGAGCGCGGCTGGATTCGAACCAGCGACCCACGCCTTAAAAGGGCGTTGCTCTACCAACTGAGCTACGCGCCCACACTCTTACTAATCTAACACAGCCAGCGGAACTGACCCGCGCATTGCTGGGCGGAGGTAGAAGACAGGATGCGAAAGGCAAGATAGTCCCTGGAAACAAAAGAAAGCAGCCCCTGAGAGCTGCTTTCTTTTCTTCTGCTATATGCGAACCAGGTACGTTAGAAGCGGATTTGCGGGCCAATAGTCGCGCGGAAATTATTGCGCGTGCCATTGTTCAGGAACATGATTTCGTCGCCAGCTTCCGCACGGATACCAAGCCAGCCAAAGTTGAATTCGACACCACCGCCGGGATAGAAAACGCCGCTGGTGTCGCCGTCAACAATATTGCCAATCTGGTTGTTGATCGCACCCGCCGTTACCGGACCACCCACGCCAAAGTTGACAATGCCGCCTTTCAGCAGCCCGAAAACCCGCACTGGGCCGGTAGTTTGAATCTTGAGACCACCGAGCACGTGGAGCATCCGCAGATGGGAGCGGACAGTACTGGTGACGACGCCGGCCGTGATGCTCTGAGTTTTGTTGCGCTCAAAGTCATAGGCCATCTCGCCCTCAACCACTACATGCTTTCTTACGTTGACGCCCAGCCGGGCGCCCACGCCAAGCATGTTGAGGTCGGCCGGTTGAAGGCGCGTAAAGTCAGCATACACGCCAAAGTTTCCGTGGTTTTTATCGTCTTTGCTCTGGGCCGAGGCAGCGGGCAGAATTACCGCCAGGCCCAGCGTCAGAGCAAGCCAAATTGCGACACGTTTCATGTTGTAAGCTTCTCCCATCTTTTTATGAAGGTCTGTACATTCTAGAACCGGATTTGTGGACCACCCATAAATTTAAAGTTATGGTTGGCGCCGTTGTCAAAGTACATCTCATCGCCGGCTTCCAACCGGAGTCCAAAAATGCCAGCATTGAATTCCACGCCGCCGCCCGGATAGAACACACCGTTGGTATCTCCGTCGGCAATGTTGCCGAACTGATTGGCTACGTTACCCGCGGTGACACCGTTGCGCGCCACGCTGAAATTCAGCAGTCCACCCTTCAGAACAGCAAAGACCCGGACCGGACCGGTCGTCTGAAGCTTGGGACCAAAAAGACCGTGAATCAGGCGCAGATTCGAGCGGACCGTGGTGGTATTGTTTTGGAGGTCGGTGATGGTTGCTGTCGCGTTTCGTTCGAAGTCATAGGCCATTTCGCCTTCCAGTACTACGTGCGGATGTACGTTAACGCCGAGGCGTGCGCCGACTCCGAAAAAGTTCGTTTTCGCAAACTTCAGCCTGGTGTAGTCAAAATACACGCCAAAGTTGCCATGGTTTTTGTCGTCTTTGACCTGGGCGGATGCCGCAGGCGCGAATGAAGCAACACAAAGCGCCAAAGCGCTTAAGAATGCCAGAGGTTTCATGTCGTTCCTTCTCCCGATAAGATTTGCGAATCTCCGGTTTCATGCTCCTAAGAGGGGTCGGCTTTTGGGAACGAAAAAGCGCCGAGCATGCCGGACTATTTCATACGATGCCCCTCCCCCACATGGGGTGGGCTGGCCCAAGCAGCTCTTTTCTCTGTCCGGTAAGCAACATAATTTTTCGCTTCCATCGAGTTTACACGGCAGCAATTACGGCATTACACTCATGGCGTCCGATATGCTATTACCCTGTTAGACAATTGGAGGACGCGCATGCCCAACGGCACCCTGGATCTCATGAAACTTGATGGCCAACCGGTCACCTACCAGATCATGTTTGAACAAAATGCCGGCGGCACTTTCGTCGCCCGGGTTGAGTCCGACGAACTCGTTCCCTTCCTGCATGAAGAAATGCGCGTTGACATGCCTCTGGTCGAATCCGCCGCGCAACGCCTTAATAAAGAAAACCGCGTCCGCCTGCCTAACATTTTTTTGGAAGAAAATAATCTGCACGCGGTAATGGATTACATGGAAGAAGACATCTAACATTTTTGTCGCTTCGCTCCAAACCGCTTGTAGATTTCTGGAGTGGCGTGATTTCTGAGCCTTGACGCAGCGGGGCTCGCCGCGCAAGTCGGGCTAGCCCTAAAATCATAACGCTCCAAACCGCTTTGAGATTTCTGGAGTGGCGTGATTTCTGAGCCTTGGTGCAGGGGATCTCGCCGCGCAGGGCGGGCTCGCCCTAAAACCACAAGTTCTCTATAACCAATCGCCTCAATAAGCGTTCTATTTGGTTTTTAAATCCGCGCATATCCGTGTTCATCAGCGTTAAGGTTTTGCTTTTTCGGATCCTACTTCACCCTGGACACGTGCAGCTTCGTCTTCAGATCGTTTGCAATCAGTTTTCCGTGAAAGCGTCCATTCTCGATGAATATCTCGCTCGTCCGCGCGCCTGACACAACCACGCCCGCCACATAAATCCCTGGCACGTTGCTCTCAAAGGTTTGTGGATCGCACACCGGCTTCATCTCCGGGCGCGTCAGCTCAATTCCCAGGCTCTCTAGAAATTCGTAATCGGGATGGTATCCCGTCAGCGCAAACACAAAATCATTTTTCAGTAGGCGCTCGCCATCCGGCGTTTTGATCCGTACTTCTTCCGGCCTGATCTCCAATACACAGCTGTTAAAGTACGCCGCGACCTCGCCGTTCTTGATCCGGTTTTCAATGTCGGGCTTGATCCAGTACTTCACGTTGCGGTGAATCTCCGGCCCACGATGCACCATGGTCACGCGTGACCCGCGCCGCCACAGCTCCAGCGCCGCAATCGACGCGGAATTCTTTGCCCCGATAATCAGCACGTCCATGTCAAAATACGGATGCGGATCTTTGTAATAGTGCATCACCTTGGGCAGGTCCTCGCCCGGTATGCCCAGA
>DASYKK010000281.1:0-36083 GCA_035995565.1 Candidatus Angelobacter sp.
AAACAGGAACTTCGGCCAAGGGCTGAGGCGAAGAGGATAGAAGTGGGTTGTGCGGAAGTGATAGTGAAAGCAAGCTGCCGCAAATACTCGTACACTGATACAATATCTGAAGCCGCAAATTGAGGCGGTATGCGGAAGCGAGTCCGCAGCCGAAATCCTGAGCGAAGTCGAAGGACCTCAACCTGATTTTTCCCGTCCCGTTTTTACGGAGAGGTGGCCGAGTGGCTGAAGGCGGCGGTTTGCTAAACCGTTATAGGGGCTAACACTTCTATCGGGGGTTCGAATCCCCCCCTCTCCGCCAGACAGTCTGGAGCTCAGAGAATCTTTCTCTCTACCCTCCGAACAGCCCCGCCTTTCGGGCATGTCTTCCCTTCAATCAAGTCAGAATCTATCAGTAACTCCCTAGGGCCTTTCCCTTTTTCGGGCCTCTTTCTCCGTGATGCAATTGATTCGTCCTTCCTTGCTTTAACTCCACCATCCGTTGCTCCCGCTGCTTTCCCACGGAACTGCTGATCCGGTCGGAACCCTGTCGACCGGCCGTCTTAGCCGGGTAGCCCGAAGCCTGCCTCCCGTCCGTCAGACCCTTCCTTGGATCGGCGAAGGCCCGGCGATTCTTGAGCGCTAATGGAGGGCGCTGTGGCGCACCCCGAATGTGCTTCTTCTCAGAAAGTGGTAGCGCTCCGAGGGGGGTTTTGCAGGTGCCTATAAAAAGGGGGCAGAAGGCGCAAAACTCCCCGGCCCAAACGCTTCCAGCCAATGTTCATGCGGGTGAGAGGCCAAAACGGCCAAATAATAAAAGTTGAAAACGTGCAGATCGGCGCCAATCCCTGTCCCGGTAGCAGGGTAAGTGCCCTGTATTCCGCATTTTTGCGCCTGAAGTGTCGAGAAATGAAGTGGGAGCGGCTGCCCTCTCTGCCGCGCCTAACGCCTGGGGAAATCAAGGATTGGTGCCAACTAACGGATGCAACGAGGCCAAGTTAGACCTCAACACCGCGCTCACTGATTTGCGCACACCGGCAGCAGAGTCATGCGTGTGCACTAACAGTTGCATGTTGAAGAATGAGATTTGCGCATAAGGAGCATAAATGGCAGGTTGCGGCTCTTCGTTAATAAGATTTCGCACATCGCCCGCCACGCCTACAACTCGGCGCGGCTTTTTGTTGCCATTAACGTCTCCACGCGTGAGCACGAGCAGCTTGCCAAGCGGGTCTTGGCTCGGCCAATACCTCTGCGCCAACGCTCTATTGATCACGCAGATCGGCTCAGATTCACCATAATCAGAATCCGTTACGAAGCGTCCGCGCAGCAGCGGAATGGCAAGGGCGGTCAGTGTATGCGAGTCTGAGAGCCGAAGCAATACTGGATTGAATACCTCAGAGGAAGTGTTCTTATCAATGATTTGAAAACTTGCACCGAAGTCTCCGCCTAACGGAAGCGAATAAGTTAACGTAGCGTCCGCAACTCCTGGCAATGCACGCACCTTGTCTACCACCTGTTGGTAGAACCGTACTACATCAGCATCGCGCTGATATTTGGTACGAGGAAGCGAGAGCGGGACGACAATCCGATGATCGGTATTAAAGCCCAAAGGAACGTGTCGAAGGGTTTGAAGACTGCGCACTAGCAAGCCGGTGCCGGCCAGTAACACCATGGAACAGGCGATCTCAGCGATGACAAAACTCTGGCGCAGACGGCGTCCTTTCAGATCCACGGTTGTCGTTGAAGAAGCGCGGCGCAATAAGTCATGCATCTCAGCGCGAACCACGGTCGTGGCCGGGACTAGCGCAAATATGACGCCCGCGATCACCGAAACACCAAATGTAAATAGCAAAACCGGCCAACTGAGATTTACGGCGCTCAGTTCAGGCGATTGCCATTCCAGTTGCAAGAGCAGCAATTTCTTTCCCGCGCCACCAATGGCCAGCCCAGCCAGGCCCGCCGCCGCCCCCAGGCAAATGCCTTCAATAACCAGCTGGCGAATCAAGTCTCCTGACCTCGCACCAAGCGCCATGCGAATAGCCAGTTCACGCGTCCTTGCCGTAATGCGGAGCAGCATGAGATTGGTGACATTGGCACATGCAACCAGCAGAACCAACGCAACGGTGGCAAAAGAAACCATCAGCATGCCACGCATGTCGCCGGTCAAGTACTGCTGCAAGGGCACAATCGCGGCGGCTCCATAAATATCGCCGGTTGGGTGTGCCGCTCTGATACTCGCGGAAACGCGATTGAGATCATCGGTGGCCTGCGCCGGGGTGAGGCCCGGCTTGATTCTTGCGACTACGTCCAGAAAGCGGGAGTCGCGAAACAACATGCGATCCGGGCGGATTTGTTTCTGAAGGGGAATCCAGAGTTCGTTTGCCTCATGATAATCAGCTTTCTCCGGCATGATGCCGATCACGGTAAACGAAGCACCGTTAATGCCGATTGTCTTTCCGACGATTGCGGGGTCCGCCTGGTATTTGCGCCGCCATAACCTGTCACTCAGCAAAACTGCCGGGGCCGCGCTAGGGCGATCGTCCTCGGGGAGAAACTCACGCCCCAGCTCAGGGCGTACCCCCAGTACGCGGAACCACTCCGCAGAAGCTGCCCCGCCCCATACCTGCTCCGGTACCCCATTGCCGGTAAGGCTGTAACGAAAGCCTTCAGATGCAGCCATGCTGGCAAAGGTACGGCTCTGCTCGCTCCAGTCAATAAAAGTGGCGGGAGCTGCCGTGGACGGAGCTGCAGAATCATTCGCTGTTTTAGCTTCCAAAAGCTGTACCAAGTGCCCGGAGTCCGGGTACGGCAGCGGACGAAGCAGCAGCACGTCAATCATGCTGAACACTGCGGTGTTTGCGCCTATGCCCAGGGCCAACGTCACGATGACAACCAAAGAAAAGCCGGGCGCTTTGCGCAGAGAGCTAATGGTATAAGAGAGGTCTTGCAGCAGGGACATCACGGTCTCCCGTGCGCGAGTTTAACATGGGGACCGACCTATAAAGTATGAGACTGAGGTTCATGGTCGAACAGCGTCCGACCGCGACTATCCCGATTTGTGCGAAAGCGATGCTTCATTTCTGGGTTTTCTTCTTTTGAACCTTCGGTCGTGGGCTCTGGCGTTCTAAGGCTTGCTGCAGCTCCGTGATTTGCTGCTTGATCTCCTGCTTGCGCCGCGTGATCTAGCTACAGCGGAGACTCTTGCAGTAGAGGACCCATTTCAGTTTCAGCAATGGGCAGTCCGCAAACTCGGAGGGGGCGAAGTCCGTCGAGGCGCTGACCAGGGCGTTGACGGACGACTGTACTTTGCGGATGATACGACGCACAAATTGAAACATCTTGGTTTCTGTCAAGGCTGGTAAACGAATCACACCTGCATTCGTTCGCGAACTGCGTGGCACCGTTGAGCGTGAGAAAGGCGCACTGGGTATTCTGATTGCAGCAAGTGAGCCTACTAAAAGCATGAAACAAGAGGCTGTGTCTGCCGGAACGTATCGCTCGCTGCTGGGCAATTTTCCCAAGATTCAGATCATAACCGCCGCCCAGCTTCTGGAGCGTAGTGGGTATTCGATTCCTCCACTCGTTAAGATTCAAGCTACAAAGAAAAACATTGCATCGGCAACTTTACGCAGATGAACCTGCCGGGCATTTCCGGGCGCTAGTGGCCCTTGTCCTATTTACGACATTTGCCCCGCATCCGCTTACGGACGAACTGATGCGCCAGGGACTTACGGTCTACGAGCCATCGCCATTTCAGAAGTTTATGCCCTTGCTGACCAGCATCGGGACACTACGGTAATCATTACTGCCGAGAATGGTTCCAAACGAAAACAGCAAGGATCGCTATAATTACCTTTGCACAACTCAGGTTAAATTACAGTCAATGAAAGGCAACTTGGCCCATTTGATCATTCTTGCAGCGATGTGGAGCCGAGTCGGGAGAAGCATCGTAATCGTTCTCGGGATAATGCTGGCCCTGTTCTCAGCATTAGTGAAGGAGGATGAGGCAGGGCACATCCAAAGTCGCCTGGATCAACTGTGGAGACGAATCGACGCACTATCGACATCGGCACTCGCCAAACACACCGTATTCCTTCGAGAGACTTTGGCGTTTTTTAGCGCCGGGGTTGATCGCATATATGGTCGGGCACTCCTTTCTGTGCAAGCTGTGGCGGTAACGCTCTCATTCTCAGTCGCATCATTCCTTCTGCTTTTGGCGTTCTGGAAGCAGCGATACCTGCCCACCACGTATTCGTATCCGCTAACCGTTCTCATGTTTGTTGGCATTTTCATGCTGATTGGTTTCGGCCCTACCTTCGTGGCTGGAGGCCGCATCTCACGTTACTGGCCGTGGGGGATGTTAGTTGCGGAAGCCCTGTTTTTGTTCATTTCTTCCGACATGATCTCGAATGCAAGTTTAGGATGGGGAATATTCGACGCAACGCGAAATCCGCCGCTTTGGAAAACGGATGTGCGAGCGTTCACTGTCTTTTCGGCGGGCATTGGCTGCGACTTGGGCTGTGTCTCAATTAACCGCGCGCTGATAAAACGGAGCGCCTCGTCTACGAGCAGTTACACGATTCTGCTGCTTTTATTGCTGAACATAATCATTGGATGTGGATATCTGTTCCCTTACTTAAGGGTGCCTGAAGTCGCACCCTATCCAGGCGCAATGTACATGCAGGCGCAATCGAGAACTATCGTACAACTGATCTCCTCTACGAACTTGGTTTCCGCGCTGCTCGCACTTTCAATAGTGCCATTTTTGTTACTCGTTCTTCTGCATCGTTGGTTTTGGCCACTCATAGAACGGCCAATATTTGTGATGTACGAGCGTCAAATCGTTCGCCAGCATAAGCTCACTTTTGTCATTGGCATTCTTATGGTGCTGCTCGGCATTTTTGGATGGCAATTGTTTTTGGAAAAATTGGCAAACTTGTAACCGATCCAGATTGATTCCGCTTGAATCGCAGAAATTCCGCGTGAGGTCTGGCCGCACCGCCAGAACCCTCCCTGGCTTGTTCCTCAAAGCCTTTCCGAGTGTTGCGATCAATCGAACTTAACTTGAATCCGTTTGGCGAGGGTGACCTTATGCCACGTTCAGTGTTCATGCTCACCCGACCTGTTGCGTCTCCCAATGTGGGAGTGAAATTGATTGCAGCAACTCACTCTCTTGAATGCCAGACTTGGGCACAGACCCATGGTGCAAAGTGAACATTTTTGACCGTTCGGCGTGTGTGAGAGTTCGTGTGCTTGACCGAAAAATCTAATCTTCATGCGTCTTTTCGAAATGGTCTCCACTCCAGCGGTATGCGAAAGACGCGCCGATAGAGCCATAGGGAAGCCGAATTTGTCCTCCCTCGAAGACGTATACGTCGTACTGCCCCTTGAGGACACCTAGGAGTCCGAATGTATCTGACCTAAGTTCTCGCTCTGCCCCTTTAAATCCCCAGATACCCACTGCTACTTCACCAACACTGGGACGATTCGCAATCAAAATCTCAGGAAGACCGTCACTATTAACATCCTTGAGTGCTACATGGAAGAGCGCAACGTCCGCGTTGCTTCTGGGGGAGTCAACGTAAGCCATCTCCTGCGGCAGGCTCAAATAAAGTCCTTTGTCGAACCTCGTGACGCGCAAGCCTTCTGCTCCATGATCATGATAGAAGGAGATGTGTTCGTCATTGCCATCGCCGTCCAAATCGATGGCGAATGTCAAAGGGGAACCCCAATTGTAGACGCCTTCTCCCAGAAAGCGCCCGTGAAGGATTGCGTCCTGCGGTCTCATCGATTCGAAGTTTGCTTCGATTTGCCAACGTTTCAAGGCGTCGAGATACGCCACGAGATGCTCACGAAACATTTCCTCCCATTCTGCTGTAGTGGAAAAGTCGCGGAAGAAAATATCCCGACCCTTTTCTAGCGCGCGGCGAAACTCCGAGACGCCTTTCAATTGATCATCGATTTCTGCTGTCGGAGTTTTGAAATACACCCACACGGTTGGGAACCCGTGCCGTTGGAACGTGCTCCTCGCACGTTTATATTCCTCCATGGTTCCGGTTTCGGGAGAATTGTCAGAGGTCGGACTACCGATCCGGTTCCAGAACATCACAACGACTAAATCGGCGGCGTCCAATTCTTGATTGATGAGACTCTGCGGCCTTCCGTGCGATGGGATTACACGCTCCCAGCCAACTGCCTGAAGATGAAAACCTAGGCTGTGAGCGCGAAGGTTGTTGACGGTTTCCAGCAATCGCATGAATTTCGAACGCTCTGCTGAAAGGTCACCGGGACAGGCAAGGAAGACGCGCTTGATTTCATAGAAACGGAACTGAGTGTCTAACCTCTGGTTTGCCGGCGTGTATCGCATGTAGCAATTCTCGCCTACTGCACCTGTCGGCGCAATTCAAGTTGTTATCGTGAGCCTCCTCCCGCGCTTGCTCAAATGTAGAATTCGGCCCTTGGCGGCTAGAATGAAAGTTCGAACGACTTTACGCTCCACAATATGAACGCCCTTCATTGCGCTCGAAGCAGCAGTTAAACACAAGAGGAGACGCCCCGTGTCACGATTGACCGACTTGATCGCCCAAGCCAAAGCCAAAGACCCGCAGTTGGAGCTGACCTGGACAGGGAGTTTAAGGTTTTGTCGTCACGGTTGCCGTTCGGCCTAAACTTCGAGCGCCACCGCCCGGAGGCCGTGGAGTTGCCTCACCGCCCCATCCGCAAGGGTGACAAGGTGCGCGTACTAACTTCGATTCCTTCAAGTCAGCTTCCAGTCATTTGCCACTGACCGCGGCGGCTGCTGTGCTCTCTTTCCTAACTTGAGCCTTGCGGACCTGGTCTACCAACTCTTGAAATCCCTGCTTTGCGCTCCAACTCTGGATCATCTCTCTAACAGTATGGAGACCAAGCATCCGATAGCTCTCAGTCTGAGACTCGTTAAAAAATTGATTTGCCGTCCCCTGGTGAGGAAAATCCGGATTGGCAGCTTGGTACGCCAGCACGTCAGGGGGTTCTGTTTGGCACATGACAGGCTTGATATAGACTAAAGTCCCATCTTCGTCGGCATTGTTCACTTGATGGTAAAGAATCCTGCCGACTGCCCATCGTTTGCGGCCATCTCGTAAGTCCTGTGCCCAGCCATCGTCAAATTTTATGTCAACGTTCGTGTCGATCCGAATCTTGCGCAATGCATTTCCCAAATCCCCAAAGCGCTTTTCAGGATCGGCGCTACAGTCCACGAGCACGATATATCGACAGCCACGCTTGACCATCTCGTATAAACCAAGATTCTCAAAGTGCCCGCCATCGGAAAGGTAAACGTAAGGGCAGTCTTCGGTCGTAAGTCCGAACGCCTCTCTCACAATGGAAGGGCTTTTACTATCTGCGAATCGTGCCTATCTCGCGCCGGGCGAACTCCAGCCACGGTTCTCTCAGCGAGGGGTGGGCCGTCGAATACCATAGCTCCCCCGAGATGCGGGAGAAGAATCGACTGTCGCAGGCAATGGTGCAGTACGCCGATCTGTCCGACATCGTCAAGATGCTCAACATGCAGGGCGGCGGCTCATTGATGGACAATGTGAATGAAGCGCAGAAGCTCGTGGATTTGCCGGATGAAAACGGGCAACGCCGGAAATCGGCAACACTGCGATAGAAAACACCGCCATGGAATAAGGCCAGATATTTTAAGACCTTCAAAGAATGCTAATTCATCCGCGTCGTCACCGTTGCCGTTGTGTTTATCTGAGTGTTTGTAGGTGCACAGGCTTCAGCGCGAAGATGACAGTACCAAGTCACAATCCCCCGTTCCGAAATTCCGGGAAGCTGAAACGGTTCCCTGAATTTCTTCACTATGCAGTTGGGTGGTTTAGTTTTTTAGGCAGCGCGCATCGTCCGCGGCATCTCGCTATTGTGAAAGCTTCCGAAGGCGCCGTCATGCAGAGGACTCCATATCGCGGTCACGGCAGCTCTGGAGGAGGGCTTAGCGGACTTTTCTTCATAGCATTCATCTGGATCTTGATAGAGATGTGGCCTTGGTGGCTATTGCTGCCGCCTCTTGCCGTACTGCTTGTCATTATCTTCAACCTCCAATTCAGAAGACGAATCCTAGACAGCTTTGGCCGCGAGAAAGTCGAGCCCGAGACCGCGGCTTTTCGAAAGAGACTCATGTGGATTCTCTTCGTTCTCGCGGCAATAGCGACCGTATGCTGTGTGATCGGCGCGGGCAGCGAGGAGATTGCATGGTGGTTAATACCCCTTAGCCTCTGCGCGCCGGCGTTTCGTTTGTGCGCCATGAGCATCACGCCTGGGCGTTGGGGCAGGCTGCGCCGCGTCTTATGCGATAACCTGCTGGAATTGTTCCTGATAGCAAGCGCCATACTGGCGTTTTACTCCATTACGTTATGGCGGCTCTACTTCTTGCCTCTGGATGGGTTCACCCTTGCAAAACTCATGGAGTGGGACCGGGCGATTAAAGAGACGCATGAATTCTTGGAACGGCATGCTCCCGGATTTATCGGCTACGTCGTGTTTCTCAGCGCGGCGCTGGCTTTAAGGCTGCTCGCGGACGTCTGGCCCGCCCTTCAGGCCGCGAACGGGCATCTGAGCGGATTGTTGGCGGCCGGAATCAAATGGGGGCAACGAGCGTCCTCCGCTGTCGCCATAGCCGCCAGTCTCACCTTCCTAGCCATCCAACAAGGCCCTGTGCAGCGGATCGGAGTGCAGTTGCGGGAGGCAACCAGCGGTTACCGGCACTTCCAAAGCGTTTTGGCCGATCAAGTGGATCTTGCCATGCGGCGGGCCTTGCTGTCGAAGGCGTGGAACGAACGCCCGCCAACCCTCATTGCTGCGCTGAGCCAGGCGGGGCAATTCCACAAAGAAAGGAAGGAATTTGAAGAGGAGCGCTTCAAAGCCGAATTTGCTTTCGGTATCAAACCGCCGAGTGTTGAGCCGTTTCCGCTTTCGATCGATCTTCCCCGTAGGCACCGAATCACGGCCGGCGCCGCAGACACGATGCCGGACCTGTCGTGGACCCCGGCTCAATTGGAACAAGCGGACAAAGAAGCCGACGACGAGGCGGCACATAGTTCACAAGAGACGGCGAAGCAACCGATCCTCTTGACGAGATCGCAAAGCAGGCGCTCGACGGGTCGTCACCCGCCGACATGCTGTTCGACCATTCTCCTCTCATCGCGCTTGTGAAAGCGCATTATCCCGTATTCGGGGAGTTTTTGGATGCGGTAGGTTCTTCCATTGCCGAAGCGTCCTTCGACGCGATTCGGAGTTCCATTGCGCAGAGGATCACTAGAATGCGCAAGGGGCGCGAGAATGGTTCGCTTCCCGCGATGGTCTTGGAGGAAGCGGCGTCGGAGATAAAACCCGCGCGGTTTAACTGGAGCCGCTTCGACAAGGGGTGGCGGAGGCGACTCCGCGTGGAGATTGCCCGGTACAGAGCGGAAATTCCCTTGGCAGAGGCGCGACTGGAGAAAATGGCGTTGAAAAACCAGCTGGCGGACCTGGAATCTGCCGCCAGATTGCTGAGGGGAAGACAGGAGCTGCTGGCCAAGGTCGCCGAGAGGATAGGCTCTGAGCCGCTGCGGCATCGATCCGAGGCTTTGCGGGAATATCTTGCAAAGCTCATTGATCTTCAGCAGGGTTGGCCAGCGCTCAAGAATCCCGGCAGCGCTCAGCGAGATCGGCTGGATGAGATTCACGCTCAAATCATGCAAAGTCTTGCCGACTATGGCCCGACAACCTTGCAAGCGTGGAATTCGCCTGCGGTTTTAATTGACCAGTTCCCGGATAATGTTAACGCGCAATTCCCTTTTAGATCTCTTCCCAGAGCCGTCCTCCCGCCAAACAGGCAGCAAAGCTTCTCACCCGCCGCGGAAATCCCTTTTCCCTCGGATTCATTGGATCTTCCCACCATAAACTTATGGACCGGGCCGCTCGATGGAATCTCATTCTTGCAATCATATTGCGATGAAAAACTTCTACAGCTTGTCGCTCATCCGAAGTCGGAAGCGGAATCCGCCAGCCTCCGCGCAATCATTGGCCGTCGCTATACCGATTATCAGATTGCCTGGCAAAGCCGCCAAGAAGCTGCGCGTGCAGAAATCGAGAGACAGCGTATAGAGACCAACAGGAGAATCCGGGAGACGATAGAGCGCGATCAGCGGAGGGCAGAGGAAACCCGACGATCCGAGCATCCCGTTGAAATTCCCTGATAGGTGAAGTTCAACCGGTTGAGATCGACGAATCCCCCGCTCGCGCGCCGGGTCAAGGTCCTGTTATTTCGTTGCCGATGGCGATCTATTCATTCCAGATCGTCGAGAGCTTGTGAGGTGAAGTCCTTTTGATACACACTCTTCGCACATTGATCCCAAGAAGCTCGATTCATGGATAGCAGTTGCAGCCGACGGTACGTCACTGCGTACACAGGAAAGTGCGATTTTGGACAAGGCACGTTCACTGTTCAGACACAACTTGTAGCAGAAGAACTATGTGTGTCACTTGACCCAGTAAAGTTGATCCAATGCGACACGTTAATCGCACCGGACCAGGAAACAGCCTCCGGCAGTCAGTCTACGCCTACGAACTTTAACTCTGACAATCTCGCGCAGGCGGCGGCAACTGCTCGGGAAGCGCTTATCAACCATCGCGGCGAACCAGTTCGGGGAGCCGGCCGGTCAACTCACGCCGGCCGATGTAGTCATTACCGGGAAATCCGTACGCCGCATCACGTACGCGGAGCTCATTGGAAGCAAGCGATTCAATCTTCCGCTAAGCAAAACGGCTACGCGACGGTCAGCTTCCCAATGGAAAATCCTGGGAAAAGCCTGTTCGAGCGCTGGATGCAGTTGCGCTCATGACGGGTCAATTTCAATTTGTACACAACGTGCGAGTTCCGGGCATGCTGCACGGTAGAGTAGCGCGGCGACCGGAAGTATGCGCTACGCTCGCAAGCGTGGATGAGAGTTCGGTAAAGCAAATCTTGGGTTTGTGAAGGTGGTTAGTGCGCAATGATTTCGTGGGTATGATGCTGAGAAGCGATATCAAGCATTTCAGGCTGCGCGCCAGCTCAAGGTGAAATGGAACTCCGGTCCGCGACTTCCAGAGCAGAAGACATTCTTTGACAGTTTGCGCAAGCAACCGTCACAGGACGCATTGCTTGGGGATTCGAAGGACATCGCCCAACGGCTCGCAGCCCCGCGCACCGTTGTCCATGCAACCTACGTTTATCCATACCAAATGCACCGATCGGTTGGCGCATCCTGCGCGGTGGCAGACGTCAAATCAGACCAGGCGACCGTGTGGTTTGCAACGCAGTCAGTTTATTCAACCCGAAGCATCGTCGCAAAACTCTTAGGACTGCTCCGCGTCCGCACTTTTCGTCAGCGCTCTAAGCACATCGCAATCCAGCGCAGACCGCGACCAACAGGCTGGAGTCGCTTTGCAGTCAGTCTGAGTGAGGATTGAGGTACCTATGTGGGGCCTTGCCTACGCAGTACCTGAAGCGTACACTCTTGCACACCCCCTTGCATCGATTGTCTTGAAACGGACCTCAGGGTTTCGAGCCGTCATTAAACAGCGACTTCATTCAAGGCCCTGCAACTCATTTGGTGCTTGCGGCTGTTTCCGTCTGGCCTGTGCGCTGATGGGTTCAGCTCTCGAGTTGCGGGCCAATAACCTAGGAGACCCACCGACTTGCATAGAAAGGCAGGATGCAATGGGGGGAATAAAGATAGTCATTCTTGATCGTGAACTGGCCACAACTGTGCGAGCCCTGGTGGGTCAATGCCAGGATGCCGTCAGCGGCCTGCCTTCTTTGCTGATCGTGCAACTAACGGGCACATCCGAATGTAAAGGAGCAGCCATCGTGCGGACGCTCCGGTCGCAGCAGGCCGCTTTGCCGGTTTTGGGTGTATCGCGAAGCGATGGCGCGGCCATTACACGGCAGGCTGTCCGTCTGGGCATCAATGATTTTTTCCGCTTGCCGGACGAAGCGCCGGATTTCCAGAGAGCCGTCTCAGCCCTGCTGAGCGGCAATGAGGCCCCGGTGAAAGCCTCCATCGAGCAGAATGTGCTTTTGGGCGACAGCCCGCAAATGGAAAGCCTCAGGAAATATGTCGCAAGGGTCGCCATGACCGATTCCACCGTCCTGATTACCGGCGAAACCGGCACCGGAAAAGAGCTTGTGGCGGAGCTGATCCATCGCAGCGGCTCGCGCAGGGAAAAGCCGTTTGTCTGCGTGAACTCCGCGGCCCTGCCTGACGCCCTGCTGGAAAGCGAGCTCTTCGGGTATGAAAAAGGTGCCTTCACCGGCGCGCATGCCCGCTACCAGGGAAAGCTGCGCATGGCGCACAGCGGCACGCTCTTCTTTGACGAGATCGGCGAACTCAGTTTGAATTCGCAGGCCAAGATCCTTCGCGCCCTGGAATCCCGCGAAGTGCATCCACTGGGCGGCTGGCGCGGATGCGCGGTGAATATCAGGCTGATTGCAGCCAGCAACCGCGACATGGAAGCCATGACCCAGGCCGGCCAGTTCCGGCAGGACCTGTTTTATCGCCTGAATGTCGTTCGCATTGAGCTTCTGCCCCTGCGCGAACGCAAGCAGGACATACCCAGGTTGCTGGCGCATTTCGTCGCTCTTGGCAATCGCCAGTTCAATCGTGAAGTCCGGGGCTTTCAACCGGAGGTTGTGGAGCTCCTGCAATCCTATAACTGGCCGGGCAACATCCGTGAGCTCAGGAATGTGGTGGAGGCATCATTCGTCAACGCCGTATCGGAGCGAATCGAGCTCATCGATCTGCCAGAGTGCCTGCACCGCGCCTTTGAAGGCAAGCTGCCACCTGATAGTCGTGAAAAACTCGTGCGCGCCCTGCTTGCCAGCAAGTGGAACATCAGCCGGGTTGCCGACGAGTTGCAGTGCTCGCGCATGACCGTCTACCGCAAGATTGCTCGATACGGAATTCCCATGGCCCGCTGATTTCCGCCACCTTCTCAGGTCGATCACCTCAATCGCCCGGCGCAAGAGCAGACTCGCGGCCTTGCAACTGCCTACGGTAGAGCTCGTAAGAAGAATATCGTCGCGGGCGTGCGGACGTTTTTCGCCTGATCGAACGCGACCCTTGAAAAAGAGCGCAGAAGAGTCTCCCTATTGCTCCCCGCAGCCTGAGTATTTTTGTCACGCGTGTTACACCATGTTTTCACTTGTGACACTGATGTACACCACAAGTTACAGATCAGCGTCACACCCGCCTTTCGAGCCGTGGCGGCCCGGTCACGCTGCGCCAATGGATGCTTGAACATAGCCGTATGGCACGGCAGATGCATATTCCTTGAGTGAATCACCCAATCGCTGGAGACAGGAGCCGAGCCCCGCAGTGTACGCCAATCATCTGAACGCCGGATACGAAACCCTGAGGCCATCTTTCCGCGAAACGTCGTTTCAGGATGGCCAATGACGAGTGCTCTTGCCGCCGCGCAGGGAACAGGACGCCCGCCTGTCCTTGAATTTTTCCCCTTATTCGATGCGCTGCTCAAGGATGCGGTCAAACGCTCGCGCCAGCTCTATAACGAGAGTGAAAGCGAGGAGTCATTTCGCGGGCTCTACATCAGCGAGCAGGAGGTCGATTCGCTGATCGCTCGCACCGGGAGCATCGCTTCTCCCGGCAACGCCGCGGAATTCCTGGAGCATTGCGCATCATTGCCCGGGGTGGAGGGCCTCTCGCATTACTGGCAGCTTACCCCCTTCGATCATGCGGCCATGCTCCTGGCCCTGGCGCCTGAGATTGACCTGAAATACGAGCGCATTTACGCCTATCTGCAGGATGACGTGACTCGTCGCAAGCCTACGGTGGATCTCGCCCTGACATTGTTCTCGAGCCATCCGGATGCCAGGCTCGCCAACCGGGCGCGCTTTTCCGCCGGAGCGCCCCTGCTTCAGTCAGGCTTGCTGCGGCTTCTCGCGGACCCGGGCCAAGCCGAGCCTTCGTTGTTGTCGCACTATCTCCGGCTGGATGATTCGGCGGTGCGGATGCTTCTGGGTGACAACGCCCCAGATCCTTCGCTGGCGCCATTTTGCGCTTTTTCTTCTGAAGTTACTGCCCCGGTCTTGCGCCAGGAGACCCTGCGCCGGCTCCAGCAATTTGTCGCCGAAGCCCGCAAGCAGGGCGGGAATTTGCGTCTGCTGTTTTCCGGCCCGGAACGCTCTTCCAAGCGCAGCGCGGCGCAGATCATGGCCTCGTCGCTCGGAGTGCCTCTTCTCGCAGCCGATCTCTCGCGCCATCACGGATGGCATGCCGACCCTGCTGCGCTCGCTTCCCAGTTGATGCGTACAGCCTGCCGCACAGGAGCGGTCTTCCATCTGGAAGGGCTGGATGCTGCAGAGGCAGCCCTTCTGCAAAAGTTTTTCGCCGTGATAACTGAATATCGCGGAGCCATCACGGTCGCGTCCGAATCGCCCGCAGTACCGCCCTTCCTGGAGACCGGATTTCTTTCCATTCCATTTCCCATGCCGGATTACGAGACGAGGTGCGCTCTGTGGCAGGCCACGCTTGCCGACAGAGGCATTACTGCGGATGCAGCCTTCATTTCCAGGCTGGCGAACCAGTTTGTCTATGCCGGGGAGCAGATCGCGGCTGCCGTTGAAAGCACGCGCCGGGCGCTTGACTGGCGGGCCACCGCCAACGGCAAGATCTCGTCCCAGGACGTGGCAGACGAGCTCATGAGAGCGGCCCGGGCGCAAAGCGGCGCTGAACTGGCTTCTCTCGCCACTAAGATCCAGCCCGTTTATACCTGGTCTGACATTGTTCTTCCTCATGACGTGATCGAACAGCTCGAGGAGATCTGCCAGCGCGTGGTGCACCGCCATGACGTGCTCGAAAAGGGCGGTTTTGGCAGGAAACTCTCCGCCGGCAAAGGCATAGCAGTCCTCTTCGCCGGTCCTTCCGGCACCGGCAAAACCATGGCCGCTGAAGTCATTGCTAACGAACTGGGGCTCGACCTCTATCGCATCGACCTCTCTTCCGTTGTGAGCAAGTACATCGGCGAGACGGAAAAGAACCTGGAGCGCATCTTCAATGCGGCTGCCCGCGGCAACAGCGTGTTGCTGTTTGACGAGGCGGACGCACTATGCGGCAAGCGCAGCGAGGTGCGGGACGCCCATGATCGCTATGCGAACATTGAAATCAGCTATCTGCTGCAGAAAATGGAGCAGTACGAAGGCGTCACCATCCTCACCACCAATCTGCGCGGAAATCTCGATGAAGCTTTTGCCCGCCGGCTCGCCTTCACCGTGCACTTTCCTTTTCCCAGCGAGGAAGACCGCCTGCGCATCTGGAAGCAGATCTGGCCGGCGGAAACGTGCCTGGATGCCGGGCTGGATTTCGCCGCGCTGGCCAGGCATTTCAAGCTGAGCGGCGGCAACGTCAAGAACATCGCGCTTTCCACGGCGTTTCTGGCCGCTGCCGGGTCGCGCAGCATCACCATGAGCGATCTTCTGCACTGTACTCGGCGCGAATACGAAAAAGTCGGCAAAGTAATATCGGCCGCGGAAATCCAGGCGGCGGTGCACTGATGCTGAACCTCGTCGATCAGCTCATCCAGACCATTCTTGACACGGGATGGACCTCGCCCCCGGTCAAGCCGGGCTTCTTCTTCACCATTCCCGACCAGACCTGGCGGACCAAGGTCCTGGCCGGCATGGGCATGCGGCTGAATATTTATCTCTACGAGGTGCGCGAAAACCGCAATTTCCGCCGCGCGGAGTGGGACCCCATCACGCTTCCCGATCGCACTGTCGTGCTGTCGCAGCCTCCGGTATATCTGGATTGCCATTACCTCATCTCGGCGTGGAGCTCCACGGAAGACAGCGAGATGACAAACCCGGTGCTGGACGAGCATCAGACGCTCTCCGAGGCCCTGCGCATTCTGCTGAGAAATCCTGACGTGGTGCCGGGCGCGCTCGGGTTCACCGGCGGCGTCGTCTTTCAGAATGCGCACGTCTGTTTGACCGTGGCTCCGCCGGAGCCCCCGCGCGTGCTGAACGATTTCTGGAGCACCATGCAGCTGCCCTGGCGGCCCGCAGTGATGCTGGTAGTCACAGCCCCGCTGGACCTGCTGCTCGATTCTCCGCCTTCGCAGATCGTAACTACGTTGATCCAGCGCTACGCGCTGATCGGCACAAGCACAGTGGAGCAGCGCATCGATATCGGCGGCTTTGTGCTGAAGGCGGCTGACGGCTCGCCTCTGTCCGGCGCCACGGTCACCTGGACCGACGAGAGCCAGGCCGTCACCACGGATTCCCAGGGACGATACATTTTCACCAACTTGCTGCCCGGCGTGCACAGCTTTATCGCGTCCGCGCCGGGCATGACATCCATCAATCGCAACATCGATGTTCCGGCGGACCCGCCGGACACACATATTTTTCAGCTTTCGCCTTAAAGGAGGCTCGGAACCAACATGGCAACATCATTTCCAACTTTGCCGGGCGTCAAGATCAAGGAAGTTGCACTTTCCGCGCCGCCGATTTCAGGCGTGGGCACCAGCACCGCGGGTTTTGTGGGCGTAGCCCCTCTCAAGGGCCAGTTCACTATGGTTGCGCGACTGGTCACTAGCTTTGATCAATTTGTTCAGGATTACATCAACGATCCAGGCGGCGATCCCACCAAGAACGCCACCAAGAGTACGGACCTCTCGTTTGCAGTCTTCGGATTTTTCCAGAACGGCGGCAACGAGTGCTACGTGGTAAATACCGATTCCACGGCAGCAACAGATTTCGTGAAAGGCATACAACTGCTGGGAAAAAACAGCAATGTTGAAATCATCGCCGCTCCCGGCAGCACGGATGCCACGGTTTATAAAGCGCTGGAAGACCAGGCATTCGCGCAGGCGGACCGCTTCGCCATCCTCGATTCGCCGGCGAAAGTCGATGATCTCACCAAGCTCACGGCGGGGGGCGGGAGCCGGCCACCGGATTCAATCTGGGCAGCGTTTTACTATCCGCGCATTCAGGTCGTGCCCATGTTGAAAGACGATCCGCAGGACAGCGTCAAGAACCCGATCTTTGTGGCGCCCACCGGCCACGTAGCCGGCGTATACGCTCGCGTCGACGGCAACAAGGGTGTTCATAAAGCCCCGGCGAATGAAATCCTGCTGGGAGCGCTGGGAGTGGAGCATGTACTGACGGACGGCGACCAGAACGCACTGAATGCCGACGGCGTGGATGCGGTACGTCTGTTTTCCGCCGGCCCCACAGTGTTCGGCGCCAGAACCGTGTTAGTCAGCACCGCAGCGGATAAGACTTTCCTCTACGTGAATGTACGCAGGCTGACCACTTACATCGAACAATCCCTCAAGGTGGGGCTGCGCTGGGCCGTCTTTGAGCCCAACAACCTGCCCTTGCGGCAAAAAATTACCAGAAGCGTGCGCGACTTCCTCGATGGCGTCTGGCGCGACGGCGCGCTGTTCGGCGCCACAGCCGACGAGGCCTATTATGTGCGCTTTCCTGACATCTTCAATACGGATGCTGACCGCGCCAATGGCAAATTGACCATCGAGATAGGCTTGCGCGTCACCTATCCGGCGGAGTTCATCATCGTCCGTATCGGCCTGCTGCTGCAAAGCGCCAGCACGGCTTAGCTACCATCAACCGAGTTCACCAGAGGAGATTGATTCATGCCGCAACCAGGACAACAACCGGTTTATTACCGCGCCTTTCAATTTCTCATCGAAATTGACGGGGTCACGAACGCGCGCTTCCAGGAAGTGGGCGGCATTGACGCCACCGTCGACGTGATCGAGTACCGCGAAGGCGGTAATGCGCTCGGCCCGCGCCTCTTTCCCGGACAAACCAAGCACAGCCGCCTTTCACTGAAGCGCGGCTACACAGATGACAGCACTCTCTACACGTGGTTTGAAGACGTGATGACGGGACGCACGGAAAATATCCGCCGCAACATCTCCATCGTGCAGATCGACATGAATGGCGCGGAGGTTTTCCGCTGGAACCTGTACAAGGCCTTCCCGGTCAAGTACACCGCGCCGGCTTTCAACGCCAAGGGCAACGATATTTCCATCGAAACCCTGGAAGTGGCTTACGAACGGATTGAGAGGCACTGATGTTTCGCACAGAAGTAGAATTCACGCTCCCGCTCGGCTATGTGGACGCAGAAGGCACGCTGCATCGCGAAGGCGCCATGCGGCTGGCCACCGCGGCTGACGAAATTCTGCCGCTCAAGGACCCGCGCGTCCAGCAGAACCCGGCTTATCTGATCGTGATTTTGCTCTCGCGCGTGATCACGCGGCTGGGCGCTATTTCCCAGGTCACGCCCAGGGTCATTGAGGGACTCTATTCGGCGGACATGGTCCATTTGCAGGCCTTGTACAACGAGTTGAACCGCGTGGAAGCCGCTGAGCCGGTGACGTGTCCCAAGTGCCAGCACGCGTTCGCTCCGGAGTCGGCCTCAGTGGGGGGATAACCGGCTACCCTCTCGAACAGCTTTACGAGGAGGTAGCCTTCATCGCTTATCACTTTCACTGGCCGCCTGACCAGGTCCTCACCCTGGAACACCTGGAACGGCGGCGCTGGGTGAAGGAAATTTCCAACATCAATCTCCGCCTGAATGAGCAGGCGGCCCAAGGAGCCGAGTGACGCGGGTTGGCATAGGACGAAAGAAAGCGAAGTGGACCGGCTGGGGCTTGCGCCTGCAAGCGCGCTTCTGCCGGCGCAGCGGCATCTTCAGGATGGCGCTGCTGGTGCATCTCCACCGAGGGCACGCCGGGACTATTCTTGAGCAGCGTTGGATCCGCCAGCTTTTTCAATTCGGGGCGCGTCTGCACTGGTCGATCCTGCCTTTCAAGTTTTCGCAAATTGCTTTTGCCGCCTCGCCGGCAATTCCTGGCCGCGCGGGAATTGCGAGGATGCAGGGTTCCGCCCGGCACGCTCGCGCCACGCGGCTCGAAACCCTGATGAGAGTGGTTGCCGGTCCACGGCAGGAGCTCAGCAAAGTTCTGCTGCGGCAGCAATCCGGCACAGCGCTCGAGCGGCGGTTCTCTTTCCGGGAAAGAGCCGACGCGCAATTTCACACCAGTGCGCGGGCGACGGAACATCATCATTCGCACCGCACGGAAAGAGTGCTGGCATCTCCGATGGCGATGACTTTGCGCCGGGAGCATGTCGCCGTGGCCAGCCGGGAAAGCAGGGAAGTGCCGGCGCTCCGGGAAAGGTCTTCGGCCATCGCCAGGCCGGGCGCTCCTCCGCCCTCGCACCAGCAGGCCGCCGCGGCTGCGGCAATCAACCTTGACCAGATGGCAGACCACGTGATCCGCCAACTTGACCGGCGGGTGGTCGCTCGGCGTGAGCGGATGGGGCGTATCTGAGGAACTATGGGACTTACAAAGGCCAAAATCACGGTGGAATATTCCGGGGCTGAGCTCGAAGTAATGTTCAACCCAGAAGAGTACAGCCTGAATCGCGACAATAACTTCGCCTCGCAGGCGATTCCCGGGCTCAGCTCGCCGCTGATCCAGTTTGCCCATGGGAACCTTCGCACACTCGATATGGAGCTTCTGTTTGATACCTACGAGAAGATCTCTGATGTGCGCGTGGAGACAGAGAAGTTCGTGCACCTGATGGAGATCGATCCCGAGCTGCATGCTCCGCCCATTTTGATCGTCGCCTGGGCATCGCTTCAATTCCGGTGCGTGCTGACCAAAGCGAGCCAGAAATTCATCTTCTTTCTTGATGACGGCAGGCCAGTGCGCGCCCGCATCAGCGCCAGCTTCACCGAGTTCATCGATCCCGAGCATGAGGCCCTCGAGGTCAAGCGCCAGACTGCTGACTGGACCAAGATGCACACCGTGGTGCAAGGGGAAACCCTCTCCGGCATCGCGGCGCGCTATTATTCTGATCCTGCCCTGTGGCGTCCCCTGGCGGTTTCCAACGGCATTGACAACCCGCGCGCCGTCTTCGCGGGCCAGCAGTTGATCGTTCCTTCATTGCCCTATACCGATCCTTCTAGCGGCGAGGTGGTGCAATAACATGGCTACTTACGCCGCGTACGCTCCGGAATTCGTAATCAACCTCAACGGCCAGCCACTGCCTGTGGCCCTGAAAGGCTCAATTTCCAGCATCACCTATGAAGATGGCATGCAGGGCGCCGACCGCGTGGAAGTAACTTTTGCCAACCCCTCGCTTCGTTGGCTCGATCACCCGCTGCTCACTGTGGACACTCCTTTTTCACTCTCCATCGGCTATGCGCCCGATCCTCTGGAAGAAGTTTTTGTGGGAGAGATTACCGGCGTGGAGCCTACCTTCCCGTCGGGAGGCATGCCCACCATTCGCATCACCGCACAGGACTTTCTCAATCGGCTGACCAAAGGCACCAAGGACCGCGCGTTTCGCGTAAGCATTCCCTCTATCGGAAACTTTCCTTTGCCTGACGTGGTGGTAGCGAGCATCGTGAGCGCAACCAACCTGCTGGTTCCGGAGCCCGACCCTCTGGGCGGCGCTTTATCTGTGCTGCTAACCGTGGCCAGCTTCCTATCCTTTCCGCAGTTTGCCCAGCTCGGCGTTCGGCGCCAGGAGAGCCAGAGCGACTTCGATTTTCTCTCCGCCATCGCGCACGATAACGGCTGGGAAGTTTTTATCGACCACACGCAAAGTCCCAAAGGGCGCATTCTCAAGTTCCAGTTCCTGATCCAGCAGTACACGCCAAGCCTTGCTCTGAAGTATGGATCGTCTCTCATGGATTTCACGCCCCGGCTGACTACGGTAGGTGACATTTTTGGCGTTGCCGCGCGTGTTTGGGTGGACAGCCTGAAGATGGAGTTCGTTCTCGTGGTCTCCTGGGATTATGACCGCGCCGCTTTCAACCTTGCTGTCTATCCCAGCTTGATCGGCGACATCGATGACGTGCTTGGGCCGGAAGCCAAAGGCAAAGTGCTTTCCATCAAGCCTACCGGCTACGCCGCAGCTGCGCGCGGCATTCTCACCGAGTTGCTGCCGCGGCTCAACAATCGGCTGACGGGCACAGCCAGCACCATTGGCGACCCGCGCATCAAGGCGAGCCGCGTTATTCGCCTGGATGGCCTGGGCGATGAGTTCAGCGGACTGTACCGCATCACTTCCGCGACTCACACCTTCGATTCCAGCGGTTATCGCACGAATTTCCAGGTGCGGAAGGAAGTCTGGTTCGGCTCGATCCCTCTGCCCAAGGCGGGGCGGGTCGTGAGATTGCAGGGAGAATTCAGCGCCTGAGGATGAACAATGCCCGATACCCTGATTGACGCAGTATCGAATTCGGAAACCGGCCAGCACATGAGCGGCTTCGCCATTGCGCCGGGCACCGTCACAAACAACATCGACATGATTATGGAAGGGCGCGTTCAGGTAAAGATTTCCGCGCGGCCTTCCTTTGAACCCTGGGCCAGGCTGCCTTCCATCGGAGGAGCCTCAGGCAGAGGCTTCATGTGGGTGCCGCAAATCAATGATGAAGTGCTGGTGGCTTTCGCCGAGAACGACGCGAGCAGCGCCTATGTGTTGGGCGGCCTGTGGAGCACTTTGACTTCGCCCCCGCTTTCCACCCCCGCCGACACGCTGGCCAAAAAAGTGATCAAGACCGGTCTGACCGAGGCCCTGGGCCACAAAATCGAATTTGACGACGCCGAGCAATCCATCACCATCACCACCAGCACTAAACAGAAGATCAATATGGATCCGACAACCATTGAGCTTACGAACCTAGCCGGGACGGTCAGCGTGAAGCTCGACAACACAGAGCAGAAAGTTTCTATCACCGCGGTGAGCAAGATCGAGTTGAGCGCGCTGGAAATTTCCATGTCGGCAACCACCATCGATATGTCCGGCGCAAGCGTCTCTATCTCGGCATCCGGGCCATGCACGGTGCAGGGCCTGCCCATTCAACTTAATTAGTAGGAGGAGAGAATTACCATGCCATTCGCCGCTCGCGTAGGAGACCCGACCGGACATCCAGGAGTTATTTCCGGCCCTGGAGTTCCCACAGTGCTTATCGGTGGACAACCGGCAGCTGTGGTGGGAGACACGCATACCTGCTCCATGCCGCCCCCAGCGGGGCCCCATCCGCCGACGCCGATCGTGCTCGGGAGCCTCACGGTTTTAATCGGCGGCCGGCCGGCAGCGCGTATGGGTGACATTTCCGGATGCGGCGCGCCCATCGTGCTGGGCAGCCCGCTGGTGGACATTGGAGGCTGATCGAGAAAGCAATGACGCCCGTCTCAAACAAAAGTTTTCTCGGAGTTGGCTGGAATTTTCCGGTAGAGCAGTCAGGCGGCCAGATCGCCATGGCGCAGTATGAAGAAGATGTCCGCCAGGCGGTGCTGATCATCCTGCTCACTGGACCCGGCGAGCGGCTGATGCGTCCTGATTTCGGGGCCGGGTTGAAAGATTTTCTCTTCGAGCCGATCAACCCGACCACCATGGCCGCCATCCAGCGGCGGGTTGAGGACTCGCTGATCGATTGGGAGCCGCGCGTTGACGTGATCTCCGTCACAGTTTCGGCCGACGGCAAAAATGCCGGCATGCTGCTGATCGATATCACCTATCGCGTGCGCGCTACCAACAATGTTGGCAACCTGGTTTATCCGTTTTATCTGGGAGAAGGGACAGCATAGTGATCGTCAGGCCATCAGTGACGATTGACGCGCGCGACGCTGCGGCACTGGCGGCGGAGCTGCAGGCGCGGCGGCCCGGGTATCTGCCGGACTGGAAACCAACGGCCAATGATGCCGGCTATGCGCTTGCGCTCATCGCATCCCGGTTCTTGAACACGGTGTTGCAACGGCTGAACCAGTCTCCGGACAAAAATAAGATTGCTTTTCTTGGCATGCTGGGGGAGCAGCCCTCGCCCGCGCGTCCGGCGCGCGCTCCGATTATGTTCCAGCTTGCCTCCGGCGTGGCCGGCGGCAGCGCGCCTGCTGGAACTCAGGTCGCCGCGCCTCCGCCTCCGGGTTCCGGCCAGCAGGTGGTCTTTGAGACTGAGAATGAAGTGGGTATCAGCAGCGGCAAGCTGGTCCAGGTCTTTAGTCTGTGGCCCGGGCGTGATGAATATATCGACCACAGCGCTGATTTTGTTGCCGGCAAACCGATCACCCTGTTCGATCCCAATGCTCTCATCGTCGTGCCGCATATTCTTTACCTGGCCCACAACATTCTTCTGAACCTGAGCGGGAATGTGGAGCTCTCGGTCGAATTCCAACTCACCCATCCCGCCTCTGAACCGCTCAAAATGGTCTGGGAATATTGGGATGGCAAAATATGGCGCGTGTTTTCCCAGCCGGACATGCTGTGCATGGCCCAGTCCGCGGGGCACAGTCCCAGTCTTGATGATGGCACCAAGGGTCTGACGTCGAGCGGATCCATTCTTCTCAAAGCAGATTCCACCAAGGGAAATCAGACCGCCGTGAACGGCGTGAGTTCGTACTGGATTCGGGCAAGGCTTGATCAGGCATTGCCTCCCGACCCCGGCAGGCCTCTTCCTGAGGTCGAGAGCATCCGCATCAGCAGCATCGTGAACAAGCCGCTTATGGCGCTGCTTACCGGCGCCGCCCTGCAGCTGCAACTGTTTGAGTTCGGGGCGATGCGCACGCGGCTGGTGGAAAGCTTTGTCGCCGCCTCTTCCACTATTAACCAGCCTTCACCTTTTACTGGGACCCTGGTCAATGAAGCCGGGCAACCGCTGCCCGGAGCCACAGTGGTGATCTCAGATCCGGCGAACCCCAGTTATGGGAAGAGGACCACCTCTACGGGAAGCAATGGCAGGTTTTCCATCGTGCTGGACGATTTTGGCACGAACCATCTGATGCAGTTCGATGTCACGTTCTTTGAGGCGGCCGGCTCCTTGCAGATCATTCTTCCTTCCAGCACCGCGGCGGCGAACCTGACCCTCAAAATCAACGGCCTGGGTCTGGACAAAGCGTATAACGACGGCACGAAGCTTGATACGTCGAAGCCGTTCGCGCCTTTCGGCGCACAGCCGCGGCCGGGCACCGTCTTTTACTTTAACAATGCCGAAACCTTCTCCAAGCCGGGGGCGCGCTTCCGCATGCACCTTCCCAAAACGTCAACTCCTTCTGACCGGCTACAGGCGGTAGATTCCACGGGCGTGGTGGACAGCTCCATCAGCCCACTTGACCATATAGTGGCATGGGAATACTGGAACGGGCGTGAATGGGCCGGGTTGAGCGCGCTGGGAACGGACAATGTTCTCGGTGATTTCACTACCTCTGAAATCCTCGACTTCCGCGTACCAACTGACATGGTCAGCGTGGCGGTTAACAACGACGTGGATCTATGGATGCGCGCCCGCCTGGTCAGCGGCGGCTATGGTTTCACCCAGTCCATGTCCTTCAATGCCAATAATTATGTTGTGCTCGTGGCCCAGCCACCTATGCTGGCGGCTGCTGCGCTTGGTTATGCCTGGCAATATGGCCCGTTTTATCCCGACAAGGCGCTCACGTACAACGATTTTCAATATCAGGACAACACCTACGAAGCCACCTGGCCGGGTTCTTCCTTCCAGCCATATCAGCGCATGACGGATGTGACCCCGGGTATCTTCCTGGGTTTCGACCAGAAGCCGCCCACGGCCTCCATTGGGATCTTTTTCGACGTTAACGAGCAGCCCCTGTCTTCAGCGCCGCCCGCGATGACCTGGGAATACTGGGACGGTTTTGAGTGGGCCGCGGTCGTAGTCAAGGATGAGACGGCGCAATTAACCGCGCCGGGCATACTCTCCTTTATTGCCGAGGATGACAGCGCGCCGCTGGCGCGGTTCGGCGTGGCCCTGCACTGGCTCCGCGGACGGCTTAAAGAAGACGGTCCACCGAACGGAGCCACCATCATAGGAATTTTTCCCAACGCTGTCTGGGGCGTCCAGCAGCGGACCTTCAGCAGCGTCGCCCTGGGCACCGCTACAGGGCAGCCGAGCGAGGTTTTTCAGGCGTCCCAGGTCCCCATTATTCCCGGCGAGCGCCTGGAAGTGCGGGAGCTTGCAGGCGCTCGCGCCAATGTTGAGTGGCGGCTGATCGCGCTCGAGCTTTCCGGCGGCGACAACGATTGGGTACGCCGGCTGGAAGACCAACTGAGCAAGGAAGGGCAGAACACTGACATCGTGGATGGCGATCTTCGTCTGAAGCGCGATAAGCAGAAGCTGGTAACGGAAGCCTCGGTCCGCTGGTACGCGCAGCCCAATCTCTTCTCCTCGCTGCCGACGGACCGGCATTACATGATCGAGCGCGCACGCGGGCTGGTCTTCTTCGGAGATGGCGTGAATGGGCGCGTGATACCCCAGGATGCGCAGGTCATGCTGCAGCAATTTCAATCGGGCGGCGGTACGCAAGGCAACGTTGATGCCAGGACCATTACGCAGTTGCT
Organism: Candidatus Angelobacter sp.; assembly: GCA_035995565.1. Taxonomy (GTDB): domain Bacteria; phylum Acidobacteriota; class Terriglobia; order Terriglobales; family Acidobacteriaceae; genus Angelobacter. The sequence goes on from DASYKK010000281.1 coordinate 25,397, forward strand.
CGGCGCCGTCTCCGGCGTGCAGAGCGTTTTCAATCCCCGCCCCGCCGAGGGTGGGTCGGACAGCGAGGCGCTGACATCGTTCCGCGATCGCGCTCCGGCCAGCATCCGTCACCGCGGACGAGCCCTGGCAGCTCCCGATTACGAGGCGATGGTGCGTGAAGCGTCCTCCGCCGTGGCCGTGGTCAAGGCCGTCCCCTGTCGCAATCCAGTGGGCCGCACTCTTCCCGGCTGGCTGACCATCTTCATTATTCCCGAAAGCAAATCGCCCCGGCCTTATCCCACGCGCGGCCTGCGTGATGAGGTGCTTGCTTATATCGCGCAGCGCGCGCCTGCCGGACTGGTGGCCAGCGGCCGCATCAACGTTACCGGCCCCACTTATTTTCCCGTGGATATCTCTGCCATCATCGGTCCCTTGGTGGAGTCAGAAGCCGGCACGGTGGAAACCGCGGCCATTCAGGCGTTGACGGACTTCCTGCACCCGCTCCATGGCGGGCCCATGTGCGACGGCTGGGATTTTGGCCGAAGTGTCTTTCTTTCGGACGTGGCAACGGTGCTTGAATCCGTTCCTGGGATGGACCATGCAGAATCAATTCAACTCATCGTCAATAACCAGGTGCAGAGCGAATCCGCCATTGTGCCTCCTGATCAGATCGTAGTCGCCGGCGCCATCCGGTTGAACGTGAAAGGACCAGGGAACTGATCATGCCAGTGCCTTTGCCCAATCTCGATGATCGCCGCTTTGCGGACCTTGTGGATGAAGCGCTTGCACGCATTCCCGTCCAGGCCCCTGGCTGGACCGACTACAACGCGAGCGACCCCGGCATTACACTGATCGAATTGCTGGCATGGATCACGGATGGCGATATCTACCGCGCCAACCGCATTCCGGATTCGCATATCAGGCAGTTCCTGTCGCTGTTGGGCATTGCTCCGGAGCCGCCCCATGCCGCGTGCGCTCCTGTGCAATTCACTTTGAACGCAGGAGCTGCGAAACTACATTTGCCTGCCACACTGGAACTGGATGCTCTCATGCTCGATGGTAAAGCAGGCAAGTTTCGGCTCCGCAGCGGACTCTCGGTGCTTCCATGCGCACTCGCTGCGGTGCAGATACAGAGCGGCGGAAAGTTTCGCGACGCCACAGCAGACTGGAGCCATGGCCAGCCGCTTGCTGTTTTCGGCACAGATCCCCGGCCCGGGGACGCGCTTTATCTCGGCTTCAATGGTTCGCTTCAAGCCGGTGACATGCTCAGCCTGTACGTTGGGTTGGCGGGCGAGAACGCGAGCGCTGCGGCGCGCCGGAGCATCCTGGAGGAATTGCAATCGCGCATGCAGGCCTGCCTGCCGTGGGACACCTGCGCCGGCCCAATCGCCGATCCGCAGTTGCCTGATCTCCCGCTTCACCATTCAGCCCGTGTAATCTGGGAAGTCCAGACACAGCCCGGGCTGTGGCAGCCGCTCAAAAGCTCAGACAATACACGCTCCATGACTCTGAGCGGCGGAGTTACGTTGCAGATGGATGCGCCGCCTGTCGCGCTGCGTACCGGGGCAGTAGCGGAAGCCTTGCTCTATCTCCGCTGCCGTTTCCTGTCCGGCTCATTTGACGATGCGCCTCGCGCGCTCCGCATTTTTGAGAACGCCGTGGCGGCGGAACAATCGTCGCCACTCTGGGAACAGTGGCCCATCGCGGCCGGCGTTGTGGCGCTGGGCACGCCGCCCGTCTTGGGCGAAGTTGCCGCTCTGCGCGATGACTTCGATGCGAGCGGCCGGATTTCCAGCCTTGATTTCAACGCTGCGGAGCCTGAGGCGCTGCGCGTAGTGGTGCTGGCCTATAAGCCTGCTACCGCCGCGCAACCCGGAGGGCTAACTCTTGAGGCGCTCCGCATTGGTGCGGGAACGGGCGCACCCAACCAGCTCCTTCAGTTGGGCAGCTTTGAACTTAACCCGGCAGCTTTTTCGTTCTATACGCTGGAGAATGGCGCTCTGAAGCCGTGGATCAGAGTAGAAAGCTTCATCGCCTCCGGCGCGGCCGATGCGCACTACGTAATGGATGCGGGAGTGGGCGAGGTGTTGTTGGGTGACGGCCAGAACGGACGCGTTGCTCCGCCAGGCGCCATCATTATTGCCATTGCGCAGGTTACCCGCGGAGCTGCCGGAAACGTTGCCGCGGGGGCGATCGGGGAATCCAGGCCTGCTGGCCCCAAGACCGTTGTCGGAATTGACATCGGCCCCCACAATGCCGCCTTGCTCGACGTAAACGCCGCGGTAGCTGCGCTCGCGCTGATTTCCAATCCCGATGCAGCTTCCGGCGGAGCAGAACAGGAGAGCTTGGCTCATGCCGAGGGCCGCGCGGCCGCGCGGCTGGAAGAGCCGGAGCGGGCGGTTACGCTCGATGATTGCAAGGTTCTGGCCGTGCGAACGCCTGGCACGGCAATTGCGCGGGCCGCGGCCATTGCCAATTATTGTCCTGGGCTCCTGTGTTACTCCGCGCCCGGATACATCACGGTCATGGTCGCGCCGTATCTTCCGCTTGGGCGTCCGGTGCCCTCGCCCGGATTGTTGCAGTCGGTTTCCGCTTACCTCAACCGCAGGCACGTGATCGGCTCGCGCATAGAAGTAACCGGCCCGGACTATCTTGAAGTTGCGGTCCACGCAGCGGTGAAAGCCGCCACGGGCGAGAGCAAGGCCGGAATACAAAGCGCGGTGCTCGCCGCGCTCAGCCGTTTTCTTGACCCCCTCGGCGGCGGTCCGGACGGTACCGGCTGGCCGCTGGGCCGCGCCGTCTACATTTCAGAAATTCTTGACACCATTGCCGGCGTTCCCGGCGTGGACCATGTGATCTCTCTGCAGCTTGAGGCTGCGGACTGCGGTTTGCAATGCGGCGACATTTGCCTGAACCCGCTGGCGCTTGCTGTCTCCGGGGCGCACGTCATCGAGGTGAGTTGATGGCCATAAAACACGCAAACCAGCTCGAACGGGTGCGCTACTGGGAGGGGCAGTTGCTCTCTTCCGGCGACCTTGAGACCCAGATGCGGGTGGTCGCGGAGCTTCGCCGCCTGCACAACCGCGCCGTGCACGGTGCCTATGGAATCGCCATAGGATTGCAGGCCTCCGACATCGTAAATGGCGCGCTGCCTTTATCCTGCGGTCTGGCCTATGACTGTTCTGGCCGCGAACTCATCGTTCCCATTTCCACCAGCGTCGCGCTGCCCTCCAGCTTCTCCACACCGCTGCTCCTGATTATTTCTTATGACGCGGAATCTCAGCTCTCGCGGCTGAGCTGGCTGCCGGAAAACTCTCTCAAGCCGGCGAATGTGGTGGCAGTGGCTCGGGTAAAGCCGGGCAGCCCGCCGCAACTGGATCACGATTATCGCCCCGTTGTCGCCAGGCCGCTGGCACGTCCGCGCATCGCCGCAGGCGCAACTGTGCCCGGGGACACGGCGTGGGAGCTGTGGGAAGAGAATGGAATCAGCATTGGCGTGCAATCGGAGGTGGACACTTCGGCCGCGGGTTTCACAACCACGCCGAACTACTTTGCCGAAGTCGAGGCCGGCAACTCCGCAGCGGAGTTTTTGCCCGCCTGGTTCGCCAGCATTGCCGCCCCGAAGCCGGACAGCTTTACCTTGCGCCTTTTCATGCGCCGCATTGCCCGCGAATCCTTTGATATTGTCGACGCCAAATCGCGTGCCGCCGCAACACCCGCCGTCGGCGGCCCAGTGACCCTGGAGGTGGGAAACGTTTTTGCGCGGTACGACACTATTTCCCGCTTGCTGCCCATGGCGGAGCTCGCATGCACCGTCACGGCGTTGAGCGGGACCACTGCCACTCTTGATTCTCCGCTCAGCCCTTTCAGCGGCTCCAAGGACGTAGCTTTCGGAAACCGGCCCCGTGTCACCACGGTCGCCAGCGTTCCTGAGGCCGCCGGCCCTCTGGTCACAGTTGACCAGCCTGGGAATTTTCAGGTGGGCGACGTAATAGTGAAGACCAGCCCCAGCCTGGTTGCTCAGGCAACCAAAGTGAATGACATTGATGATACGGGTGATCTCGAGCTTGCCACTTCAATCACCGGCCTTGCCAAGGATGACACGCTTGGTGTAGCGCAACAATCGACTGCAGTAACGAACGTCTCAGGCAACATCGTCACCGTGCAGAATCCGCAGTTGTTCCACGAGAGAGATATCGTGGTCTGTATTGAGACCCTGCAGGCAACGCGGGTCCAGAAAATCTCCGGATCGCAACTCACTCTCGATGTGATGATTGCAGCCCAAACCAACAATATCGCGCCGGTCCAGGACGCTGCCACAGTCCAGGCCGTTGAAGACGAGCCCCAGGAAACAAAAATCCCGGTGGCGGAGTCAAAATTTTTCCGCGCCGGAGACCTTGTGGCCAAGGTCCTTCCCGGCGGATTGTTTTCCGCGCCGGTGCGCGTGCAGTCGGTGCAATCGAAGTCGAATGCGAAGAGCCTCACCCTGAAAACTATGATCGCAGGGTTAAGTGTGAACGACCAGATTGGCGCGGCCGATTTCCGGGTACGCGCGACCGTCCTCAACGTCTCGAACAACACGGTGACAGTCGCCGACGCCAGCCTCTTTCCCGGCAATTCCTATGTTGCCCGGCTCGACGACACATACACCGCGACCGCCAGCGCGCTGGTGAAATTCTCCTCGGGGAGCCGCGTGGACCTGAACGCAGCTATCCCTGGTCTCAAATCCGGGGACATTCTGGCGCTCTGCTCATTTCCCGTAACCGCAAGCGTTCAATCGGTGGGCACGGATGGAATCATTGAGGTCGAGCCTGCCGGCGTCCTCCAGGCCGGCGACCTAGTGGCTTGCGATACCCGGGCCGCGCTGGCCCTGGTTGCGGCCGCGAGCGGCCCCTCTGTTCAGCTTGCCGGCAGCATCAACGGCTTGGCTGTTAACGATAAGCTGTCCGTCGTGACGATGAGCGGGACTGTCAGTGTCACACCCGGCGGCAACAAAAAAGTCACGCTTGAGCCGGCAAACCGCGTCCGCTTCAATGATTTTCTGGGGGACATTACAGGCTGGAGAGAGCCCAATCTGCTTGCTTCGCACGCTCAGGTGATTAGTGCCACGGGCACAAGCGTGCAGGTGAGTGGTCAATTGGATGGCCTCATGGTTCATGACACTGTGGGACTGGCGACGCTCTCCGGTGCTGGCGGGTCCTTGCTGCTGCTTCGACTGAATACGCTGCCCAACCTCACCCCCGGAGACGAGGCCCTGCTGGTTGGATTAGACCGCTTGCAAGGCGTCTCCGAATCGATGTTCTCCATTGTCGCCTGGATATACGCCCCGGGAAACTTCGTAATCCTGTTCGTAGAAGCGCCAGCGACGCACTTCAATGTCCGTCCTGAAGACCTTTCTGCTTCTGTCTTGTTTGTCCGAGGCTCGCCTTTGCGGCTGGTAAAAAACCTGAACCTATACGTGAGCTGGCTGGCCTGCCAGGCCCCGGAGCCCATGCCGCGGCCCTGCCCCGATGACACGCCGGCAGATGGTCCCTGCGGGAGCGTGCAACAGTCATGAGGAATCTATGTCACTGACGCCATCAACCAAGCCCATTGAACGCATACAGTTTTTCAACGGCCAGCGCCTGTTCGCCGGCGATCTGCAGGACCTTGAGGAATTTAATCGGGTCATGCGCTGGCTCCACAACCAGAGCCTGCATCAGCCGGGCGTCGCGAGCGGCTACGCCGTATCCGGCAATAAAGGCGACAGCGAGATCACGGTGCAGCCCGGATACGCCATTGATGGCCTGGGCCGCGAAATCGTGCTGACGCAGGCCAAGGTGATCCAGGTACCGCCGGTGGCGAATGACGGTCGTGGCAACGCCGTTTATTACGACCTGGTGGTTTCCTATCCCAATGACTCGGATCTCACCGAAACCGAGACGCGCGATGGCGTATGTGTGTCGCGCTCCGCGGTGCGGAGGCGGGAAGCGCCTGTCTTCTGCTGGGCTGAATTGGTACCGACATCGGACCCGCCGGGCACCTCTGCCGCCATCAATGCCGATCGCAAGGCGAAGCTGGGCGCACTTAATAATGACATCGAGGCCGGCAGGCGAATCCGCCTGGCCCGCGCCGAGGTCCTGAATTGTCAGTTGAACCAGCCGCTCTCCATCGCCGAACGGCGCAATGCCCGCCCGGCGCAGCAACCGTTTATCGCTGCCGGAAACACAAAGACTCTCCAGAATGACTGGAAGGCCACGCTATCGGATATTGGGATCACGCTTACGCTGGCTGTTGATACCTCCGCCGCGCAGTTCCGCACCACGCCACGCTATTTCGCCAACGTTGCCGGCGACCGCTCTGTGAAGGTCACCATTGATAGCAAAGATGTGACGGTAATGATTGACGGTTTCGTGCGCCTGGACGCGCCCGCCGCTACCGGCTTCACGCTTTCCCTGCTGGCGCCGTCCATTCTGATTGACCGCAGTATTCTGAACAAGCTCGCGCAGCCGCTGGCCGAAGCGCTAAAGACCAAGTGGTACGTGGTCTGGATGGGAGTGGAGGGCTGATCCCATATGCTTCCTCTGCCGGACAATTTCCGTTACATGAACCGCGAGAACCGCTGGCTAGATTTCCAGTGGAGCGGGCTTAGTCTTACCGGCGATGGCGCCCTGGAATTGCTGCCATCGCCAAAGTTGGTCAGCACCACAGAGGACCTGGCCGGGGTTCCCGCTCCCACGGCTCCCGCTGGACTTGCAGTGGACGCCGCCGGCCGCGTGTTCTACACCGTGCCGGAGCAAAACAAAATTTTTGCCGTAGGTGGATGCTCCGCTGAACAAACCGAGTTGCGGTGCCTGATTGCCTCCGCCGGACTCAGCCCGTTGAATGCGCCACGGGGCTTGCTGGTGCTGGAAAATCCCGGGCGGTTGCTTGTGGTGGACAGCGGCAACCATCGAATTCTCGTCTTTGACTTGCAGTCTTTTGCACTGCGCGACCTATGGGGACAGCAAGATCCAGCAGCCAATCCCACGCCCGGCAGTTCGCCCGGCCAGTTCAACACTCCCTGGACGGTTTCCCCTGACGGCGATGGCTGTCTTTACGTGCTGGACTACGGCAACCAACGCGTGCAGAAGTTCCGGCCCACGGGCGACCCGGACGAGCAATTCACCGCGCGCATGCAGCAGAGCAAGCTGGTGGGCCATCCCGGCGCACTGGCGGTTGCGGGCAAAGGCGATCAGGTGGAGGTCTTCGTCTATGACATTGACGCGCAGGCCATCTATGTGTTCGACGGCTCTGGTGCGCCGGTGCTCGATGCCGAAGAGGATGCGCTGGCAATCCGCCATGACGGAATGACGCAGGTACTCGCGCTGGCGGTCGGCGTCAACGCTCTCTATGCCGGCGACAACCATCTGCGCCGCGTGCTCGCCTTTCATCGCTCGCCGGGCTTCCCGTTTGCCGGTGAAGCCGCAGGATTCGAAGGACCAGTCGCGGCACTGGCCGTTTCCGCCAGGTACGGCCTGTTTCTGAACACCGGAAGCGGCCTTGCGCCGCTGCAGATGAGCGAGAGCGGTGCGTATCTTTCATCTGGGGTGCTGTGGAGCTCTGCAATTTCCAGCGGCAGTTTGCCTGCGGTCTGGAACCGGCTGCGAACGGAAATCGAGGACGCGGCCGGCAGCCACATTGAGTTTCACTATTCGCTTTCGAACTCTTCCACCGCTCCTCCGGTCTATCCCGCAACCCAAACGCCCTTCAGCGACTCGCGCTGGACAGCGCTTCCCCGGGACATCGAGCATTTTCTTCTCGATGGCACCAAGTCGAGGTTCCTCTTTGTGGGCGCAATCTTTCGCGGTGACGGGTCGAGCACCATTCGTCTGCGGCAGATGCGCGCCGACTTCAACGATCCAGGATACCTGCGCTATCTTCCAGCGATTTACCGTGAGTCGATCGCCCGCGTGCAATCTGGGAACCGGCCGGCCCTGCCGGCGCCGGACCAAACGAAGGACGCGGATTTTGTGCGCCGCCTGCTGGCGCTTTTTCAGAGCATATTTGATGACGTGGAAGCCGAGATGGAATCTCTGCCCCGTTATTTCAATCCGCAGTCCACGCCGCCGGAGGCCCTGCCCTGGCTGGCCAGTTGGCTTGCGGTCGATATCGATCGCGGCGAGCCGCTGGCGCGCATCCGCTCCGGAATCGCGCGGGCATTCCACCGGTACCAGTGGCGCGGAACTGTGGAGGGCCTGAAATTGGCGCTGCTGGAAGAGGCCGGCGTTCACGCCAACATTACTCAGCCGGTCGCGAATGCTTCCTTTCTCGCCTTTGCCGGCGATACAAGCTGCTCCGGCAGCCCCAGCGGGAATGCAGGCGTTCAGTTGGGCAGCAACACTCATCTGGCTGCAATGGAGCCGGGAGGGGCGGTGCTGGGAAGCACCGCGCAACTTGACCACTCGTACCTGATCACCTCAGACCTGTTCGGTGAACCGTTATTTGAAGAGACAGCGCATCAGTTCATCGTGGAGGTGTACGCCTCCGAAGTTGATTCTGAGGCCCGCATTGAGCTGGTGAGGAAGATTGTGGAGCGGGAAAAGCCGGCGCATACGTTATGGCGTCTTTCGCTCCTGGAGCCGTCCATGCGGGCGGGCTTCCAGTCACGCGCGGGCATTGACAGCATAGTGGCGGGAACGCCCGGAGCCTCGCAGCTTGGGATTGCCGGCACAAGCGAAGGATTGCGGCTGGGAGGCGGACCGCCGCTGCGCGTCGGCAGCGCCCGCCTGGGCCAGGATTTGAAATTGCAATGAGTCAGGAGAACGCATGAACTCGACAAAACCAGAGACCAAACCTGTGACCGGCGTGCACGCCTTCGTGCGCAACCGGTACTTCTACGGAAAGCTTCTCGATGTCTTCCACCTTGAGCTGGAACAAAATTACTTCAATGGCAAACGTTGGTTGCTGAACCGGCTGGTGATCGGGTACGGAGTGCTGTGCGGACTGGACGTGCGTCCGGCGCCGCAGGGCCGCGCCATCATCGTAACTGCGGGCACGGCCATTGACCGCTGCGGGCGCGAGATCATTGTACCGTGCAAAAGCGAGCCGCAGAATATCCGCGCCAAACCTGCGCTGGACCCTAACCAGCCGCCACCCACGACTGACTGTGACAAGCAGGATTACGTTACCGTCTTCATCTGCTTCAAGCAATGCGACTGCGATCCAACGCCCACCATGGTGGACGAATGCGGCATCGCGGCCACGTGCTCGGCGTCGTCCATCCAGGAAGGCTACCGGATTGAGGTGAAGGACGGGCGCGCGCCGGAAATTGACCTGGCCTCGTCCGTGCCGGACTTTGTTTTGAACGGCCGCTTGAACTACATGGCCCTGGTGGAGAGCGTGACCCGCAACTGCCCGGACGGGAACGGCGACTGCTGCATTCCGCTGGCGAACATCCGCCTGCCTAACGGAGACGATCCGGTGCAGATCACAGACATCGATATCGGCGTGCGCCCGGTCGTTTATTCGAATGACATGCTGTTTGACATCCTGCTGGCGCTCGCCGGCGACCTGCCCGCGCGCATGCGCGGCGGAAAGCAATGAAATTTCCAGGAGGAACTATGTCCACCACTACCGCACCTTGCAGCTGCGCCAGTCACGGGACCCAACCGGCCACTAACGAGCGCCCGCGTTATTACGCCCGCCAGCTCGTCACCCCTGACGACTTTACGCTGGAGCAGGATTATTTTCGCGCCAAAATGCGCCGGCACAACCGCTTCCTGCATGGATTCGGCGTGGTGTGCGGGGCGCGCGTGGTGCCGTCAAACCAGCCCTGGAAGGTAATCGTCAAAAGCGGCTACATCCTGGGCCCTTATGGCGACGAAATTTATATTGAAACCGATCAATGTGTTGACGTGCGCGACTCCTGCACCCCGGCGCCCGCGGACGACAACGGCTGCCACGAGGCGCAGCCCGCGCCCACCAGTACCACCACGCAATGGGTGGCGGTGCAATATAAGGAGAAGCAGACCCGGCTGGTCCGCGTTCCCGCCGGCGGTTGCGGCTGCGAAGACAACATCTGTGAGTACTCGCGTTTTTGCGACAGCTATCAGATATGTATTCTTGATCATTGTCCGAACCCGGGCTCGCCCCAGACGATCACCTTTGGCAGCGGCGCGGCCCCGGATTGTCCGCCATGCCCGCCCGAGCCCTGGGTCTCGCTTGCCTCCTTCACCGTGGAGGATCAGGGCAGCGTGACGATTCAGGAATGCGATTGCCGGAGACAGGTGGTCGAGTTTGGCTCGTCATGGTGGTCATGCCAGCCGATCGACAACACAAGCAATACTCCCACGGAGAAGAACAAGAATAATCCGGACGGTGCGCCGAACGTTCCAAAGCCGCAGCCGGGGAAACCCTAATCACCGGACCTTGCCGCCATGGCCAGCCAGCTACCACGTCCGCAGCTTTCGCCCGAGATGCTCCTGCGTCTGCAGACGACTGCCGGCAATCGGTCGGTGCAGAAACTGCTTGAACGATGTCGTATGGCCGCGCTGCAAGCCGCAGCGCCGCCGCTACCGGAGACTCAATCCATGGCGTGGTGGTCCGGCATCATCCTCGCTGCAGTCCGGGGATGGTGGAGCAAGGTAACAAACAAATGAATGAACTTTCCAGGTCGAGCAAAGGTGAAACGGAAAAAGCGCCACCAAACCTGTCCGGCATGCGAAGAATGGACCGGTTGCGGGCGTA
>DASYKK010000282.1:0-2189 GCA_035995565.1 Candidatus Angelobacter sp.
ACTCATCGTTCGTGCACCGGAATGTTGCTAACTCTGGTAAGACACGCGTGCGCAATCAGGCAGAACAAGTTCGCAGTACATGTCCTTCGACCGTGTATGTCATTGGCCTGCCATGTCCGCAAGGACAGCTCAGCGAAAATCCTTGCATGTTTGAGTTGCCGTAGGGTTTGAGGTACAGATGGGGGTGAGTTCCACGCATTCAACTGCAACCAGTCTTTGGATTCTGTGTGTGTTTGCGATTGGAGGCGATTGCTTCGCCGGTTTGGGTTGAAGATAAGAGGAAAAAATTCTCCTCAGTCGAGGGCAAGTGCATTTCCGCTTGAGCGTTCTACTCGAGCGCCTGCAGATCTGCGACGCTCACGTCCGAAAAGCGGTTCACGGAGAAGCAAATCCCTAGCGGGGTTCGGATTTCGCCTGCGGGCTCACGCCCGCAAAGCGGCTCAACTTAACAAAACTTTTTGCTATCTTTTTACACAAAACGGAGGTCTTTTGAGATGATTATCCGCACCTATCTCGCATAATAGACACAGCCAAGAAGCATCGGATACGCAGCACAGGCCAGGCTCTCAGCGGTCGGCATGAGCGTCCCTACAATAATCTTGCTGAATGTGATAATCGGGAGAGTTCTGATTGGTAACGAGTGAAAGGAAGTTTGCAGTGAACTGGCGACAATCATTGGCAGTCTTGACCGCTGTCGGTCTGGCCTTCGGCGCCACCATGCAGGCCCAGGACCGTCCCGCCGCCGAAAGCTCGCAGACGGCCGCAGGCGCTGTCGTCAAAAATGTTGGTGTGGTGAAGTCAATCAACGGGAAAAGCCTGGTAATCAAAACTGATGCTGGTCCGGAAATTGCGGTTTCTGTGCTGGACGGCACGCACATGGTTCGCCTGGCGGCTGGACAGACAGATATTAAGACGGCTCCTTCCATCACTTTTGCTGAAATCCAGGTCGGCGATCGATTGCTATTGCGCGGGCGCTCGAATGCAAACGGCGCGATCGAAGCCACAACCCTCGTTGTGATGAAGCAGGCCGATGTAGCCCGGAAACAGCAGCATGACCGCGAAGACTGGCAGAAGCGGGGCACCGGTGGAATCGTAAGCGCGATCGACGCCGCGGCCGGAACTTTTACCGTTTCCGTCACGCCCACTTTGAGCGTGCTGGTCAAAACCTCAAAAGATACCAGCTTCCTGCGCTATTCTCCCAACTCGGTGAAGTTCGCCGACGCGCAAAAAGGAACCATCGACCAGATCATGGCCGGCGACCAGTTGCGCGCGCGCGGCAGCCGCAGCGCCGACGGCAAAGAACTGGCGGCGGAAGAAGTGATCTCCGGGACCTTCCGCAACATCGCCGGGACCATCAGCTCCATTGACGCGGCTAACAACACCATCACGGTGAAGGACCTGCTGGCGAAAAAATCCGTGGTCATCAAGTTCAATTCTGATTCGCAGTTGCGTAAGCTTGCGCCGCAGATGGCCCAGCGTCTGGCATTTTTCCTGAAAAGCGGAGCGCAAGCCCCGCAGGGTGGAGCACCCGCGGGCGGACAAACTTCGGCAAGCGGAACGCCCGCCGCCGGATCTGCGCCGAGCGGCAGCCCGCAAGGCCCACGTCCCACAGGCGGCCCTGACTTCCAGCAAATGCTGAGCCGCATTCCCACCGTCAGCCTGTCAGAGTTGCAGAAGGAAGACGCGGTCATGGTTGTTGCCACGCAGGGGACCACCAGCAGTGAAGTTACCGCCATAACTCTGTTAGGTGGAGTAGAGCCGATTCTGACTGCGTCACCGAACGGTATGGGCGCGGCTGCGCTGTTTTCCGGATGGAACCTGGGCGCTCCCGGCGGCGAGGGCGGGGGCCCACAATGAGCTTGGCCCGCAGTAAACCGGAAGCAACAATGACCGTTGAGGAGAGATTGATGAAATTCTGGCTGTCGGGGAACCTCGTACGGATCTCCGCTTGTGTTGTTTTCATTCTTGTGGCTTGTTCCGGTTCGGTCTTTGCACAGACGCAGGCGCAAACCCAGACTGGCCGGCTGCGTGGACAAATAGTCGACGCCACCGGCGCAGTCATTCCCGGGGCCAGCATCACGGTCAAAAATTCCAGCGGGCTGGTTGTGTCCGCCACGTCAGATGGCGTAGGCGCATACGATGTCAAGAATCTGGCGCCTGGCAAGTACACGGTAAGCGTTACGGCAAAG
>DASYKK010000283.1:0-5654 GCA_035995565.1 Candidatus Angelobacter sp.
GCTATGCACGGACAAGACCAGCGGCGTCGCCAGGCCGGCCAGAAGCATGTAAGCCGTTTCGTAGCGGTTCCAGTGTTTGGCGGAGCCGCGCCAGCCCATGGCCAGCGCGCCGTAGATACGGCGGACAACCAGAGTCTTGGCCGAATCACGCAAGGTGGCAAAGTCGGGAATAAGTCCGATACCCCAGAACAAGAACGAGACCGTGAAGTATGTCGATACGGCAAATACGTCCCAAATCAGGGGACTGCGGAACTGCGGCCATACGCCCATGGTGTTGGGGATCGGGAAGAGCCAATATGCCGCCAGCCACGGACGCCCGGTGTGGATCAGAGGAAAGAGACCAGCCTGCATGACGGCAAAAATCGTCATGGCCTCGGCAAAGCGGTTGATCGAGGTACGCCAGGTCTGTTTGAACAACAGCAGAATGGCTGATATCAGCGTGCCGGCGTGGCCTATACCGATCCACCACACAAAGTTCACGATGGCAAAGCCCCACCCGATGGGAATTGTGATGCCCCAGATGCCGGTGCCCCTGACCAAGAGGTAGCCAACCGCTGTTTGCAACATGCCGAAAAGCGCCGCGGCGATCGCAACAACCATTACCCAGAAGATCGGGGTGTGCTTGGTGAGCACAATCCCGGCAATGCGGTCCGTTATGGTGCCGAAGGTCTGGCCGGGCCCGATGATCGGCGGCCTTACACCTTTAGGCGGCAGTATGTCTGGTGCAGCCATCTCTTATGTCTTCTCCGTGCCAGACGCTAGTTTAGGGTTGGGGTTTCGCACCGCCGCCACATACGTGGTGCGCGGGCGTGTATTCAATTCCGCCAGAAGGTCATACTTGCGTGGACCGCTCTTTAATTTCGCCACGGCGCTGTTCTTGTTATTGATGTCGCCGAAAATAATTGCCTCAGTGGGACATACCTGCTGACAGGCCGTCTTGATTTCCCCATCCCTGATTTCTCGATCTTCTTTTTCTGACGCGATGCGGGCCTGGGAGATGCGCTGCACACAGTACGTGCATTTTTCCATCACACCGCGGCTGCGCACGCTTACATCAGGGTTGCGGCCCAGTTTCAGGCTGGGCGTGTCAAAGTCGGCAAACAGGAAGAAGTTGAAGCGACGAACTTTATATGGGCAGTTATTAGAGCAATACCTTGTGCCCACGCAGCGGTTATAGACCATGTCATTCAGGCCTTCGGTGGAATGCGTGGTTGCGCCCACCGGGCAAACCGGCTCGCATGGCGCGTTCTCACATTGCATGCACGGCACGGGCTGGAAGTAGACGCTGGGATTTGCCGGATCGCCTTCATAGTAAGAATCGATGCGAATCCACTGCATCTCACGGCCGCGCTGCACCTGCTCCTTACCGACCACAGCGATGTTGTTCTCCGCCTGGCAGGCCACAGCACAAGCCTGGCAGCCGACGCACGAGTTCAGATCAATAGACATGCCCCAGGCATACTCGTGGTAAAAACCTTCTTTCCGGTAATCGGGATACAGGGATTCCGGCCTGCCCGGCTTGTCCTGCGGCTCCTCTTCGGGATTCTCGTGAGCGAAATTCGGGTTCTTAATGAATTCTTCCAGCGTCGTCACTTTGACTGGCTCGCGGCCATCCATGCTGAAATGGCCTTGCGTGACGGCGATGTCCCAGAAGCGGTTCGTTACGTTGATCTTCGCGCCGCTGGCAATGTACTGCGAAGCGCTGGGTCGAACCTTGTAAGCGTTGTAACCTGTTCCGGTTCCCACGCGACCGGTCTTCGTCTGGCCATAGCCCAGGAAGAGCGTGACTGCATTATCGGGATGGCCCGGCTGCGGCCAGTATGGAGCTTCTACTTTGCGGCCGTCCGGAAAAACGATCTCAAGGATTCGCTGGGCATCCGACTGATGGTCATTCTCGTTCTCCAGCAGATACAAGCCCCACTTCTTCGCCATGGCCGGACTAATCATGGCCACGTTGTCCCAGGTGTTGCGGCTCAGCGGCTTGGGCGTCTCTTGCAGCCATGCATTGTTGATAAAGCTGCCGTCGTAAATGGTGGGATCGGGCCGGAACGAGACTTCAACGCCATCAGCCGGAGCGGCCGGAGCCGGTAGAGATCCGGCCTTCGCGCTAATTTGCTTAGGAGCTGAGATCGTGTTGGCAACAAAGCCATCATGGACTGACGTTCGCCAGAAAGCTTCAAAGTCTCCGGTCGGGTGCTGCGATTTCCAGTACGTCTGCACCAGATCGTGCGACGAAGTGCCGGGCTGGTCAGTAAACATCGCCAGCACTTCGTGCTCGCTCTTGCCATCGTAAAGCGGCATGATCATGGGCTGGATGATGATTGCAGTCCCATCATAGGAGCGCGCATCGCTCCAGGCTTCCAGATAGTGCGTTCCCGGCACATGCCAATGCATGTAGTCCGTAGTCTCATTCTTGTAGCTGGAAAACTGTATGCGCAGCTTGACTTTATCTAAGGCACTGGCAAAGTCCAGATCAACTGGCGCGTTATATGCGGGATTGCCGCCAATAATCACCAGCATATCCACTTTGCCGGCATTCATGTCGGCAATCAGTTCTTTGATCGACTGTCCGTGCTCCACCGGATCGATTTCAACCGGATCGATGTACGTGACTGTCTGGCCGACATTCCCCAGCGCGCCATTGATTGCTTGCGCCAGCGCATAGACCGCCGGCGATTGAAATTCGCCCGGAACAACCAGGCATTTGCCTTTGTGCGCGGTCAGATCGGCGGCCACGGCATCGACGAACTTCTGTTGTTCGGGCGTGAGATTGCCTGCGGCTCCGCCCACACCGACTTTCGCCGCTAGGGCTCGCGCCACGTTTTCAACCTCTGAAGGCCGGAGGACCAGACGATCATCAGCCTTGGCTCCCGTTGTGGAAGGCGCGCTCTCGGCCACGTACAGGCGGTTCATCTGGTCGCCATTTTCCAGCTTGCGGCCGCGCATGAAATCGCGCGCATAGCGCACAAAGCCCGGGAACCAGGCGCCGGAAAGGAAGTCCGCGTCCAGCGAGAGCACTACTGCGGCACTTTCAAATTTGTAAATCGGATCGTAATATCCGCCGAGCGCCAGCCTGGAACCGGCACGCATGCTATCGCGGTTGATCGGGTCCCAGCGGTGCCATTTCGACTGCGGGAAGGCCTGCCGCACAGCCTTCATCTGCCAGCCAAACGTCGGCGAACTGGTGGCGCCGGTAAGGAAACGCAGGCCCGCGCCCTGTTTGGCTTTGAGGCCGTCTTTATCATTGATCTTGCCGTTGACGGCCATGGCAAAGTCGCCCCATGAGCGTAGCTCACCCATGTAAGTCAGCGTGGTGGAACGGTCAGGATCATAAAGATTCAGGATCGAGGCCTGGGCAAAGAGGTCCGTCGCACCCATGCTGGCAGCGTGCAGCGGATTGCCTTCAACCTTGGTTGGACGAAATTCGTGTGTCTCTACCAGCAATGGCAGCGCGTGGCCATGAAACGGCATGGCCGTGGCATAGAAGATTGGCTTGCCGGGAATCAGCTGCTCCGGCTGGCGAACGTAGGGCAGGATCTGTTCCAGCGGCTGCCGCGTGCAGCCAGCCAGTCCGGCCAGTGCCATGGACGCTCCGGCCAGTTTCAGGAAGCCGCGCCGCGAAACAGGATCGACCCACTCTGAAGCCTGGCGCGGAAATTCCCGCTCCAGCAGCTCGCCGAAGGCCCTCTGGTCTGCAAGCTCCTCCAAAGTACGCCAGTACTTTGGGCCGTTGGCTTCCGCCAGTTTCTTGCGCACGGCTTCCAGCTCCATGCTGGCCGGCTTGATCTCGCTGGCAGAAATCAGGTTGGGATTTATATCGCTCTTATTAGACATTCGTATCCATTTGTTTCCACCCTATCGGTGGCAGGTGGAGCAACTGGTTATGTCCTGCGTTGTACGCAGGTGATATTTTTGCCGCAATGCTTTACCCAGCTCAAACTGGCTGGTATAGGCTTTCCCGTCAAGGGCAACCGTGTGCTCGGCGCTCGGCTGCTGGTATTGCATATTGAAAACCTGGTTCTTCGGCCGCAGGAATTTTTCCGGCTCGCGATGGCAGTTCAGGCACCATTCCATCTGCAAAGTGTTTTCTTCATACATCAGCGGCATCGCATCCACCTGGCCGTGGCAGCTAAAACAACCCACGC
The DNA here is from genome assembly GCA_035995565.1 of Candidatus Angelobacter sp. Classification (GTDB taxonomy): domain Bacteria; phylum Acidobacteriota; class Terriglobia; order Terriglobales; family Acidobacteriaceae; genus Angelobacter. Next base: position 4,146 of record DASYKK010000283.1, read on the forward strand.
CCTTATCAATGTGGATACTGTGATTGAAATAAACAAAGTCCGGAAGATCGTGTACGCGCGTCCATTGCAGTGACTGTCCGCTGGAGAAGCTAAAGCGCACCGGCGCCAGCATGGGAGCATTGGTCCAGATCTGGGCATGGCAGTTCATGCAGGTCTTGGTAGGAGGAATTCCGGCAAAGCTGGAATCCTCAACCGAGGTGTGGCAATAGCGGCAATCCAGTCCGAGGCCAGCGGCATGGTGCTGATGGCTGAACGGTACTGGCTGCTCTGGCGCGATATGCTGCGCCGTGACGTAGGGCGAGCGCTGAAGCTTCATAAGCGCCGCACCTACCGCCGAGAGCAGGAGCACTACGCCAAGAATGCTGGCGCGCGCCAGAGTATTTGAACTGCGGTGAAAAATCTGTGCCATTGAATAAAAAGTTTGCCTGTAAAAACCGTCGCGTTGCGTGACTCGACGCGATCGGCAGTCTCCAGGTTCCATCCGTGATCGGGGTCACTGATGAAAACGGATGATTATAAACAAGAGTTGCGTCTTTCAGCTACTTTTCACCGGACAAAAGCAAAAAAAAATTGCCGACCAGAAAAATTGAGTTGTGATTACTGAGTTCCTCTGAATTTTTTTTGGCACCGCACTTCCATAGGATCAAATTTCCGCCGACTGTGCACACGCACGCTCTACCTTTTTCAGAGTTGTAGAAAAAGCGACTCCCCGGGTAAGCAGAGCCGCTTTGATCTTCTTGCAATAATTTTGTTGGAGGAAACTAGCAGCCAATCCAAGACAAAACTTTCGCAAATAAGAAGCAGACATTTCTATACCTCAATTCCTGGATTGTTCTGGCCGTACGGGGGATGGAGCAGACTAGCTGATTTATTTGCGCGTCCAGTGCCGTTCGTGAACTGAGAGAATTGCAGGAGAACTGTGCATGAAGCTACTCACGTTGAGCAGAGACATGGCTTTTTTGGGTGATTTCAAGAAAGGAGACTTCGATTACGCAAGAAACGACTGCCAGGGCAATTTATGGCTGGCTAGGCACCATCCGGGCGATGTTCCACATCCAAGTCTCCGAGTGATATGCATTTCGTAATCAGGCATGGCCGGCCTTCTTGATGGAACGTTTTGTGTGTATTCACGCGCACTTCTACCAGCCGCCACGGGAGAATCCCTGGCTGGAAGCGGTTGAACGCCAGGAATCGGCCTATCCTTATCATGACTGGAACGAGCGCATTACCGCGGAATGCTACGCTCCCAATGGCGCTTCCCGCATTCTTGACGATGACGGTTACATCCGGCAAATCGTAAATAACTATTCCCGCATCAGCTCCAATTTTGGCCCGACCCTGCTTTCCTGGATGGAAGATAACTCCCCCGAGACCTACGAATCCATTCTTGAGTCGGACGAGGAAAGCCAGAGAAGGTTTTCCGGACACGGATCCGCGCTGGCTCAGGCCTACAACCACATCATTCTGCCGCTGGCCAACAGGCGCGACAAGCTCACCCAGGTGATCTGG
>DASYKK010000284.1:0-5418 GCA_035995565.1 Candidatus Angelobacter sp.
GCCCGGACGGTTGAGGCCGAGCCAGAAGCTGAGCAACCTGAGCAGCAGACCAGCCGCACGCAATAAACACGTCTTCCTATATGCTGATTGCCTGATGGCAAACGGTCTCCCAAGAAAAGTGATTGTGAATGATCGGGCGGCTAAACGTCTGCGCGACGGTCATGTTTGGGTTTATGCGTCGGACGTGCTCAATGACGGGGGCGCGCAACCCGGCGCCATGGTGCATATAATCGGCCCCAAAGACAAGATTCTGGGTTCGGCCATCTACAGTTCGACGTCTCAGATTAAGCTGCGCCTGCTGGGGCGTGAGGCTCTGCGGTCAGAAGAAGAGTTGCTGCAACTGATGCGGCAACGCCTGGCTGAAGCCGTTTCTTACCGAACCAAAGTCGTGCAGAATTCAAATGCCTACCGGCTGGTATTCAGCGAAGCCGACCGCCTGCCAGGGCTGATCATTGATCGCTATAACGATGTTTTTACCCTTCAGGTGCTTACGCAGGCGTGGGCCGCGCCGGAGCGGAAGCAGGCGATCATCGCTGCGCTAAAAGATTTTGCAGGCGCGGAGAATATCGTGGAACGCGCCGACGCTCGCATCCGGGAACTGGAGCAACTGCCGGAGATGGAATCCGGGCCGATCGAGGGCGGCAAGAGCAGTACCGTCTTCACGATGAACGGCGTTAAGTTCCACTATGATGCTTTGGGCGGACAGAAGACCGGAGCCTTCCTCGACCAGCGCGAGAACTACGCTACGACAGCGCAATACGCAAAAGGCGAGGCGCTCGATGTCTGCACTTACCAGGGCGGCTTTGCGCTGCATTTGGCGCGGGTCTGCGACAAGGTGACGGCCGTAGATATCTCTCGTGAAGTGCTGGAGGTGGCGGAGCAGAATGAAACGCTCAACGACGCCGAGAACAAAACCGAGATCGAATGGATTGAAGGCAATGCCTTCGATTTGATGAAAGACTATTCCTCCGCCGGCAGGCAGTACGACACAATTGTTCTTGATCCGCCAGCGTTCGCCAAGTCAAAGAAGCATCTGGAATCCGCGGTAAGAGGTTACAAAGAACTGAATCTGCGGGCACTGAAAATGCTCCGTCCAGGCGGGGTGCTGGTCACGTGTTCATGTTCTTTCGCTGTAAGCGAACAGGATTTCTTCGACGTGCTGAATGAGGCCGCGCAGGACGCTCACCGCTCGGTCAGGGTTTTGGAAAAACGTACTCAGGCCAAAGATCATCCGATCCTGCTGGGCGTGCCAGAGACGTTTTACTTGAAATGTTTTGTTCTTTCCGTGAGCTAGCAAGCCAATAACAACGTAAACAATTGAAAACAATATATAAAATCACTGTTTTCAATACTTGACAATAACGCGCTCATATTTTATGATCGTGTTGTAGCAGTCAAGCATCCAACGATTTGTAAGCGGCATTCATAAAAAAACAACTCATTTGAAGGAGACAATAACCATGACCATCACTCGAATTGACCCCTTCCGCGAACTGGCTAGCTTTTTTGAGACTTTCACCGAGCCAACCGGAAAAGACCAGTTGACCGCAGGCAGCTTTGTTCCTGCGGTGGACGTTTATGAGGACGAGCAAAACCTGATCCTGAAGCTGGAAGTTGCCGGCCTGAACGATGAGGACGTGAATGTCAGCGTGGAAAACAACACACTGACCGTTCAGGGCGAGCGCAAGTTTGAGAAGGAAGAAAAGGAAGAGAACTTCCATCGCATTGAGCGCCGGTACGGCTCCTTCATTCGCACTTTCAAGCTCCCGAACACCGTGGACTCGGAAAAGGTTGAAGCCAGCTATGACAAGGGCATTTTGAAGATCACTCTGGCCAAGCGGGCGGAAGCCAAGCCGCGCCAGATCAAAGTGGGCAATGGCCAGAAAACTTTGCAGGGCTAACATGTGAAGGAAATCCACATTCCGCTGATTCACATCTGTACGGGAGATGGATCCTCATCTCCCGTCTTTTCTTTTTAGATTGAACGGACAGGCATCTACTACTCCGGAAGACGAACGAACATAAGACGAGAGCAAAAGCGGATATTACGAGAGACAATATTGAGACCCGTAAAAGAAAGAATGTGGCAATTCGTTGGGACAAATTGAGCTGATTTGGCGGCGTGTGAACCGCCAGGCGAAATCCTGAGCGAAGCGACGGATCTCATTAACGTATGCACAGATTTTAGGAGCACGATATGGCAATTCGCTGGGACAAATTCACAATTAAAGCGCAGGAAGCGATCCAGCAGGCAAGTGAGCTCGCGGGTCAGAACGGCAATCCGGAGATGCTGCCTTTGCATTTGCTGGCGTCGCTGTTACGGGACACTGAAGGAATTGTTGCGCCCGTTCTGGCCAAGCTGGGCGTGAATCCGGTGACGCTTCAAGCACAGGTGATGGAGAGGATTGACCGGCTGCCGAAGGTTTCCGGAGCATCTGCCCAGCCGCAGCTCTCTGCTGCGATGTCGAAATTGCTGGACCAGGCGTTCAAAGAAGCGGACACGTTCAAGGATGAGTATGTCTCCACTGAGCACTTGCTTCTGGCGATGACCGCTACCAAGGATAAAAGCGACGAAGCCCGGCAGCTTCTTTTCAGCGCGGGCGCTGAGCACGATGCAATATTGAAGGCCCTCACGTCCGTGCGAGGTTCCCAGCGCGTGACTGACCAGAACCCTGAAGGCAAATACCAGGCGCTCGAGCGCTACGCCAAAAACCTGACAGAACTGGCGCGGAAAGGCAAGCTTGACCCGGTGATTGGCCGCGATGAGGAAATACGCCGCGTGGTGCAGGTGCTGTCGCGCAGAACCAAGAACAACCCGGTGCTAATCGGCGAGCCGGGCGTCGGTAAAACGGCCATCGTGGAAGGACTGGCGCAGCGCATTATTTCCGGCGACGTGCCGGAAATCCTGAAGAACAAGCGCGTGGTGGGGTTGGACCTGGGCTCAATGCTGGCCGGAGCAAAATACCGCGGCGAATTTGAAGATCGCCTGAAAGCGGTGCTCAAAGAAATTGAAGACTCCAATGGGCAGATTATTCTCTTTATCGACGAACTGCACACCCTGGTGGGAGCAGGCGCTTCCGAAGGCGCGATTGACGCCAGCAATATGCTCAAGCCAGCCCTGGCAAGGGGCGAGTTGCGCGCGATTGGCGCCACTACGTTGACCGAATACCGCAAATACATTGAGAAAGACGCTGCGCTGGAGCGGCGTTTCCAGCCGGTGCTTGTAGGCGAGCCGAATGTCGAAGACACGATTTCAATTCTGCGTGGGCTGAAAGAAAAATACGAAGTACATCACGGCGTCCGGATCAAGGACTCGGCAATCGTTGCGGCGGCCACGTTGTCGCATCGTTACATCACGGATCGATTTTTACCAGACAAGGCCATCGACCTGATCGATGAAGCCGCGTCTTCACTGCGTATTCAGATTGACTCCATGCCCACGGAGATCGACCAGCTCGAGCGCCGGGCGACGCAGCTTGAGATCGAGAAGCAGGCGCTGAAGAAAGAAGACGATCCCAACTCGAAAGAGCGGCTGGCCGTGGTGGAGCGCGAGCTGGCGCATATCCGCGAGCAGGCCAATGCGCTGAAAGTTCGCTGGAAGGAAGAGAAAGAAGGAATCATGCGCATCCGGCAGCTCAAGGAGCGGATAGAGCAGTTGAAGATTGAAGAACAGCAGGCCGAGCGCAGTGGAAATCTGGAACGTGTGGCGGCAATCCGGTACGGAGAGTTGCGCCAGGCTGAGGCGGAGTTAGCCAGATTGAGCGCGCAGGCCGACGACAAGCAGCGCCGCATGCTGAAAGAAGAAGTAGATGAGGAAGACGTTGCGCGAATCGTTTCAAAGTGGACCGGTATACCGGTATCGAAGATGCTGGAAGGCGAAGTCCGTAAGTTAGTGAGCATGGAAGACCGGCTGCGCCAGCGCGTCGTTGGACAGGACGAGGCGCTCCAGCGCGTATCCAACGCGGTAAGGCGTTCACGCGCGGGCTTGAGCGATCCCAACAAGCCGATTGGCTCGTTTATCTTCCTGGGTCCCACCGGCGTGGGAAAAACTGAGTTGGCGCGAGCGGTGGCCGAGTTCTTGTTCGACGATGAGCACGCCATGGTAAGAATCGACATGTCTGAGTACATGGAGAAACATGCCGTATCGCGTCTGATTGGCGCGCCGCCGGGATACGTAGGTTATGACGAAGGCGGCCAGCTGACGGAAGCCGTGCGTCGTCGCCCTTACAGCACGATTCTGTTTGACGAGATTGAGAAGGCGCATCCGGATGTGTTCAATATCCTGCTGCAAATCCTTGATGACGGCCGTCTGACGGACTCGCGCGGCCGCACCGTGGACTTTAAAAATGCGGTGATCATCATGACGTCGAACATCGGTGCAAGCTATTTGCAGGCTGAAGGCGTGAGTTCTCCGGAAGCGTTTGCTGAAGCCACTGACCATGTGATGGAGGCGCTGCGGCAGCATTTCCGTCCGGAATTCCTCAATCGCGTGGACGACGTGATTGTGTTCAAACCTCTGGGCGAAGAGCAGTTGACGCATATCATCGAGCTGCGGCTGGACGATTTGCGCAAGCTTCTTGCCGATCGGAAGATCACTATTGAGCTTACGCAGCAGGCCAAAGAACTACTGTTTCTGGAGGGCTATGATCGGGCCTATGGAGCACGTCCGCTGAAGCGGGCGATCCAGCGGCTGATCCAGGATCCACTGGCGTTAAAGATTCTGGAAGGCGAAGTGCTGCATGGCGATCACGTGGTGGTGGATGCAGACGTGGGCAAGCGACAGATGGTGTTCACGGTGAGCGGGCGAACTGAAGCGAGGCCGGTGCGCTCGCGGCGCGCCAGCTAAGAGGAAAACTATGCCGCCAATAAGCGCTTCACGAGATGCGCTTATTGGCGGCTTTGTGTGATTGAAAATTTTCAGTCTTTAGATTTTTTGCTATCAGATTTTTTGGGTTCGGACTTCTTCGAGCTGCTGTCCTTATCTTTATCCTTGCTTTTTGCGCTGTCTTCTTTGCCAGCCGAATCTTTTTTCTCCGAGCTAGATTTCTCTGAACCGGCTTTTTCAGACTTGTCTTTCTCGGACCCTTTTTCTGAGGCGTCGTCAGACTTGGACTTATCGCTCTTTCCGCCGTAATCGGTCACGTACCAGCCACTGCCTTTGAACTGGACGTTTGGAGCGTGCTGGACCTTCTCTACCGGGGCGCCGCAATCGGGGCACTTCCTGATGGGCCGGTCAGAGAACTTTTGTATCTTTTCGAATTTGTGTTTGCACTTCTTACACTGATATTCGTACAGAGGCACGCGGCGATACCCTCAAACTTGGAAGTTGTGTTGTGATTTTAGCAGAGTGCTGCTGATGGAAAGCGCACAGGCACAATGGGACGCGGCCTTGGATGCTATGCTTAGCGCCGGAAATCG
>DASYKK010000285.1:0-10242 GCA_035995565.1 Candidatus Angelobacter sp.
CCGCACGATCCCATGGTTTTGTCCATTACTACAGCCGTGCTGGCAGCCGCTGCATTTGTTGCTGCTCTCATTCCGGCGCGTAGAGCGGCCAACACGGAGCCGATGCTGGCATTGCGCACGGAGTGAGAATACTGTGCAGTCAAGCGGATGCAGCCCCCAGTGAAACCAGAGAGATAGATGAATCAATCGGCACAAACGCGCGTTCGCAAGAGTCAAGCTATGCGCGTTCGCGATGGCAGTTTCTCCGAGCAATCTCCAGCTGAAGCGCGAGACATGCCTGTTAGCGTATTCTGTGATCGATCTTTTAATGCGTAACACACATATAAGTAAAATTTGATCGCCAGGAGCTGACATGGCGGAGCATATTGTTGTCTCGGTGCAAGACCGGATCCTCACGCTGCGGCTGGACCGGCCGGAGAAGAAGAACGCTCTAACACGCGGCATGTACCTGGGAATGATTGAAGCGCTCAAGCAGGCCGAGACGGACTCTAATATCCGCGTGGTTCTGATCACAGGGACAGACGCTTGTTTTACCGCCGGGAATGACTTGATGGACTTTGCCAACGCGAAACCGGGAGAAACGAGTCCGGCGATTTTGTACTTGCAAACATTGGCAAGCGCTCAAAAGCCAGTAATGGCAGCCGTGGCAGGGGTGGCCGTGGGAATCGGCACTACTATGTTATTGCATTGTGATCTTGTTTATGCCGCTCCGGATGCGCGCTTTCAACTTCCTTTTGTCAATCTGGGGCTGTGCCCGGAAGCGGGTTCCAGCGCGCTTCTGCCGTCATTGGTGGGACATCGCCGGGCGGCAGAACTCCTATATTTTGGTGAGCCATTCGACGCGGAGGCGGCACGAGATCTGGGCATCGTTAACGCCGTAGTTGATAGCAACGAACTGATCTCCGCAGCGGCGGCAAAGGCCCGACAACTGGCAGAAAAGCCTCCATCGGCGCTACGCACTACGAAAGCTTTGCTCAAACGCGGCTCGGCCGCGATTATTGCAGAGGCTATGGCGAAGGAAACCGAGCAATTTGCCGCTCTTTTGCAGGGCCCGGAGGCGAGGGAAGCCATGATGGCTTTTATGCAGCGGCGCAAACCTGACTTTTCACAATTCTGAAGGAATGCGAGAAGACGATTAGCCGACGAGTTCGTCGCGCCAGCCGTCTTTTTTCATTTCGGACTGAAACCAACGTTGCAGGTGTGTGCGAAGCTCCGATGGCACTTCGCCAAATTGAATTCCGTGATGGCCTTCTTTGTTCGCCCACGCAATGCGTCCGCGCAATTCTGCCGCAATATCAGTTTCCGGAATGATAAACCGGATGGAAACCTGCGTTCCCTGCGCCAGCATTTTGTATATGGAAACGGCCGCTCCGCCAAGGCTGATATTGAGCAGGTTCGCGTCCATTGATACGTCCCCATGTTTCAGCTGAACGGGAGCGCTGGTCTGCTTGCGATAATAGCGTTGCTGTTCAGCGCATAAGGTGCCAACAGCAGTTTCATTCTCAATTTCGCGGTAGGTTTTGAGCTTGCGCAACAGTGTGCGGCGCGAGATTCCCAGCGCTTCGGCAGCTTTGCCCTGATTGCCGCCGCACCGGTCCAGCGTGTCAAATACGATCTGGCGTTCTACCTGTTCCAGGTCGCGATTCAAAGGAGTCTTGCCCTGTCCTGGCATAGCGTCCTGGTTCAGCTTCAGGTCGCCACTGGTAACTTCTACGTTGGCGTTTCTGGCCAGCATAACCGCGCGAAAGATGGAATTGCGAAGTTCGCGTACGTTGCCGGGCCATGTATGTGTTAGCAGAGCTGTCACCGCGTCGTTGGAAAAACGTGAATTCGGGTAATGTTGATGAAGAATCTGCTCGGCAATCGCCAGCAGGTCTTCGGGCCTATCCCGCAGCGGAGGTATTTCCAGCTTGAATTCCGCCAATCGATGGTAGAGATCGTTGCGGAAACGGCCGGCTCGTACCGACTCCTCCAGGTTCTGGTTGGTGGCGGCCACCACGCGTACGTTCACGCTGACTTTTTTGCTTCCGCCCAGCCGGTAATAAGGCACGCCGTCCAGGACTCTCAGCAGCTTAACCTGGACTCTGGGATCAAGGTCTCCGATCTCATCGAGAAACAGAGTGCCACCATCGGCCATTTCGAAATAGCCAATTTTCTGTGCGTCGGCGCCGCTGAATGCGCCCTTTTCATATCCGAAGAGTTCGCTTTCAACCAGGTGTTCAGGGATGGCAGCGCAGTTTACATCGACCCATGGTTTGTTGCAGCGAAGGGAGTGGCTATGTATCGATCGGGCAATCATTTCCTTGCCGGTCCCAGTCTCACCGACGATCAGTACGGCGGCTGGATGGCACGCCACCTGTTCCACCAGCCTCATCACTCGCTTCAAAGCGTCACTGCGAACGATCTGACTGGTTAACTCGCACGGATTGTTGACTGCCGTCGACAGAATCTTCTCCTCACGTACACGCTATGGGCACACAGCGCGCATTTGTCACTCATTGCTGGCAATGATGAGACAAGTTCGTCACACCCGCAATTGAAGAAGCGCGGGGGATGATTACTTTAGTTCCCAAACCTTTAGCTTGCCCGATGCTCTCAGGGCTATATCAAGTTAGACTCCGACTGCCACAAAAGCCCATCTCGGGAATGCGGGCTGTGACATTTCGGTGCGAAGTAGACACCGGCAATGTGACATGAATGTCGCAAGGATGTAAGGCGTACGACCGACTATAGCTCGGCCATTGCACGACAAAATGTTGATTTAACAAGGGTTATGAGAGGCCTCCTTTCCGGAACGTTTGGCCCGGGAGTTGCCTGTATAACTGGCGGAGATGGTGCAAAGCATGTCCAAGCAGGCCCGAATCTTCCTTTACGCAGTTTGCCTTGCCGGCGTCGCAACGCTGGTCTATGGCGGCATTGCGTGGAAGATTGACGACTGGCCAAAGTTTGTCGCCTACCTCCTGACGGCGTTGCTGGCTTCGCGACTGAAAGTGGAACTGCCCGAGATAACGGGAACGATTTCAGTTAATTTCCTCTTTATTCTTCTTGGCATTGCCCAATTGACCTTTACGGAGACGTTGATCCTGGGATGTTCCGCTATCGTGGCGCAATGCTTTCTCACCCGGCGGCGGTGGCCACGGATCGAACAAGTATTCTTCAATACTTCCAGCGCCGCGGTTGCCATTGCAGCGGCCTACTTTACTTTTCACGGGCCATGGTCAACCCGGCTGCATCCAAATGCCGCATTTTTGCTGATGCTCTCTGCCGCTGTTTACTTCCTCTTTAACACCCTTCCGGTGGCGACGATTATCGCTCTTACAGAGAACAAGAAACTGCAAAAGATCTGGACGGACTGCTATTTCTGGTCGTTACCGTATTATCTTGCCGGCGGCGCATTGGCCGCAATGTTTGGATGGCTCACCCAACGGGTTGGCTGGCAGCCGACATTGCTGGCTTTGCCGGCGATGTTTGTGATCTATCGCTCGTATCGTCTCTACCTGAGCAAGCTGGAGAACGAGAAGAATCACGTATCTGAAATGGCAGCGCTGCACATGCGCACCATTGAAGCCCTGGCCCTTGCCATTGAAGCTAAAGACCAGACGACCCACGACCACCTGGAGCGCGTGCGTGTGTATGCCGTAGAGATAGCGAAGAGGCTGGATCTTTCCGCGGGCGAAGTTGAAGCGCTACGCGCTGCAGCATTACTGCACGACATTGGCAAACTGGCCGTACCTGAACACATCATTTCCAAGCCGGGCCGGCTTACACCTGAAGAATTTGAAAAAATGAAGATCCATCCGGTAGTGGGAGCAGAGATACTGGAACGCGTTTCCTTTCCCTATCCCGTGGTCCCGATTGTCCGCGCACATCACGAGCGGTGGGATGGCACCGGCTATCCCGACGGCCTAAAGGGTGAAGAAATTCCCATGGGCGCACGGATTCTATCAGCGGTGGATTGCCTGGATGCACTGGCGACGGACCGCCAATATCGCAAAGCGCTCCCTTTGGATGACGCAATGCAATGGGTGGTGGATCAAGCAGGAAAAGCTTACGATCCCAAAGTAGTGAACCTGCTGAAAACCAGCTACAAGGAATTGGAAGCAATTGTCCGTTTACAGTCCCACCTGCCAGACCGCCAGAAACTCTCGACAGATGTGAAAGTGGTACGCGGTAAAGCACCCGCGAACGGTTTTGAGGTTGACAGAGCCAGCGACACAGGCAACCAAGCTACTTTTCTTTCTTCGATTGCCGCGGCGCGGCAAGAAGCGCAGGTGCTCTTTGAACTCACGCAGGACCTGGGTAACTCGCTCAGCTTAAGTGAAACACTTTCTGTGCTCAGTGGACGATTGAAGCGCCTGGTGCCATATGACGCCATCGCCACATACATTGTTCGCGGCAATGAGCTGCTTCCCGAATATGTGAATGGTGACAACTTCAGGTTATTTGCAGCTTTACGCATTCCGTTAGGAGAAGGCTTGTCAGGATGGGTTGCGCAAAATCGCAAACCGATGCTGAATGGCAATCCCGCCCTCGAACACGGCTATGTGCACGATCCCAATCGATTCAGCCCATTACGCTCCGCCATTTCAGTACCGCTGGAAGGATTGCAGGGTGTCGTGGGTGTGTTAACGCTCTATCACTCTGACGCGGATGCATACACTTCCGACCACCTCCGCATTCTGTTGGCGATCAGCTCGAAAGTTGCATTGTCGGTTGAGAACGCTTTGGCCTTCCAGGAGGCAGAGAGCTCGGCCACAACAGATTATCTGACGGAACTGCCGAATGCCCGCTCCTTGTTCATCCATCTTGATCGTGAACTGGCGCGATGCAAGCGTCTGGACACTTCTTTAACTGTGATGGTTTGCGACCTGGACGGTTTTAAGAAGATCAACGATCGATTTGGTCACCTCGAGGGCAACCGCATTCTGCGTCATTTTTCTGAAACTTTGCAAGGTTCCTGCCGAGAATATGACTACGTTGCACGCATGGGTGGAGATGAGTTTGTGATTGTAGCGCCCGGGCTGAGTGCATCGGCGGCAGAAGCCCGCGGCATTTGCCTGAGCGAACTGGCGGGCAATGCCGGTCGCGAAGTGTGCGGCGTGGAATGGCTGTCACTGAGCGTAGGCTGCGCCATCTATCCGGAAGACGGAGTGGACGCGGAAAAGTTGCTCGCGGAAGCGGATCGCCGGATGTACATGCAAAAGCAGGAGCACCACAAGATTCTAAAAGTATTCACGGCTCTAACAGATGGAAAGCGACCCGCTACCGTTCGCGACGCGGTGGCTGGATAATGCTGCGTTTCTGGAGCGGGGCCGTCCTGCGACTGGTGGCGGTGATGCTCATGGCGAGTTTTGCGGGCGCCATGCTTATGCGCATTGCGCCAGGCTTTTCTGCTGACGACCAGGAACTCAATTCTGGCCTCTCTGCACAGAGCCTGGAAGCTATCCGTCGGGCCCACCTGTCTGACGCGAATGTTCCTCGCTTTTATGCACACTACCTTGTATCGCTCGTGCGGGGCGATCTTGGCACTTCCCGTTCGTTGAATCAGCCGGTCAAAGATCTCTTGCGCGAGCGCCTGCCGATCACGTTGGTGAACTTGGCATTCGCGCTCACGGCGGGGTGGCTGCTGGGCTTGGCCTTAGCGATTGCCGCACAGATGTGGGACAATCACGCGTTGAGCGTTTTAGCCAATGGACTGAGCGGGACATTTATCTCAACGCCGGCAGCGGCAATGGCATTGATTTTTCTTTTTTTACGATGGCCACCGGCGTTTGCGGCCGCACTGCTGGTGTTTCCCAAAATTTACCGTCACGCGCAAAATTTGCTGCAGCAGAGCAGCGAGATGCCTCACGTTCTTACGGCGCGAGCCAAGGGGGCTGGACCATGGCGAGTGCTGGTGTGGCACGTCGCTCCGATTGCGCTCCCGCAGATGATTGCGCTGGTTGGAGTTTCCATCAGCATCGGAATAGGCGTGCTGCTTCCGATTGAAGTTGTGAGCGATGTTGCTGGCCTTGGACAGCTGGCCTGGCATGCTGCCCAGGCGCGCGATCTGCCATTGTTGGTGAACCTTACCATGGTAGTCACGTTTGTGACGGTTTGCGCAACCTTGATGTCCGACGTCGCACAGCGCACCTTTGCGCGGAGCAATGCATGAAGGCAGTGCGTGTGGTAGCCATTGCGGTCCTCGCTCTCACGGCGTTGACCATCCTGGGAGCATACTATCTGGCGCCGGCCGGATATGAGCAGCAGTTTCGCGAACTGCCGCAGGCGACGCCTTCAATTCATCATCCATTAGGCACCGACGAACTGGGACGCGATCGCTGGGCACGCCTACTTTACGGAATGCGCGTGTCTCTGGTACTGGCGCCACTGGCAGCGCTGTTCACCACGGTGCTTGCCGGGGTGGTAGGCGGAATAGCGGGATACTTTGGCGGATGTACGGAGCGTGGCTGCAAACTGCTGATTGATCTCTTTTTGTCTGTACCGTGGTTGTTTCTTCTAATTACGGTGCGCGCCGTCTTACCGTTGAACGTTTCGCCGGAAACTTCGGTCACCGTGACTTTTGCTCTGCTGGGTTTGTTGGGCTGGGCCGCTTCAGCCCGCGTGATCTGTGCCGGAGCCAAAGACCTGATGAAGTCAGAGTTTGTGTGGATGGCACGGGCCTCCGGCTTTTCGGGATTTAAGCTGGTTCGGCTCCATCTGCTGCCCAATCTTCGCGGAGCATTGCTGGCACAGTTCTGGATTTCGATACCCGTTTTTATCATCGCCGAAGCTAATCTAGGCGCTCTTGGCCTGGGTGTGGCTGAGCCGCTGCCGTCCCTCGGCAGTCTGCTTCGAGAACTTCAAGATGCCGTCATGTTACGTCCGGAACCTTGGCGATTGATGCCTCTTGCGGTACTTATAGTAGTAATCAGCTCTTTCCAGGTACTGCTTAACAAACAGGAGGTTCGCACGTGAAGCGGCTTTGTTTATTCTCCGCCATGTTGCTGCTGGGCTTTGTTTCTGTGTTTGCTCAGAATGGGGGTGAGCTGCGCTTCTGCCTGCGCTCTGAGCCCAAGACATTCAATCCGTTGCTGGTAGAGGATGAAGCTTCCGAAACCATCCGTTATCTGACCGGCGGCGTGCTTGTACGGGTAAACCGCATCACTCTAAAAGCGGAGCCGAATCTGGCGACGTCCTGGAAAGTCTCGGAAGCCGGCAAGCGTATTCGGTTCAAATTGCGTGAGGGTTTGAAGTACTCTGACGGCACTGTATTTTCCGCGCCCGACGTAGCCTACACCATGCAGCAGTTGATGGATCCAGCGCTGCACTCCAGCACAGGCGACGCGTTTCGCTCAGCCGAAGGCAAGCTGGTGGCCCACGTAATTTCTGCAAATGAGGTTGAGATCAACTTTCCCGCGCCGGTTGCGAACCTGGTAAATCTCTTTGATACAGTGGCCATTCTTTCAGCAAACTCACCACAGAAGGAAATGGCGGCGCTCGGACCGTTTTATATTGCGGAGCGCAAGGCAGGATCGTACATACAGCTGAAGCGGAACCCTTATTACTGGAAGAAAGATGCGGCAGGGAAGCAGCTCCCATACCTGGACTCAATACGGCTCGATATTGAGCAGAACCCTGAAATTGAAGCAATGCGGTATAAGCGCGGTGAAATCCACCTGATCAACACAGTGTCACCGGCAATTTTTGAAAAACTTTCCGCCGATAACGCTTCTATTCGTGACGCAGGGCCTTCCACGGACACAGAACAACTCTGGTTCAACCAGGTGCCGGGTTCGCCGCTGCCTGCGTACAAGAAAGCCTGGTTTACATCCACAAATTTCCGACGCGCAGTCTCTGAGGCCATCAATCGCAGCGACCTGGCACGAATTGTCTACCGTGGACACGCGGTGCCAGCCATCGGAATCATTTCACCCAGCAACAAGTTCTGGTTTAACAGCAGCCTCAAGCCCCATGCCTACGATACTTCAAGCGCTTTGCATAGATTGCAGCAGGAGGGTTTTCAACTGCAAGGAGACACGCTGAAAGACAAGGGCGGCAACGTAGTGGAATTCTCTATTGCGACCAACGCTGGGAATCGCGCACGTGAAAGCATGGCCACCATGATTCAGCAGGACCTGAAGAAAATCGGCATCAAGGTCAACGTTGTCACTCTCGACTTTAACTCGCTGCTGGAACGCATGACGCAATCGTACAACTATGAAGCCTGTCTGCTGGGGTTCCAGAACGTAGAACTGGATCCCAATTCACAGATGGCTGTATGGCTCAGCTCAGCCGACAATCACCAATGGAATCCAAGCCAGAAAGCGCCCGCGACCACATGGGAAGCGGAGATCGACAAACAGATGCGAGCGCAGGCCGCATCCGGCGATGAGCACAAACGCAAACAATACTGGGACCGCGTCCAGCAGATCGCCTGGGAGCAGGAGCCTTTTATCTACCTGATAAACAAAGACGCTCTGGTCGCGATTGCGCCCGCGGTAAAGAATGCGGAGCCCAGCGTGTTTCGCCCGCAGACATTCTGGAACGTGGAGACGCTGGCACTGGCGCGCTAGGAATTTATGGACCTTCTTTCGGTCAGACTGACGATCAACTACAAGGACAAACCTCCCGTCCTTGATGATCTGCGTCTGGATCTGCGTCCAGGTGAAGTTTTAGGACTGGTGGGACACAGCGGGTGCGGGAAAAGTTCTCTCGCCCTGGCAGTCCTGGGTCTGCTGAACCTGAAGGGCGGCAAAGCTCTGGGTTCAATTCGCTGGGACGGTCACGAGTTATTGGCGCTAAAAGAAAAAGAGTGGCGCAAGCTCAGGGGCAAAGTGATTTCCTTTGTGCCGCAAAGCCCCATGTCGGCGTTGAATCCGGCCTTGCGGCTGGGAACGCAGATGCAGGAAGCATGGAAGCTGCACGGGCAGGGCGGCAGCGATCATATGGAAGAATCGGTGTTTCAAGCTCTGGCCGACGTTGGCTTGCCTGCAACTGAGGAATTTTTGCGGCGCTATCCTTCAGAGATCAGTGTCGGGCAGGCGCAACGGGTATTGATTGGTATGGCCATCATGCATCGGCCTGCGCTGCTGATTGCCGATGAACCCACCAGCGCACTCGATGCCGTGACCCAAGCGGAAATCCTGGCCTTGTTTGGCGAACTGAATCGCCGGCTGGGAATGAGCATGCTTTTCATCTCACACGATCTGGTATCGGCTTATGGACTTTGCCATCGAATCGCGTTGATCAATGCGGGCAAGATAGTTGAATGCAATACCCCGCAAGCGATCTTTTTCAGCCCTCAGCATCCCTTCACGCAAAAGCTCATTGCTGCGCTACCAACGATCCCAAGCCCAACGGAAATAGAGAAAGCTCTCCGCTTCTAACTGTCAGACTTTATTGATGTTAACTTGGCTGGATCACCCTTTGATTCAACCTTCCAAACTGCATGTATGGTGTGACGCGCTTGTCGCATCGACGCAAACGATTGATAATGCACAATTTAGCACTATGGCAAGGGCGCTCTCCTGTGACAGCCCAACCGTTTCTGTCGCATCGTGGCACATCTTCTTCCAACATAAGCACAATAAAATCAACTACTTACGACCATATAACTTTGGTTTGCTAAGTGCATATAGCAATGCAGAGGTAAGAATATGTCTCTCAGAAATAAAGTCGTTGTTTTCACTTTGGGCGCCATTGCAGCCATTGCTGGATTGGGCCTCGTTTTTAATAGCCTCAAGCATGCCTCAATAGTTGTGGCATCGGCGGTTTGGGGTTCCTAGCAGCAGCTTTGCAAGCGGCTTCACCAGAAACTTCCGGAGTTCAAAACAACATGCGATTCGAAAACAAGAATTTTGCAACCGAACAAAGCTCAAGCTGGCTTCGGTTCTTCCTTATAGCTGTGGTGGCGATCCTCTGCCTGGCAAATGTGACAGCCAGTGCGCAATGGGCACCCAACGTTCAGGCTGGCTATGGTCAGACTGGCAACTTCCATGGCAACCACTCGGACGATCTTGACAATTTTCCGCTGAATGCTGACGGCACCGTAAGCGTCATCATTCAGTTTAACCAGACGCCCAAGGCGCAACATTTTGAAGCACTGGCGGAACGCGGCGCAAAGCGAAAGTTTAAGCTGGACCGTATTAATGGAGCGGCCTACCGAATACCGGTGAAATGGCTGTTATGGCTGGAGAACCATCCTGACGTGGCCTATATCAGCCCAGACCGTCCGAACAAAGTTGCTTCCGATGATGTTAT
>DASYKK010000286.1:0-9947 GCA_035995565.1 Candidatus Angelobacter sp.
ATGCAGGTTGATGCTGCGACCATCGTGCCCATACGGCCCCGTTGTTCCCGCGCCCCAGAGCGGCCGCGTGAGGAACTGCTTCTGGAGCGTTCCGTCATAGTTACGCTCATAGAAGTTCACTCCCAGATCATGCCGCTTGAAGTCGGTATAGATATCTTTCACCAGGAAGGGCCCGCCATTCGGGACCTTGATGCTGGGGAAGCCTGAGCCATCATTGACTTCATGCAGAAAAGCACTTGCCGTGGCAAAGAGATGATTCATATTGCCGCGGACAGGGTCGTAAACTGTCTCCAGGTCAGCGACGCGACGGTCATGCTCCACTAGAAAGTCTGCGACGTGGCAAGAGCCGCAACCGATCTTGTCAAAAAGCTTGCGCCCTCTCCGCGTATTTTCAGTCTGCTGGTAAATCGCCGGCTTGAAGTAATGGAGCAGGTAAAACTCTTCATGGTCGATGATGCTGGTTGGCAGTTCGTTGTTGATGGCGTCGCTATCGGGATCTGCGCCATTGTCGGTAATTGGTGGCGCTTCGATCTTGTCCAGCGATCCATCCAATACCATCCCGGAAGGAGTAACTACGCGGCCGCCCGCGCTAGCAGTGACCAAGTCAGGATCAGCCCCTTGCATCCCCATCTCATTACGAAATGCGCCTACCAGGAACTCACGGATGGAAATCGTGCTGCCTTCAGCAAAGAATGGACGCACACGCAAATCTGTATTGACGCCGATAACCTGAGTTGTGTCCACACTGCCATCTGGACTAGCCGCGATCGAACCAAACGACACACCTTTGGTGAGCAGCTGCCGGGTCACAGCCTGCCCGGATTTCTTCGCTTCAGCAACTGCACCAGCGCGGATCGCGCGCATGTCGCTGGTCATCTCGTCGGCCAGCATTTCTTTCAATCCCAGACCGAATAGGTGCGGAGCGTCACGGCTGTCAGGACGCGTAGCCACATCACCACCTGAGCCGGCCGAGCCGCGCGGCCGTCCGTGACAGCTGGCACAGCTATCGGAAAGACCGGCCCCGATTCCACCCGTCACATTGATGTTTCCCGTTCCGTCGCTATTGGCGGGTCCTTGTCCCTGTGCACGAAGGAACTTGCGCTGGAAAATTTGCCGCCCACGACGTACCGAACGGAACGGATCGCGATTGATGATAAAGAGCGAGGAATTCGGCGTCATCAGGTCGCCGCGACCAGGACCGATTTCATTCGCCAGTGATTTGTTGATTCCGGCTTTGGCGGTGTTTGGAGCCTGATTGTTGTCGATCAGCTGGGCGTGGACCAACGGCGCAACAAAAAGCAGCGCGGCAAGCTTGACGATTTTTAAGCTCTGGGTTCTCATCTTACTTCTCCTATACATACCGGACGGTAGTGAACCAGAAAGGCAAGGCGTTACGTCTTTTAGAAAAATCATCGATCGGCCAAATCGATTCCCTGTCTCCAGATGTCACCAGATTTGCGGACCTAGCGAGCGTGGAGACCATTAATGCGGTTCGTAAAGATAAGACCGAACAGCTGAAAACATTTCGTGAGTAGTGTGAAATTTAGCGAAGGATGGCTGTTTGGAGCGGTTTACTTCTTGCCGTCCAGGCTGGCCCATTCGCCGGACTGGATGAAGCTGGCCCAATAGAAGGGATGCCGGCGGCTTTTTCTCTTTAACATGGCTAGTTCGGCCTCGTGGAGTGCCTCGCCACGGCCCAAGCCGGCCTTCAGTCCGGTGTAATAGGCGGTCATCATTTCGCGGGTTACATCGTCGCTGACTGGCCACAGGCTCATCACCAGTGTTTCAGCCCCGGACAGGAAAAACGCCCGCCTCAGGCCATACACGCCCTCGCCATTGTGCACTTCGCCCAGGCCAGTATCGCAGGCAGAAAGCGTCACCAGTTTGGTTCCCCAGAGGTTCAGGTTGGAAGCTTCCAGGGCCGTGAGGATGCCGTTCTCACTGCTGCTTTTGTTCAGATTGGCGCCGCTCAAGGCCAGTCCCGACCGCAGCAGTGGATTTTCGATACTTGCGACCGCACGAACCGAGCGAGAATCACTGAGCGGCTGTTTTTTCTTGGCGGACGCGTTTTCAGTTGTGTCCTGAAGGAAGAACCCGTGCGTGGCGATATGAAGAATGCTTGGCGCATCGATCTGCTTGAGCGCGCCTTTGGAAGCGCGCAGGCCGGTAAGAACATTGGCATCCGGAAAGAGCGATTGAATGGCACGGGCTTCCTGCGTAGTGCCACTGAGCGGACCAAAGTAAACATCTGAAAGATCTTGGGCCGTGGTAATGCTGCGACGCTCGTTCGTCGCCTTGCGACGTCCCAACCCAGGCCGATCCAGCTTCGCTATTGCAGTAGTGCCGGGCTCGCCAAAGGCCGGGTCGGCGATTACCAGCGGGCCGCTTTTGCTCGCGCGCGTCACTTCCGTGCGCAATAAATCTCGCCCAGTTGTGAGATATGTCACCGAGACACGCTCGATCAGATAACGTCCCTCCGGATCGACGAGGGCCTCAAACGGAATGAGGTCGAGCTGGCCATCCGGCGAAACAAACAGGTGGGTTGCATGGCCGGTGAGAGCGCGCACCGGTTGCATGATTTTTTCATCCAGCGCGCGCGCCAACTGCTTTATGTCGTGTCGTTGGGGGTCGCGTAAAGCTCGACGAAACGCGCCCACTGCGGCATCAATACCTTTGGCAGCGCCCAGGTCCTTCCATTGCACCTCGCCCTGGGCGGGAATGATGTAGGCGATGTAACGCGGATCGCCGAAATTTTTGGCGCTTTCGTTGGGCTGCTTCGGATCAAAGGGGCGATAGACGGCGAACTCGATCAGCACAGAGTCGGCAGGTATGGCCGCCTTGACCGAGCTTAGTGTCACTGAGCCCGCCCGCTCGTAATAGCCCTGGCTGCGGCGTCCTACCTCATTTTCCAACTGCTCTCTTTGCTGCGTCAGCTTCGCAATACGCGATTGGTGTTCTGCGGACGACAGTCCCTGCGGACCTTTGAGCACCAGCGCCGCCAGTTGTGAAGTAACACCCTTCAACTGATCCAGCAGCGCACGATCTTCCACGCTAGACCGGTTCCACAGTGTGCCAAGATTGTCTGCGAGCGCGTCGAAAACACGGCCCTTTCTCTGTATCAGCGTCGTAGCAGCCAGGTCGCGGGCCGCGGCGTCGCCAGTATCCTGCTGGGCCTGAAATGAGATGAGTCTCTCAAGGTCTTCCGCCATAGGATCGAAGTAGGCCAGCTTTTGCCTCTCTGAGCCGACGGCCAGATTGAGAGGCAGGTCCTTCTCCTCAATCTCAGTGCTTCGCGCCAGGCTCCTCAGCGCGCCGGCAAGGTCACCCTTGGCCGCGTAGAGGTGCTGCAGGTTGCGGAAATGCCTGGCGTTATCCGGATGGTCCGGACCGAGGGATTTTTCTGTGATCGCAACCGCGCGAAGAAAATACGGCTCAGCTCGGGCGTAATCGCCTCTATCGCGGTATAGAATTCCCAGGCTTTCCACGGCGACCCCGATCCGAGGATTTTCTGGCCCGAAGATTTTTTCCTCAATCGCCAGCGCCCGCTTGTAATACGCTTCGGCGCGATCATAGTCTCCAGTTTCCTTGGCGATGATTCCCAGGTTCGCAAGAGGAAATGTGGTATCCGCGCTGTCAACGCCGTAAGCTTTTTCGCAGATCTCCAGCGCACGGGTGTAAAACTTCTTCGCCTTGTCATAGTCTCGCTGCCGCCAGGACATCAACCCCAGGTTGTTATAGGTGGCCGCCAGAAGGGGATGGCTGTTTCCGAGGGTCTTTTCCTTGATTGCCAAAGAGCGCTGGTAATAGGTTTCAGCCGTGGGGTAATCGCCCCGGCGATAGTAAATCAGTCCCAGGTTGTGAAGAACAAGGCTAAGCTGCAGATGATCAGGCCCGAGGATTTTCTCCTTCAGGGAAAGAGCGCGAAGATTCATTTGCTCGGATTTGAGGTTGTCATTCTTGACCAGATAGAGATAACCGAGGTCATAAATTGAGTCTGCGGCCTGCAGACTTTCGCTTCCGGCAATCTTCTCTCTGGTGTGCGAGGCCTGGGTAAGGAGTTGTTCCGCTGACGAATAGTTGCTCAGTTTAATCTCTACGCGGGCCAGACGACTAGCCGCATCAGCGTGCGGGAGATCGTCAGCAGTGTAAGACTTTGCCGTAATCTGGAGTGCCTGTTCGGAAAAACTACGCGCGTTTGCATAATCGCCTTTGGCCAGGAACATATCGCCCAGGGTGCCCAGCGAAACTGCGACCAGGAAGTGGTCAGGCCCCAGCGTTTTCTGTCGAACGCTCAAAGCGTTTCTGGCGAGCCTTTCGGCTTCGGCATAAGTTCCCTTCGCGCTGTAGTTTTTAGCCAGATTATCCATCACCTCGGCAACCGCGGGATGATCGGAACCGAACGCCTTTTCGTTGATTGACAGAGCGCGCTGGAGGAATAGTTCACCTCTGTTGTAGTCACTTCGGGCAGTGCAAATTACACCCAGCAGATTCAGAGCTGCCGCGATTTCCGGGTGCTCGGTTCCCACGGCCTTTTCTCGAAGATCAAGCACATGCTCGGCCAGCAATTGAGCTTTGTCATAGGCGCCGGTCGGATAAAGCCTGAGGGCTTCCGAGTAATGCATGCGCGCGTCGTAAAGGGTCCGATCCGGTGTGGTCGCCTCGCGGATTTCAGCGATGCTGATCCGATACTTCGCCGTCGGCGTCCTGGGATATTTTGGCTCGACCTGGATTTTATAGGTGCCAGCTTTTTCACAGACAAAGTCGAAAGTATCCCGCAGCTGTCCGGAATGAGTATCGGCCTCAAGCTTCTCGATTCCCTGAGGATCAAGCAGATGGATGGTCAGATCAGAAGCGCCATGGTCGATGACGACGCTCGTGTATTGGCCTTGTGCCAGAGAAATTTGAAAAGTGTCTTGCTGCCGGCCGGCGATTTCGCGCGCGATGGGCTTACCCACTTCAAGGACAGTAACGTTCGCTGGAGTCCGAGTTGCTGCAGCAGCAGGTTCCTGGAAAGAATGTACACTCTGTGCCCTGGCCACAGGCTGCGAAAGTAGCGGGATGGCAACGAGGCACACCACTGCCTGGATCGCGCCGAGCCGACGTGAGGCGGCGCAATGAGGTGAAAGACGAGAAACGAATCGTCGTTCCATGGTGAAGATCCTGGCCGATGCAGCGGGCTGTGTGGCGCCTATCTTAAGACAACGTGGAACGGGTAATCACCGACTACCCGCTGCCTGCCTGCATTTGCTAAACCGGCAACCTCCGCAATGTAATTTCGCTCTTTCAACAAATGCGCGCGCAGCCCGGCAGAGACAATCTTCCTTTCACTGGCAGAGCCAACGTCGAGTTGGGAACTTTTCCACACCACTTCATTCGTGACCTGGTCTTTCACAGTAACGCTGTAGTAGGGGAAGTCCGCCGATTCAAGTGTCAGCAGCAAAACCACGAGATCGGTATCCGGGTGCAAGGTGATTCTCTTGATGGAAGAGATGCCTCTGGTGGGCGGCGGCAGCAAAAGAGAAACCGTTTTAAGTTCGCCGGCATCCGCCTTGGGTTGATCTAAACCTTCAAGCTTCTTTTTTGCCTCTGTAATGGCGGTGCTCTGCTGCTTTAGTTCATTCTCAAGATCGCGCGCATGCTGATTAGTAGATTCGTATTGGGCGCGAGTATTTCTCACGTCGCGACGCAGATGGGCATTGTCTCTGATGAGGAATCCGGCCACAAGCAACATCACGAGCGCAGCCAGGGAGATGCCGAATTGCGGCGCTATCCGTAACGGAAACGTGCCCCAGAAAAGAGCCCTTGATTTAGATGATTTATCTGCTGTCTTGCTTGCGGTCGCGTTTGTGGCCTGAAGTTGCCGCAGTCCTTCGGCAAATTGCACCTTTTGTCGCCTGTTGGGAGAAGCCATATAGTACGACTTGAACTGATTGAGCGTCTCACCGCTAAGCTGCGACCGCACATAGGCGTCTACCAGATCGTTTTCGATTTCGCGCAAGCGCCACGCAAAATCATCATTGGCAATACTCAATTGGTCCAGACGTTCCGCTTCCTCCGCCGGCAGGGCGCCCGTCAGATAGCGGACCAGATATCGTTCTTCAAAAACGTTTTCGTCAGAGGAGGTCATATTCTTACATCTAGTTAAGACAAAAGCCCAGGAAATACTTCAGTCGCTCTTGCAACAGTCTTTGACGCACTGCTCAACTTTGGTGCGAATGCGACACGTACGGATGGTCAATGCGTTTGCGGAAAGACCCAAACGCAGGC
Source organism: Candidatus Angelobacter sp. (assembly GCA_035995565.1). Classification (GTDB taxonomy): domain Bacteria; phylum Acidobacteriota; class Terriglobia; order Terriglobales; family Acidobacteriaceae; genus Angelobacter. Next base: position 6,268 of record DASYKK010000286.1, read on the forward strand.
CGAGTTCGCGCCGCCGCTGAATTCTTTCATGCTTCTCTCCCTGATAGTAGTCAAGAATCAATGCGCTATCGGTGGCAGAAAGCTTGTTAAGGCAGCGATCCAGACAGGAGAGCAATTTTTCTTGTTCTTCATCCCTGCCGCCAGACGAATGAGCGACGACAGCAGCAGCGCCTGGCTGCCCGGAGACAGAAAATTCCCTCAGGTCGGCTTGTCCATGCTTCGTATGCCGGAGATATTCCAGAAAAACAAATTTTGCGGTTACGTAACAATAGTGGGCGGGAGAAAGCTCGGTAATCTCGCCTTTGTCGCGGAGTTTCTGCGCAACGCGAGCGAGAGTTTCATCGGCCAGTTCATCTGCGGTGAGGCAGTTTTTGCGATCAAAGTAAGCGGCCAGCCTGCGGTGCATTTCCAGATATTTCTCACCGCCTGAATCGACACCTTGGTCGAGCCAATGGAGAAAATCCTGGAACGATCCCTGGGTAGGTGTCCAATCCTTTTTCAAGTGGGGCCTTCGAAAACAACCGGCGACATTCTACATCGGAGCGCCAGCCGCTCACGCATCAAAAGTGCCTGCCCCTACGGCCTACGTTTAGAACGAGAACATTACTTGCAGATCGATGCGCCGGTTGGCTGACTGCGTGTTGAATACCCCTCCGGCCAGGGCCGTTGACCGGCCGAAAAGCCCGGAACTGAGATTGCCGACTGGGGGAGCCGGGTTGACATTATTGAAGATGTTGCGCGCGTTGGCGCTGAACGTCAGGCTGTAGCGCTGATTGGATTTTTCCGCGCCGCCAAATGCCCCGCCGCCTCCGCGCTGACCGCCCATGCCTCCAGGTCCGCCTCTTCCCTCGCCACCGCGACCCGGACCACCGAACTGGCCGCCTTGCCCTTGCTGCTGCTGGTTGGAATTAGCGGCTTCCAGTTTGGGGCCAAGGCCAATCGTCTTGCTCAAGCGCATGTTCAACGTAAATTGCGCGGGGCTGGAACCGAAATTGGACGGAATGATTGCCTGCCCCGGTGTGGGAGAAGTATTAAACGCCCCAAAGCTGGTATCGACGATGCTGGCGCCTGATACGCCACTGGCAAAGGCCGGCCGATCATTGAAAATCGAGTCGCCATTCAGGTCCGTCCCGGTAATGATGTTGAAGGGAGCGCCTGAGTTCGCCACCATGAACGGACTCACACGGAATCCATGCGGCAGAGATACGGTCCCGCCGAAAAACAGGCGATGGCGGACATCAAACACGGCACGGCCGTAATCGGCCGAAATCCCTTTCGTGGGATCGGAAGCGAAACTGGCAGCCCCGACAGTGTCGCTGTTCGCGTGGCTGAACGTATAAAAGCTGAAGATCGTCAGCCTGGTTCCGGCGCGCATGTTGAAGCTGAGAATCAGCTGGTTCTGGTTAAAGATTCCGCCGGACTCAAACTGGTATTGCGGTACCGGAGTCGTGGTGAGCACGCTGGAGAAGAGCTGATGGACGCCATGCGAGTGAATATAGGTGCCCGAAAGCGTGGCAACCTTCGTGAGTTGGCGTTCAACGGAGCCAGCGAACTGGATCGTATACGGTGTGCGCAACGCGGGATCAATGGCGTATGTGGTGGTTTGCGTTCCCGGCAAAGACGGAATATTTGGGTATGAGGCAAACAACGAAGCCAGCAAGGCCCGATTGGCCACATTCGCTGCGCTGGCGTTGTTGGGATCGACAGTGATCGTGACCTGCTTCTGGTTGATGCCGTTAAGCCGTTCCGCCTGCATGATGAGGTTTTGAGAGAAACGGTCGTAAAAGAGACCGAAGCCGGTGCGGACCACGGTTTTGGGCGCGGCATTTTTCTTTCCGCCCAGCCCCCACGCGAATCCCACACGAGGCGCCCAATTGCCGTGGTCCTTGATGCCATTCTGCGTTTCAAAACGAAGCCCATAGCTCGCCGTCATGTTGGGACGGACCTTCCAGTCATCCTCGGCGTAAAGCCCGACATCAACAAAGGTGTTTTCGATGAGCGGATTGCCGGTAAGAATGGTCAATTGTGTGGGTGTGCCATTTTTAAAATTCGTCAACGGGCTGATTGTCTGTTGCGTGACCGGGTCTTTGGTTGCGCCGAATGTAAAAGTTCCATTGAAGTTCTGCGTGGATGTGCTGGAGTTCGCCGTAGCGCGCAGCCTGCCGCCCACACGGAGAAAGTGATTGCCTTTGTTGATCGACGTATAGTTCTGGAGTTCGTAATGATTGGTAATGACGGAGCTTATGCCGAGCGGGTTACCGCCTTCGCTAAATTGCCCCAGCACGTTGATGGCGGGAGTAAGGAACAAAGAATTCTGGTCTGTAGCGCCCCGCTCCCACTCAAAGCGCGTCTCATTGACGGCGTGCGGGCTCAAAATTTGTGTATCGCTGACCTGGATTTCGTTTTCGTTTCCGTTCTGATTGAAGGCCTGTGATGGCAGCGACAACTGGCTGATACCGTTGTTCTCTTCGTGGTTGTGCACGAACTGGTAGCGGACCATGAGAGTGTTGGAGGCTGAAACCTGGTAGTCAAACCGGGTGCTGAGGTTCGTACGCACACGCGGGTTGAGCACGCCAACAACCGGCACGTTGGCCGCGGCAAAAGCTGCCGGCAGCACCACCGTGGCTTCATTGATGTTGCGGCGTTCCGCGTTGATCTGATAGGAGGCTTTTTTACCCAGCGGTCCACCCACGTTGCCGCTGACCATCTGCGTGCTGAAATCCGGCTCACTGGCGGCGAAGGGGTTCAGCCCGTCCATGAATGAATGATTGTCATTGAAAAAAAACTGGCCGTGAATTTTGTCCGTGCCGGGCTTGGTGAGAATTTCAATCCGGCCAAAACCCATGCGATCAAACTGCGCTGAAAATGGATTCTGGTTGATGCGTATCTCCCGGATGGAAGACTTCGGCGGAAGCTGCCCGCCGGTAAAACCGTCAATGTAAATCTGTCCGCCATTGGGGCCGGCGGAAGGTCCGGCAAGGGCCTGAAGTTCTGACTGCAATTCGTCGGGATCGTCTGAAAGCGCGTCCAGGTCTTTACCGCTGAGCACGACACTGCTGGCGTTGTTATCAGGGCTGGTGCTCACCTTGGCGGCATCGCTCTGCACGTCAATGTCTTCTTCTTTCACCACAATTGCCAGCGGTATATCTATCTCCTTCAACTGACTGGCAGCGATTTCTACGTCCTTCGTTGTGGGAGCAAATCCCTTTGCCGTGACGCTTACGGTGTACTTGCCAGGCGCCAGATTCTTGACATCATATGCGCCTACGCCATCTGACGTGGCGGACACAACCAGCCCGCTGGAATTTTTGACCGTGATCCTGGCTCCGGGAATGACTGCGCCAGTGGCATCAACGATCTGTCCGCGCAGTCGGCCTGTCTGGGCCTGCGCCTGCGTCTGTGCAAAGACCGAACCGGAACAAGCCGCAAGAATGAAAACAACACAAGCGGAGATCCGTACGAGGTTCCCCGACAGCCAGAATTTCATTACTCTCTCCTGAATGGTCGTCAATGCTACCCCGGTTACTGCGCGCCAGTTCATTGTGGGCCCCCGCCCTCGCCGCCGGGCGCGCCCAGGTTCCATCCGGAAAACAGCGCAGCCGCGCCCATACCGTTCGGCGACGCAGTCAGAATCGGATCTACTCCACCTAACAGAGTTATGGCGGTAACTTCACTGCCGG
>DASYKK010000287.1:0-3802 GCA_035995565.1 Candidatus Angelobacter sp.
ACGCACAAAACTCTCCACCATTCGCGCCTCTTTGCCCGGATTCTGCTCGATGAGCTGCACGATCGCGCTGCCAACCACAACGGCGTCCGCAAATTGCCCGACTTCCAAAAACTGCTGCGCATTGGAAATGCCAAAGCCCACGGCTACTGGCAGCTTGGTAAACTTGCGGATTCGATTCACCAGGCCCTGCACATCTGTCGCGACCTGCTTTTGTGTCCCGGTAATACCCGTGCGTGAAACCGCGTACACAAAACCTTTACATGCCTCAGCAATGGCTTTGAGGCGTTGGTCAGGACTGGTCGGCGCAGCCAGAAAGATCGTATCGAGATTGTGCGCCGCCATCATGCCCCGATAATCGTCTGCTTCTTCCACCGTTAAGTCAGTGACCAACGCGCCATCCACACCGGCCTTCGCCGCTTCCGCGCAAAAACGCTCGATGCCAAACCGCAACAGAGGATTCAGATAAGTGAACACGATCAACCCGGCGTCGCTTTCTTTCCGAATTTCGCTCGCCAGTCGCAGGACCTCTTCCAGCGACGTTCCGTTCTTTAATGCTCGCTCGCTGGCACGCTGAATCACTGGACCGTCAGCCACGGGATCACTGAAAGGCACGCCGAGTTCGATGACGTCCGCACCGGCCCGGCAAGCGGCAAGAACAATGTCTCGTGTGGTGGCGATGTCAGGATCGCCGCAGGTAACGTAAACCACTAACCCGGGCTTTGCCGAAAAGCTAATACGACTTGTCGTCTTTTCTTTAGCCATGATTGCCTTAGCTTTCCTCCGTGTCTCCGTGCCTCCGTGGCGGGTTTTCGATTTCCCGATGTCCCGATTCCCTGATCTCTTCAGCCGATCTTCAGGTTCTCGCGCAAAATCCCGATGTCTTTGTCGCCGCGGCCGGAAATGTTTACGATCACGATCTCGGATTTCTTCATCCCGGGCGCGCGCTTGATGCACTCCGCCACCGCATGCGATGACTCAAGCGCCGGAATAATTCCTTCGGTCCGCGCCAAGCGTGTACATGCTTCCAGCGCTTCATCATCCGATGCAGCCACATATTCGGCACGCTTTGAATCTGCCAGCGCCGCATGTTCCGGCCCGATCGAGGGATAGTCCAGCCCAGCAGAGATGGAATGAGTAAGGCCAATCTGGCCGTTCGCATCCTGCAGCACGTAAGAGAATGTTCCCTGAAGCACGCCCGGCAGGCCGCCACGAAAACGCGCAGCATGATCGCCCAGTTCATTGCCGCGTCCGCCGGCCTCCACGCCGATCAGCTTCACTTTTTTGTCTTGTAGAAATTGATGGAAAATCCCAATGGCATTGGAGCCGCCGCCCACGCAGGCGATAATCGCCGCAGGGAGCTTGCCTTCCGCCTTCAGAATTTGCGCTCGCGCTTCGCGACCAATCACCGAATGAAAATCGCGCACCATCGTCGGATACGGATGCGCGCCCAGCACGCTGCCCAGCAGGTAATGCGTGTCGCGAACATTGGTGACCCAGTCACGCATCGCCTCATTGATCGCATCTTTCAGAGTGCGCGATCCAGACTCCACGCCGCGTACTTCGGCGCCCAGCAGGCGCATGCGGAAGACGTTCAACTCCTGCCGCCGCATATCTTCGGTTCCCATGTAAACCACGCATTGCAATCCGAACAGCGCGCACACAGTAGCCGTAGCCACGCCGTGCTGGCCCGCGCCGGTTTCGGCGATGATGCGCTTCTTGCCCATGCGAATCGCCAACAATGCCTGCCCAATGCAGTTGTTGATCTTGTGCGCGCCGGTGTGCAGCAGATCTTCGCGTTTAAGGTAGATCTTCGCGCCGCCCAGTTCTTTGGTCAGGCGGGCCGCGTGAAACAGGGCCGTTGGCCGACCCGCATATTCCTTCAACAGGCGCTCAAATTCGGCACGAAACTTCTTGTCCTTGCGCGCTTTGTCATATTCACGCTCCAGTTCTTCCAGAGCAGCCATGAGCGTTTCAGGCACATAGCGACCACCGTAAAGCCCGAATCGTCCGCGTATCTGTTTTTCTTTTTTCAATGCCATTCCACTCATGCTCGTTCCGCCCTTCGCACCGCCGCAACAAATGCCTTCAACTTTTCCGGATCCTTCCGCCCGGGCTCGCGCTCTACGCCAGTGACAACATCTACGCCCCAGGGTCTGAAAGTAAGTATCGCGTCGCCAACATTTTCCGGTGTCAGTCCCCCAGCAACAATAAACTGGCCTTGCCGATCATCGAATCGTTTCCTGGCAATCTGCCAATCAAATGTTTTGCCGCTTCCCGCTCCTGAATCGAGTAGCCATGCATCGACCAATCCCGACGCGTCCCCATGACGCTCTAAACCAAACTCTTGTCCCGGCTCAATGAGGATCGTCTTGATCTTACGCATCGCGTCGCGCCTGTCGGCCGGAACTTCTGCATACACCGCCGCAGGAGACTCTTCGCCGTGCATTTGAATTCCCGTTAACCCCACGGCCTTGATCACGCTGGCGATCTCCGCCGCTGAACTGTCCATGAAGACGCCAATCCGCTCAACCTCTGACGGCAACTGGCTGATAATCCGCTGCGCCTGCTCCACCGAGACGCGCCGCTTGCTGGGCGCGAAGATAAAGCCCAAAGCGTCAACGCCGGCTTCAATCGAGCTAAGCGCGTCTTCAAGAGAGGTAGTCCCACAGATTTTGATCCAGGTACGCATGCAATTAATTTTTGGGAAAGCTGCTTTGGCTTCTTACTGGACGGTGCCACGCCAATGAGGAGAAGCCGAGGTGGATGGCGAATACCATCCTGCATCCTGTAATAGCTGCTGCAGTTTCTGGCCGGGATCTTCAGCCCGCATCAGCGATTCACCGATCAGGAAGGCTTGGTATCCGGCAGCATGCAGCTCACGTATTTCCGCGCCGCTATCAATTCCGCTCTCCGCCACTCGCAGTACATGGTTAGGAATGCTGCCGGCCATGTCGACAACCGTATCCAGGCTGACCTGAAAAGTTTTGAGATTACGGCTATTCACGCCAATAATGTCCGCGCCGCCCTCAAGCGCGCGCTTCAATTCTTCTTCGTCGTGCACTTCACAAAGTGCATCCAGGTCCAATGCGCGGGAGTAATCCAACAGCCTGCGGAAGGTAGCATCATCCAGCGCCGCCAGAATCAAAAGGATGGCGTCGGCGTGATGGGCACGGGCCTCAGTGATCTGAAATTCGTCGATAATGAAATCTTTGCGCAAACACGGCAGTTCGGTAGCGGCAGAGGCTTCGAGCAAATTAGCCAGCGATCCATGAAAAAATTCCTCATCGGTCAGTACCGACAACGCAGAGGCTCCTCCGCGAGCAAGCTGATTGGCCAGCACTCCCACGGGAAATGTGCCGCGAATTGTTCCCTTGGATGGGGACGCCTTTTTCAATTCCCCAATGACAGCCGGTCCCAGTTGCGACATCGCTGCCAGCCGTTTGCGAAAACCGCGTGGAGTATGCGCCGCTGCCGCTTTTTCCAGTGGACGCATCTGTGCCTGTTCCTTAGCGAGGTCAACACGCTCACGCGTAGCGGCAAGAATCTGGTCCAGGGTGATCATGGTGGAAGCAGATTCAAGTATATGGGTTTTAGCAGCTAAAAACGCACAAAAAGCTTGATGTTGAATCTCAAGCGCGAACAGAGTAGAGCGATAAAAATAGGCTCACGCTGTAATGAGGCCGCGCGGCTTGACGTTTTTGCGAATGAAGACCGCAATGTCGTCCATTGGCGTGCCGGGATTGAAGATGGCGCTGACGCCCGCTTTTTTCAGGAAATCGAAATCCTGCTCAGGAATAATGCC
>DASYKK010000288.1:0-6246 GCA_035995565.1 Candidatus Angelobacter sp.
GCTCGGCAGCGGCGAACCCGGCATACGTCATGCCAGTGGCGAATGCGGCCGCTGAGAGGCCTTCAGGAATCGGCGGAAGAAATAGCGCCGAGGTAAACGCCAGCGTGTTGGCCGCCGATAAACCTGCCGCCGAGAGAGCCATGGAAGCATTTGTCGCGAGAGTATTTGCAGCCTGCTTATCCTTGCTCTGTCCAAAGAAAGCATCAGCGGCCGCCATGATTATCCTGGATTCAAGATATTCCAGTCCGATCTGAATAAAGCTGCTGATCGCAGTGGCCGCGAACTGGCGGAAATTGCCCTGACCGGTCACGATGAACGAAGCCAGGCTGGAATTCATCGAGCCGATAGTCTGCCGTGAGACCTGGCTGATGTGCGTCTGTGTCTGCGCGAAGTCCAGCGCCATTTTGTTCCACTGCGACCGCTCATTGTTGGCCAGCTTTAAATTCTCGGCATCGATCTGCGCATTGAATTGCTTGGTGATCTGCAGCTTACGGATCTCCATGGCCTGGTAATCGCTGACAGCACGCTCGTATTGGGCTTTCTGTTCTGCGCTTCCTGACATTCCGCCGAAGGTGTCCGCGCTCAGCGCCTTGACCTTTGCGATCTGCGCATCCAGTTCGTGGTTGACATCGGCCAGGGCGTCGGCTTTGTTGTGTTCCAGAGTTTTCAGGGCTTCCTGAACGGCCTTCTGCTCCGTCATCTTTCCCGTGGCCACGACCATGCGCTGGCTCTGAATTGCTCCCTGATCGCTGATATCGCGCATGAGCTGCGCAATGCGGTCCGCGCCCTGCTGATGGATTTTGTCAGCCGACGCCTGTTTTTGATCCAGCATTTCTTCAGCCCGCATCATCTTGCTCAGGGCTTCAGCCCCGGCATTGCTCAGCTTGGCTTCAGCCTCCGCGCGCGCCTGGACCTTTTTCTTGTGTTCCTCTTCTTTCTTGGAAAACTCATTCGCCATTTTCTCCTGGCGCTCTTCCTCGGCTTCCGCTGCATGCTTCAGTTCCTCGGAACCCTTGCGAATGTTTCCAATATTGATAGCGGCCTGGTCCTGTTCAGCCTTCGACATGCTCTGCAGCATCAGCGTGAGTTCCAGGACGTTTTGCTTTGCCCGCGTGTATTCCTGGTTGATGCCCTGCACACCCTTGGTTAATTGATCCTGGCTTATCGGGACCGAGCTTTGGAAGGCGCGCCGGTAGAAGCTGCTGACACGCTCATTGATTTCGTTATCGATCGCCTTGCTCTGATCGCTGAGATATTTCTTGTACGCCTCCAGTTCGTTGTCGAGCTGCTTTTTAAAGCCGTCCGCTTCTTTTTCTTTTCCCGGAGTCGCCCGCGCAAGCCGCAGATTTGTGCTGATTGCGTCGATCTCTTTCCTGTACTCGGCCGCTTTCTGCACTACTTCATTAGTGCCCTGATCGCCAAAGAAGAGCTTATTGAAGAAGCCCTGTTCCTGCTTGCCCAGCAGCTCGGTCTCTTTGTCGATCGCTTTCTGAAATTCCGCAATCAGGTTGGTGGTGGCCTGTTTGCCCTCTTCCATTGCGATCTGCACGGCATTCTGTGGCAGCTTGTGCGAGAGGATCGCAACCTGGTCCTGCAACTTCAGGTTGCTGATGTGCAGCGCTTCGGCGTGCTTAGTAAATGCCAGAGCATTGTCGAGCGCCTCGCGCCCGGCCTTTTCCATTTCCTCGCGATGTTTCTTTACGTGCTCCGTGGCCTTGGCGATGGCTTCAATGGCCACAAGCACAGCCACCACCGGGAACATGGCGGCGAACGCCGCAGCAAAGCCAGGAATCTGACTAACGAATGCCGCTGCATGCCGTGGCATGTGCACGCCGATCAGGTCGTCAAACAACATCAAGCCGCCGCGGGCTTCGTGGAAATTCATGTTGTTAAAGCTTTCCTGAATTTCCTTCGACGAACGACGGGCAGTGTCGGAGGACTTCTTCATCCCTCCTTCAAAGCTCGCAGTGTTCGCGACCAGATCAACCGTCAATGTTCCGACAACAGCCATGAAGCTCCTTAACCCAGTCCTTCAAACACTTCCAGCAGTATCTCTTCCGCGTCCAGTCCCTTTGCGGTGAGGTTTTCCGCCATTGTCTTGCGCGCCCAGGCGTGATGCTCCGGCTTCAGGTCCATCAATTGTTCGCGTAGCATCAGCACGATCTCATCATGCTGCGTCTCTTCGGCCGGACGATGCACAAAGTCCATGGGCTCGAAGATATGCTGTGAGTGCTCGGTGCGCCGCGCATTGAACGCCGACGCGCCCGCGATCCCGCCGACATAGCACATGCGTTTAAACGCTACGATGTGCCGTTTCCACAGCAGCCAGAATTCAGTAAGACTCAAACGCCAGAATGCCCGCTCCGAAAGCCTGAAATCATAGATTGCCACCGCCTTCATTTCTGGAATGCCTGAAGGCTCGGGATCGATTACGCGCTTTCGGCGGCGGGCTGGGCTTCCCCCTGGATTGGCGCCTGCCCTTCCTCTTGCTGTTTCTTGAGTTCTTCGGCGGCCGCGACGATGCGATCTGTCCAGCCGGGATATGCCAGGTCCATCAGCATGGTCTTTACGTCCCAGAGCTTCGCCGGCGAGAGCATGCGCCCAACTTCTTCGACGGTGACTTCGGGATGGAAACGGTGGAATGCCGCCCAGCACACGGGCAACAGATTTGACAGGGATATTTTGACCCACGATTCCGCGATCGTGAAATCCAGCTCGGTCTTCTCCATGGCCAGAGCCATGGCGTTGAAGTCCATCACCAGGTGATAGGTCTTCTGCGTTTCCTTTATCTCGCCATTTTCAAGCTCTGCGGTGTGCACAACGAGCTTAACCACGCCCAGCGCCGCCGATTCAAAAGGTTTGATATCCATTTCTGTTCTGCTTTCCTGAAAATGTTGTTTTCAAAAAGAAATCAGCCGCCAGCATGGAAGTACTGACGGCTGTAAAAAGAGAGAAGAAGCTGCGTTTAGGCGGCCGGTATGGAGAACGTGATGGGACCAGAGATCGCCACCTTAGCGGTAACCTTGGTGCCCTTGGCCAGTTCCAGCTTGTGATCGCTGATGGTTTCAACGATGCCTACGAAAGAGCGCTGGCCCAGTCCTGCAGGATTGATGCACTTGAAATTATGCGGTAAACCATCGTCAGCATTCTCAAACTGCTGATGCGTCGGATCGTTCGGGTTAAGCCAGTAAGTGACGGTGACGGTGCCCCAGTCCTTGGTGCGTCCGGCTTTGCGATCTGCGCCGTCAGTATTGTCGGCGCTGGTCACGTTTTCGATGGCGCGCTTGCTGCCAGTGAAATCGACGGCTTCCACCTGCGCGATCGTGGTAAATGTTTCCGGTGGGCCATCCTGGTTGCCAATCTGAAACTGGCCGCCAATCCAAACAAACGTTGTTGCGGGCTGATTGATGCACTTCATCACGGAGCCATAGAACATGGTCCGCAAGAACAGTATTAGAAGTTTAAACATCGTGTGACTCCTCTCTTTTTTAAAAACATGAAAAACTTAGTAAGCGTTGGCTTCGCACCATTGCACGGTGAGATACGTTTGCTGGGTTGCGCCGGCCGGCATGGCATCCTTGCCGATGCGGACAATGAAGCCTTCATTCTGTGCCAGCACCAGCGGGTAATCCTGCCCGTTGGCCGTGTTCAGCAGATCGATATAGCCCGAGCTGCTTACGCACGACCATGCAGCCCCGGTGGGTCCGGCGCCGGAGCAGCCGATATCAACACCGGTCATGTTCAGCGGCAACCAGGCGACCGCGCTTGCAATGGGGTTGGCATCGAGCGTGCGAGTGCCCGCGGAGATCGTGCCGCCGAAGAAGCGCATGTCGGTCACCAGACTGGTGCCCTGACTGGTGCGCATCTTCTGATTGTTGCCAGTGAGCGTTACCGCCGTCCCTCCTGTGTCGCTGGCGCTGAATCCCCGCGCGATGATCAATTCGCGTTCGGCCTGGCCGGCAGTGGTAGCGGCTACCGTTGCAATCACCTGGACCTTGACGTGATTGATGATCGCGATCCGCGTCGCATCGCCCCAGCGGAATGAAAATAGAGGCGCGGCTGCGGAAAGACCGCCGTAGGTGGCGGTACGGCCGTTGACTTGATAACAACCCAGTACAGCCGGAGGATGGCTGTACACGCGAGTGTTGCCGCCGAGATCCTGCGACTGATGGACCTGATTACCTTCCGTCCATCCTGGAGGCGCGGCATTAGCGATCGCTGGCAGCGTTCCGAGGTTTGTCGCTCCAGGCGCGGCATTGTTATTTGTCTTTGCGCCCTGGACGTTCAGCGGCGTGGTGAACTGCGGTTGGTTGGGATTGAGCTGGACAACTTCGGAAGTATCCGTGGCAGCAGCCTGCGTTGAAGCCGCTTTGACAGTAATGACGTTAGTGCCGTCGCTCGGCTTGACCTGCTGGCCAGATGTCAGCGATACGGTCCCGCTGACGGGCTGTGTTGTCGTACCCGTTGGATCGGTGCGAACCGGGCTCGCGCTCAAGCCGAGTTGGTTTCCGCTGGCATCGTACTGCGCAACATCCAGCGCCTGATGGTTCGCACCGGATGCGGTGGAAGTCACATCAGCCGCGGTGGTCGATCCTTTGGCACCACCACGATTGATGGCCTTCGTCGTTCCACCCGTGAGCGTTGCATCCTGCGCGGCGCCTGATGGCAGCGGCAGAGAGGCTGCGCTGACAGCCATCGTGCCGCTACCTGCGTTCGCCGTGACGGTCCCACTTACAGGCTGCGGGGTCGTTCCTGTTGGATCGGTACGCACCGGCGTGGCGCTCAGTCCAAGTTGGTTGCCGCTGGCATCATATTGTGCGACATCGAGCGCCTGATGATTCGCACCGGAAGCCGTGGAGGTCACGTCCGCCGCGGTGGTCGATCCCTTGGCGCCGCCGCGATTGATGGCCTTCGTCGTTCCACCAGTCAGCGTTGCATCCTGCGCGGCGCCAGTCGGCAATGGAAGCGAAGCGGCGGAGATCGGTGAGGTAACGCCAGAAGGATCAACCGGAGTTCTGCCGCTCACCAATGCCGGCTGATTTGCCGCAGTAGCGGCGCCAGTGGGCAGAGGCAGCGCAACAGCGCTGATCGGCTGCGTTGCCGGGAAGTTGGAAACCGAAAAGCTTGCCGGGAAATTAGAGATTGCTGCATTGACCGTTCCGGCAATTCCCACGCTGATGGCGGGAACGAAGTCCACCGTGATAGTTCCACCAGTGGGATACGCCGAGCACGCATATGTGGCAGACATCTGCGCCGCGGTTTGCAGCGCCAGCGACGGACTAACCGCTGACGTTGTGGTGCCATTCGCCGGCGTGACGCTGATGGCTGCTCCGTTGTTGATGGCGTTACCGAGCGAATCGTAATTCTTGAGCTGCACAGTGCAGGAAGTGCCTGATCCGGTGATCGACGCAAACGTCACATAGAGGGTGCCGAATGCGCCGAACGTCGAAAGCCTGGTTGCCGCGCCAATTACAGTCCCGGTCGCGAGCTGCGTGGTCAGGAGGTTGGCGTAATTGAAGCTGACAATTGGATCGCCTGGCGCGAAGTGCCCCGCACCATCGCCAATTAAAACCTGACCAAAGACTCCGTTGGAGGTGTCACCGCGGCCGCCTTGCGCCCCTGGAAGCACACCTTTCGTCTGTGTGGCCAGATCAAGCTTCTGCGCGCTAGCAAAGGCACACAGCAACGCCAGCGAGAGTATGAGTTTAAAGATTTTCATTTTTTAGAATCTGTAGAACGCGACCAATGAGTCACCGGTTTGCGGGATGTATCCGGCATTGAAGGTCACAACGTTTGCGGCCCGGCTGTAAGCGATGCCTTCAACCGTTAGACCGATATTCTTGAAGAGCTGCAGGCTGCTACCAATCGGCGTATTTGCCAGCGTGAACACTGCATTCACGCCGTTGATCACACCAACAGGTGTTTCCGCGCCGGCGAAGTTTCCACCGCCGCTCACCGTGCCTGGCTTCCACATGCCGGAAGCTGTGTCATATACCAACGCCTGACCACTAGTCGGCAGCGTGGCCGAGATTGGCACCCCTTCGATGTATCCAGCGTTGGCTCCCAGCACAGTGGGCGCGATCGGCGTGTAAGGCACACTGCCAGCGCCATCGGTATGCCAGACATCGAAGTCAGTGAGACGGCGGAAGACATAGCCGCTATCACTCGGCTCAAGACCCATGTCCATATCTTTGCCGGGAATCACACCCTGGATATTCGTCGTTGGCAGGCTGCCTGAAAGGTCTT
>DASYKK010000289.1:0-10910 GCA_035995565.1 Candidatus Angelobacter sp.
CATCGTAGGCCCAGAAGACCGCGATCAGAGCGATGCCCACCGCGGCAACGATCGAGACGTGTTCGTTGCCGGCGGGAATAAGCGAGTGGCGAAAGTGGTCCCATGATCCGTGGCCCAGGAGCAATCCGCCCACCACGAAAATAGCGATTGCGCCGAACTTGGCCCAGGTGGCAATGTTCTGCAGCACGGCGCCTTTCTTCACCCCAAAAATATTGATCAGCGTTTGCAGTGCAATGGCGGCCAGGGCGATCAGGTGGCCGCGGGTGATATCAACGAAACGCAGCGGAAGGATTGTCTGCTCCAGGTGCAAAGTGGGGAATGTCTGGCCCAAATATGTCGCGAAGCCCACACCCAGCGCCGCTACGGTACCGGTGGCGCTCACCGTAAAGTACATCCAGCCGTAGAGAAATCCTGCGGTATCGCCGTACGCCTCGCGCATGTACACGTATTGGCCGCCGGCGTGGGGGAACATGGCTCCCAGTTCGGCGAATGCGAAACACGCCAGCAGCGCCATGCCCATACCAACAACCCATACCGCAAGAAAAAGCCAGGGATAACGCGTGTTAACGGCCACATCTTTTGCAGTGAGAAAAATGCCCGACCCAATGATGCCGCCCGCAAGCAGGAGAATGGAATCGGTCAGCGATAGTCCCCGGACGAGCTTGGTTTCAGCTTGGGCGTTGTGAGGCAAGGTTTTTGGCCGCGTCCTGTTGCGGATTAGCTATCATCCTCTTTTTTCACGTTGCGTCAAGGACGATTGGGCAGCTTCACTTTTCTATCTTCCGGCTTCATCGCGTTGAATTCCTCAGACTTGCCTTTGGGAATGCTCAGCACTGTCCATTCCGAACCCCGCAGGTGCTTGCCAACGTAAAGAATTTGTCCCACGTGATAAGCCGTGTGCATCGCGCTGCGGTTAATGGCTTGAAGGATGGTATGTGGCTCGCCGCGGATTGTCACAGTCTTTACAAAATCTTGTGGTTTGAGCGAAGCAATATTCTCGAAGACGATCTTGAAGCTATCTTCCCACCGACGCATCAGGTCAGGACGGGTATCAGCTTCTGTCAGAACAAATTCCAGGTCCCGGTTGCGGTCCGGCTTCTCGCCGTCGGTGCTTAGAAAGTCCAGCCAGCGCGAGCGCAGGTTGCCGGCGACGTGTTTCACGATCTGGGCCACACAGTTCGATTCGGTGTCCGGGGCTTTGAAAAAGTCAGGATCGGTAAGCTGGACCAGGCCACCATCAGCAAGCCGTTTGTAGCCGCGAAAGCTGCGGCGAACCTCGTCAAGATAATCCGACTCAAAAGACCTGGCATCGACCATCGCTCAACCTCCTGATTCTTCTAGCTTAACAAGAATCCTGCACCCGAATTCACCAGGGATACGTATAACTGTTCAAGAGAGGGCACTTGGAGCAAACGGCGGCGTTTGAAGATGACCGGCTAAAACTGGCGCTTGACCGGGCTCTCACCGGTGATGCGCAGGCCTTTGCCGACCTGGTGCGCGAGCACCAGGGAATGGTCTTCAGCATTGCCTACCATTTCCTTCAGGACCGCTCTCTGGCGGAAGACCTGGCGCAGGAGGTTTTTCTGGAGCTTTTTCAAAGTATCGATCGGATACAGTCTCCGGTGCACCTGACGTACTGGTTGAGGCGGGTAACGGCCAATCGCTGCATTGACCAGGGACGAAAGAAACACCGTCGCCGTGAGATGGCCCTGGAAGAAGCGCCGGAACCGATGGCGGCTTCCAAGCATGCCGACCCTATGCTGCTGGAGCGGCTGCAGCAAAGCCTGGCAACGCTGCCGGAAAAGCAGCGGCTGGTGGTAATTATGAGATTTCAAGAAGGGTTGGGCCCGGCCGAGATCGCAGAAGTCCTGGAAATCCCGGTGAACACGGTGAAGAGCACGCTACATCGTTCACTGGCCGACCTGCGCAAAGGGCTCACGCGCAAGATTCGAGAGGTTCGATATGCATTTTTCTGAAGACGATCTTCGTGAAGCGTTGAAGCGCAAAGATCCAGGGGAAGGCTTTATCAATCAGGTGATGGCTAGAGTAAACCAGTCCGCGTCAGAAAACGAGCCGGCGCTGACCAAGCCCGAAAAGAAGACCAATGGATCTTTCATGGCCTGGTGGATGCATCGCCCGGCGTGGGCCATGGCAGTCGCAGCAGTGCTGCTTCTCGCATTTGGTATTGGCGGCTATCAGTACTCGGAATATCGCCACCGCGAGGACATTCGAATTGCCCATGAAAATCAGCAGCGATTGGAAGAGGCGGAACGCGCCCGCGACCAGGCAATCATGGCTTTGGAGATTGCTCGCGCCAAGATGAACCATGTTCTGCAGCACGCTCAACTGCAGGCAGAACCGAACGAGAAGATCAGGAGACAGCGTTTATGAACCTTGCCACCCGCAAGTTAACCCAAATTTTAATTGCCGCTCTGCTGTGCTTTTCTGCCCTGCGCGGTCATGGCCAGGATGCAAAGCTGCAACTGGCCAATCTGGACAAGCTAAGCGAAAAAGCTGCGCGCGTAACTGATGTAACGCTGGATGGATCGCTGCTTCAGTTTGCCGTGAATCTGATTGAGAAGGTCGATGCCGAAGACAAGGATGTGGAGCAGCTCAAATCGATTATCAAAAATCTCAAGGGAATCTACGTCAAGAGTTTTGAGTTTGACGCAGCCAGCCAGTACAGCAAAGGCGACATCGATGCCATCCGCTCCCAGCTGACCTCGCCGCGCTGGACCAAGATCGTCCAGAGCATTGAGAAGCGCCGGAACGAGTATAACGAAATCTATGTCCTCAAGAATGGTGACAAAGTTGGCGGCGTGGTGATTCTAGTGGCTGAGGCCAGGGAACTTACGGTCGTCAATCTTGTGGGTGAGGTCCCGATGGACAAAGTGGCATCTTTGGAGCGCCATCTTGCTCCAGGCGAAAAACACTCTGACAAGCCGAAACAAAAGAAGGAGAGCGGCCATGATCAGGAGTAGCAAGCGGTTCACGTTCGTATGCGGGCTCATGGTGGCTGCGCTTCTTGCGCCAGCGCAGAACGCCTTCGCCAAGGACGACTTCGGCAAGATCGTGCATCACATTGAGGCCAATTATCGCGTTCATCGCCAGCACCGTTTCGTGATGGGCCTGGCCGGATTCACGGTCAAGTTCTGGCATTTTGCCGGCGTCAAGAGTTTGAAAGGCGCCATCTTTGAGAACCAGTCGTTCGCCAATGCTGCATCTGACACGCGGTTTGATGAAATCGTCCGTGCCGCCATGGATTCCGGCTGGCAGCCGCTGGTCCAGAGCTGGGACCGCTACAGCGGCGAGCGCACATACATTTACGCCCAGGACCTCGGCAAGGATGTGAAGGTATTGTTGGTGAATCTTGAGTCCAGTGAAGCGGTTGTCCTGCAGGTAAAAGTCGATTCCAAAAAACTGAACGACTTTATCGAGGAAGCCTCCGCTGGACATCACCGCAACCGGCAGACGCCACGTGAGGAATCGCAGCCGCAGAATGATGACAAAGTCGAAGTAGCTGCTTCCATGTCCCAGAGCTGGGATGGCATTTGTCTCTTCCTGCAAGAAGAACCACAGTGAAAAAAATGGGCGGCATTGCTGCCGCCCGCAACCTCTGGAGGGAGGAGAAGGAGAGATCCTACTTTGATTGCTGTTTTTGTTCTGCTTGCTTCTTCATACTCACGCGTTCCTGCCGGTGTTGCTGGCGTTCCTGCATGAGTTGAAGCGCCTTCTGCCGCTGCTCTGGAGTAAGCAAGGCATAGACTTGCGACCTCGTGCGTTCCTTCTCCACAATCAAGTCAGTCATCAACTGCGCTTGTTTGTTGGCGAAGGCGCGGGCCTGGTTTTCGTCAAAACTTCCGTTTACATTTGCGTTCTCCGCCTGCTCATTCTGGCGGAGTTGCCGCATCATCGGCTTGATCTTGGTTTTTTCCTCAGCCATGATGCCTTTGATCTGTGTTTTCTGGGTTTCTGTCAGGTTCAACTGCCTGGCCATATGTTTCAGCATCCAACCATCGTGGCGGCCAAAACCCACGTTTCGATGTTGCCCAAAAGCGGTCGTCGCCAGGCCTGCTGCCAAGGCCAGTAGAAGGGTGGCGATCAAGATAAATTTCCTGTTCATGAACCATCTCCTAATTACAGTTTGATTGGCAGCTACATCACCCCGGCCTGCGTCGGGAATCCCCGCAATGTGCTACCACCAGTGTGAACCCGGCGCGGGAAGAAACAAAGTTATGAGTTGTTAATTCGCGTAGTATGATTCCTTCACGATTCTTAACCCTGCTTCGATGTCTACAGGGTTTAAGGTGACAACGTATGGTTCCAGTCCTGCTCATTGACGACGACACGGAGTTAAGCAAGCTGCTGGAGGAATATCTCCAGAGCGAACAATTCGACCTGCACGCGGCCCATGATGGCCCTGGCGGGTTGGAAAAAGCGCTGGCCAATCACTATTCGGCCGTGATCCTGGACGTAATGCTCCCAGGCATGAGCGGGCTGGACGTGCTCAAGCAGCTAAGGCAAAAAAGCGCGGTACCGGTGCTCATGCTGACGGCACGCGGCAGCGAACTGGACCGGATTTTGGGGTTGGAACTCGGAGCGGATGATTATCTGCCCAAGCCTTTCAATCCACGCGAACTGGTGGCTCGCTTGCGCGCAATCCTGCGCCGCGCCTCTACCGGAGGCACGACTGCGGCTACGCAGCCGGTGCACCTCGCCGGTGTTGATCTCCACCCGGATTCGCGCAGCGTCACCTGCAACGGAAAACCAATCGCGCTTACCGGGGCGGAATTCGATCTTCTGTATTCTTTCCTGCGCAGTCCGGGCAAAATCATCAGCCGCGAAGACCTCACGCAGGCTGCCCTGGGCAGGCCAATGTCTCCCATGGATCGCAGCATTGACGTGCATGTGAGCAATCTCCGACGCAAGCTCGGGCCTTATGATGGCGAGCAGGAACGCATCAAGGCAATCCGTGGCAGCGGCTACGTCTATCTCCTTCCGGGAGAGCAGCAGTGAAATACCGCAGCCTGTTTCTGAAGATATTTTTCTGTTTCTGGCTGGCCGCCGCGGCCATGATTGGGACATTGAACCTGATGTTGTGGTTTTCCTTCGCGCAGGATCCCAATCCCGAACGCAGACGCGGTGCTCTGGGCGAGGCGTTAAACCTCTATGCAGAGTCGGCAGTGCAGGTGTATGACAGTGAAGGCCCGCAAGCCTTTGAACAATACGTCAATCGATCGCTGAAGGAAGCGGGGACCGAGATTGAGCTGTTTGATGGCGATGGCAAGGCTCTGACCACGCCCACGGCAGCAGAAGCAGCGAGCGTTGCTGCTGAGATCAAGGGAACTAACCAACACGTTTCGCACGTCACAGCGCTGGGCAGGATCACATGGGGCAGGCCCGTGACTGCGCCCAGCGGACGCGTTTATATCTTTGTGACGCGTTTGCGTCAGCCCTATGTCTTCCGTGGGCTGCCTCCGTTGGGCATTGCGCTCAGTATTCTGGCGGCGGGGGTCATTTCTTACCTGCTGGCCCTCTATCTCACATCGCCGGTAAAGAAGTTGAAGTCCGTGGTCCAGTCTTTTGCAGAGGGAAATCTGGAAGCGCGCGTCGCGCCGCAACTCGGCAGCCGGCATGACGAACTGGCTGACCTGGGCCGGGAATTCGATCACATGGCGGAGCGCATTGCCGCGCTCATCTCCTCGCAAAAGCGGCTTCTGGCTGATATCTCGCATGAACTACGCTCGCCTCTTGCCCGCCTGACTGTGGCGCTGGAACTGGCGCGCAAAAGTACTACAGGCAAGGGAGAAGCAGCACTGGACAGGATTGAAATGGAATCTGAGCGCGTCAATGCCCTCGTGGGGCAGTTGCTGGCCCTTACGCGCCTGGAAAGCGGGGCTGAGCGTGTACCTCCTCAAATGATCGCGTTAGAAGAATTGCTGGAGGAAGTAATTGACGACGCCAATTATGAAGCCAAGCCTCTTCACAAAGACGTAAAAGTGCTTCAGTTGGCGCCGTGCCGCGTGCGCGGCTCATCCGAGCTTTTGCGCAGTGGAATTGAGAACGTAATTCGCAATGCAATTCGCTACACCGCGGAAGGCACCGCCATTGAAGTTTCTCTTACGACGCGGCTAGATAACGCAGTCATAACGGTGCGTGACCACGGGCCGGGAGTTCCCGAGTCCGAGCTGCAACATATCTTTGAGCCTTTTTATCGGGTGGGGGAGGCGCGGGAACGTTCCAGCGGAGGCGTGGGTCTCGGCCTTTCCATCGCGGATCGGACCATCAAACTCCACGGTGGCACCATCCGAGCGGAAAATGTGAATGGCGGTCTGCTCATCACCATCGGGCTTCCGCTGACCACGGCGCCCGCTACTGCTCACCCGGTGGCTGAGAGAATGCCTGTTGCCTAAATCATGCTGCTGAAATAAGTGCTGTTCAGTGCTGGTGCTGGCTTAGGGATAAGACATTCCCGTCAGGATCTTTAAACCAGGCAACTTTATCTCCATTCGGCGTGGTCCAGATACCTGACTCCTGGTCCTGGACAAAAGGATATTTTTCAAACGCAACGCCGCGTCCGCCGAGCCATTTCACCATGGCTTCAATCTCGGCGACCTCCCAGCCCATAACGGTGTATTGAGCAGGTGTGAAGTTGCCCGCTTTGGCTATTCGGATCATGGATTCGCCGGCCTGCATGACCAGCGCAAATTGATCGTCGCTCACAAATTGAAAGCCAAGCTTCCCTTCATAGAACTCTCTCGAACGCTTCGAATCCCTGGTCGGAACGAACCCTATGAGTTTGCTGGCAGAGAGCATAGCTAACCTCCTGAATTTCGACCGGCCAAACAATAGCACGTCACGAAGAGTTCAGGTTGTCGGCACAATGACTCAGCAAATAGTGTTCAAGAGCTCAGGCAGCTTTTTCTCCCGGTTCTTTGGCTTCAGGATGGCCGCGCTTTGCAGCGGCATTTTCGATTTCTGAATTAATCTCTCCACCCACCAGGATTGCCAGTCCGGAAATGTAGAGCCAGAGCAGAAGCACGATTACGGCCCCCAATGATCCATAGGTTTTGCTATAGCTGTTAAAGAAGTGCAGGTAAACACGGAAGAGCAAAGAAGCGCCGATCCAGACTGCGACACCAACAACTGAGCCGGGGGTGATCCACTGCCATTTCTGCTCTGTGTCTGGTCCCCAGTAATAGAGTAGGGCAAAAGACAAGACAACGAAGAATAAGGCAATCGGCCACTGGAGAATGCGCCATGCGATCACGGTCACATTGCTCAATCCGAGGTGAGCGCCCACGAAGTTAGCAATGTCACCTCCATAAAGAACGATGGTCAGGGCCATAATAGTGAGGGCCGCAATCGCCACGGTCAACCCTAATGCAATCAGTCTCTGCTTCCAGAACGGACGGGTATCCTTCACGTGATAGCACCGATTTAGAGCATCCATGATGGAAACTACTCCGCCCGCTCCTGACCAGAGCGCAAGCACCAATCCGAAGGCAAGTTTGAATCCCGTGCTGCTGTTGGTAAGCTCTTGCAGCGTCTTCTGTACCAATCTGTAAGCATCTTCGGGCATGAACCGGGCAGTGTAATTCAGCAGGCTGGATTGGAGGTCATGACTCTTGGCAAACAAGCCCAGCATCGCCATCAGGAAAAAAATCATCGGGAACAGTGCGGAAACGAAGTAGTACGCCAGGGCGGCCGAGCGGGTGAATACTTCATCCTCGTCGATCTCGTGGTAAACGCGTTTCACCAATTGCAGCGGCGTTAGTCCGCCAAGTTTCCAGGGTGACGTGCGTTCTTTAACCGCTTCGGTGCGAAGGCCGGTCTTTTCCGCAAATCTATAGAGACGCATACGAAATACTCCGACTGGCTTCAGAAATGGCGATCTGGGGGTTGGATGAGAACTTGCAAAGAAGGGAAACTGCTGGCCAGAGCTGCTGTTTTTTAATCACCCTGGGGGAACGAAACGGATAACAGGCCGGCTTACTTTGCGCTGAACCTCTCTTGTCATGCAAAAAAGATGCTTCGCATCGTGCGCCGGTTCTGATATTCCACTTCGCTCCCATCAGGGTGAGAGAGAAAAGAATGAATACCTATAAGACGGCGAAAATACAGCAGTGTCATCAAAAAGTACGCAAATAAAGTTGTAAAAAAAGTTTTACAAACGGAACCTATTTTGCTGAGGGACGTATTACTAACCAAGAGCTGCAAACATCGTCAAAACAATTGCAGCACGAGAACAAACAGATTTTTTGGAGGATGTTATGGATGCTAAGTGGAACAATATCGTGGACAACACCATGGTGCGAATTGGACTGGTAGTGGTTGGTTTCGGCGCGTGGCTGGCGATCGGCTACGGCTTGCTGGCGGCGTAAAGGCGGGAGTTGGTTGAACTATAAGCTCCGCCCAGCTGTCTTTGCATAATAACGGGGCGAAGCGGCTCGTTTCAGACTCGGGCTACTTCAGCATTCTTGACTGAACCGTAACGTGCTTCAACGTACTCGTTCAGGATGTCAAAGAATTCAGCGACAATATGGTCGCCCTTCAGCGTCGTCATCAGTCTTCCGTCAACAAACACTGGCGCCTTGGGCTCTTCAAACGTTCCGGGCAGTGAGATACCAATGTTGGCGTGCTTGGATTCGCCGGGTCCGTTGACCACGCAACCCATCACAGCGACTTTCAGT
The DNA here is from genome assembly GCA_035995565.1 of Candidatus Angelobacter sp. Taxonomy (GTDB): domain Bacteria; phylum Acidobacteriota; class Terriglobia; order Terriglobales; family Acidobacteriaceae; genus Angelobacter. The sequence continues at coordinate 8,694 of DASYKK010000289.1, forward strand.
TCTTCGATCCCTGGATACTTACCCTTCCAGACGGGCATGCTGGTGCGGAGATAGGTCTGGATCTGTTCCGCCATTTCCTGGAAGAAAGTGCTGGTAGTGCGACCGCAGCCGGGGCAGGCCGTGACCTGCGGAGTAAAGCTGCGGATTCCTAACGACTGCAAAATCTGCTGACCAACAAAGACTTCTTCTGCACGATTGCCGTTGGGAGCCGGAGTAAGTGACACGCGGATAGTATCGCCAATGCCCTCTTGCAGCAGCACTGCCAGTCCGGCTGCACTGCCTACAATGCCTTTCGCGCCCATACCGGCTTCCGTCAGACCCAGATGGAGAGGATAGTCACAGCGCGCAGCCAGGATGCGGTAAACGTCAATCAAGTCCTGAACGCCGCTTACCTTTGCGCTGAGAATGATGTAGTTGTGTGGCAGGCCAAATTCTTCCGCCAGTTCGGCTGACCGCAAGGCGCTTTCAACCATTGCGTCCATGGTGACTTCGCGGGCGTCTTTCGGGTTCGCGCTGCGGGAATTCTCGTCCATCATGCGGGTGAGGAGTTGTTGGTCCAGCGAGCCCCAGTTCACGCCAATCCGAACCGGCTTGTCATTCTTTACGGCCACTTCGACCATGGCACGGAAATTGTCGTCGTTTTTGCGGCCTACGCTCACGTTGCCGGGATTGATGCGATACTTGGCCAGGGCTCGAGCGCATTCAGGATATTTGGTCAGCAAAAGATGCCCGTTATAGTGGAAGTCGCCGATGATGGGAACGTGTATGTTCTGCTTTTCCAGTTCCTCGAAAATTGCCGGGACAGCCTGGGCCGCGGCATCATTGTTCACCGTCACACGGACCATTTCCGAGCCAGCACGCGCCAACTGAGCCACCTGCTGAACGGTGGATTGCACGTCCGCCGTGTCAGTATTTGTCATCGACTGCACGATCACGGGCACGTCGCCGCCTACGCGTACATTGCCAATTTTTGCTGTTACGCTCTTCCTGCGCTGAATGATTGCCATTCCCTCTAGTTTACCCGATTTCCCCTGCCCGTTCCCTCCAAAGTGGGGTGCCAGATGCCGTCTGCTCGGAGCCATGCGCCACCATTTGCCGTAAAGCGTTTAGAATCTCTCCTGGACCCCATGGTGTCTAATTAGAGTGATGGTGCCTGCCTTTTTTAAGTCGACGTGTCCGCGTTTGTTCCTTTTGCTTGCTGTTCTGTCCGGCATCGCGCCTGGCCAGTCCAAAAGCCCATCTGGCCCCTTGCCGCTTTCTTTCAGCGGCTGGCGTCTTGATTCCCCAAGTGTGAAGGTTTCCAGAGATCCGGTGGCGGCTGACGCAACTGACGCTCCGGTGCTCAAAGAATATGGGTTTACCGATCTGGAAACCGCCACCTACAACCGCAACGGCCGCAAAATGCTGATCAAGGCCGCTCGCTTCAATGACGCCACAGGCGCTTTTGGAGCATTCACCTACTACGTCCAGCCGCAGATGCAGGTGGAGAAGATTGGCGATCGCGGCGCTTCCAGCAACACGAGGATTTTGTTCTTCAAGGGCAATATCCTGGTCGATGTGTCGGTTGAGCATCTCAGTGCGATGTCCGGCGCTGATCTCCGCTCACTTGCTGACGCGCTCCCGCGCCTGACCACCGAGAATGGCAAACTGCCCACGCTCCCGGCGAATCTTCCCTCACAATCTCTGCTGCGCAACACCAGCCGATACATTATCGGCCCGGAGGCGCTGGCCCGTCTGGGCGTTCCCATTCCCGCTCAGATTATCGATTTCAGCAAGAGTGCAGAAGTGGCCATTGGCAAGTACCGCACATCACAGGGCGAGGCATCGGTGATTCTGGTGGGCTATCCCACGCCGCAAATTGCCCGAGAGCGTATGGACGCTATGCAAGCTGCTTCACTTACAGGCGGGCCGTTTTATTTCAAGCGCACTGGCCCGTATGTTGTGGCGGTCAACGGCAACATACCCACCGACGAAGCACAGTCTCTTCTCGCTTCAGTGAATTATGACGCTGATGTGATGCCACTCCAGCCGACCAAGCCCAAACCTGGAGAAGATCGCGCCGGTTTTGTCTTCGCTCTGATGATGTTATGTGTCATCGCCGTGCTGGCCGCCCTTGTGTTTGGCTTCGTCTTTGGCGGGGTCCGAATCCTGGCCAACAGGATGTTCCCAAATCGGGTTTTCAGCCGGCCGGAGTCGGTTGAGATCATCCGTTTGAAC
>DASYKK010000290.1:0-5769 GCA_035995565.1 Candidatus Angelobacter sp.
GATTGCGGATGCTCGCGCGCATATTTCTCATACAGCTCTGATTCTTTTTCCGGACACTTGGTCTCGCCCTTCCATGATCCGCAGAGCTTGTTGTCGATCAGATCATAGGCCGCGAGGTCGGCCCACTTGGTGTGCGGATATTTCTTCATCACCAGCTTCATGGGCTCATCGTCGATGGGCGTCCGCAGATCGGGATTCATCTCGCGCGATGAAGGACGCAGGCGCACATCAGCTTTTTCCAACTGCCAGCGGACATCGGCTGCGCGCCACAAAGCCTCGCCGGCCAGCGGCGAGTTGGGCCAATAATCGTAAATCCGATAGTAAAGCCGCATGGCGTCTTCGGCCGCGTGTTTACGTCCGCCGCGCTGCTCTGCCTGGTTTTCTGAGTCCACCGCCTCGCCAAAAATAATCTGATCGCCGTTCGGCGTGGCCGTGCTGATCACGACTGTGCTGGGCACCCATCCCGTGATCTGTCGGTTGGTCTCGCGCTCGCGGTCAACGTCTACGATGATCAGAACGTGCGCCCATGATTGATCGCCGATCTTGGTGCGCTCCATCACCAGCGGCACGTCTCTTCCTCGCGTGGCGCGCGCCAGCTTTTGCGCATTTAAATCCGGCGAAACATACATCTGCACCTCGTTAATGACGGTGCCTTGTTCCTTCTGTTGCGCTGGCATGATCAAAGAGAAAAAAGACATGGCCAGCAGAAGCGCGCTTGTTCTCAGCTTCATTTCGTTTCTCCTGCCTCCACCACTCCCGCGCCATAGATCGGGATTTTCTTTTCCAGTTTATAGATCAAATCTGCCGCTCGCGGCTTCCAGTCGAGGTCTGATTGCTGGCTTTGTACCTGTTGCGCCAGCCCGACGCCTTTCTTGCGCGCCGCATCGCTCTTGTCGCGCTCATTGTTAATGCGGTAGATATCGGCCAGCGCCGCCTGCCGCCACGCCGCGTTATACAAAGCTTCCATCGCCTTGGGCGACTGCGCATGCTCATGCGCGTACTGCTCGTACAGCGTGGATTCTTTTGTTGGACACTCGGCCATGCCGCGCCATTCCGGACACATCTGGCTCTCAAGCAAGTTATACGCAGCCATTTCAGCCTGCTTCGACTGTGGAAACTTCGCAATGACCTCTTTCAGGTATTTGTCGTCCAGAGGCTTGACCGACCGCACCAAGTCTGCCTTAGCCAGCTGCCAGCGGATGTCCGCGGCGCGCCACATGGCTTCCGCCGCCAGCGGTGATCCGGGAAACAATTCCGGTACCCTGGAGTACAAGCGCAAAGCGTCTTCGGCAGCGCCTTTGCGTCCGCCACGCTCTTCTGCCTGCCGCTCCGAGTCCACGGCCTGCCCGAAAACGATTTCATCGCCGTTCGCTGTGGAGGCCGTTACTAAAGGTCTGGCTGGCAGCCAGCCGCTGACTTCCCGGGTTTGAGTCCCTTGCTCAAGCGAAACGTAGGCTTTGATCCAGGACTGATTGTCAGCCTGGCTGCGCTCCAGGATGGTGAGCGCAGTGCCGCGACCCACCTGCGCCAATTTCTCAGCATTCGCCCTGGCTGAGCCATAAAGAGATTCTTCGCGAATCAGCGTCGCGTGTTCTTTTTCCGCGGCAGACATGACGGCGGCGGAAGAGCCCACGCTGGCGAGAGTCAGCAGGAGAGAAAGGCCAAATATTTTGCAGTGCTTCACCATGTTTTACTGTACACCGATTTACCTACACGGTTTGCAGCAGCATGTCAGAAAAAAGCTGCGGCTCAATATTGCCTCCGGTCAGCACCGCCACGGTCTTGCCAGATGCCGGTAGTTCTTCCGCGTGAAACATGGCTGCCGCCGTGGTTACGGCGCCGCTGGGCTCGGCCAGAACGCGCGCGGAAAACAATAACCGCCGCATCGCCCGCCGAATTTCATCTTCCGTCACGGTGACAATGTCGTCCACATATTTGCGGATGTGCTCAAAGTTGATCTCGCCAATGCTCTGCGATCGCAGTCCGTCCGCGGCGGTGCGTGCCGCGCTTTCGCCAGAGATGGATTGTATCTTTCCTGACCGGAAACTCGCCTGCGCGTCGGCGGCAAATTCCGGTTCCACGCCTATCACCTTCGCCCTGGGATTCGATTCTTTGATGGCCGTGGCAACGCCGCTGATCAGTCCACCACCGCCAATCGGAACCAGCACCAGCTCAACCGCTGGCATGTCCTCCAGAACTTCCAGCCCGATCGTGCCCTGGCCGGCGATGATTTTTTCGTCGTTATATGGCGGCACGGGAATCAGCCCGCGCTCTTTTTCCAGTTCTTCTGCTTTCCTGATGCGGTCTTCGCTTGCCGGCCCCACCAGCACCAGCTCTGCTCCCAGCGCGCGCGTCGCGTCCAGCTTCACCTTGGGCGCAGTTGACGGCATTACAATGGTGGCCTTCACGCCCAGGGCCCGCGCGGCAAAAGCCACACCTTGCGCATGATTGCCGCTGGAATGCGCCACCACGCCGCGTTGGCGCTCATCCGGCGTCAGCGCCCAAATCTTGTTGTAAGCGCCGCGCAGCTTGAAAGAGCCAATGGGCTGAAGGTTCTCTGGCTTAATGAAAATCTGTCGCTCGTCGGGCAGCTTGCACAGAACCAGCGGCGTCCGCACTGCAACGTTGTGGAGCAGGGAACGGGCATTTTGGATGTCTTTAAGGCTAACCATAGAAGAAGTTCGAAGTTGCAGCATCCATGGTAAATGAGGCTGAGCTGATTGTTGTGGACCGAACTCAGAGCTTCACATATAAGCCTTTAAAAATAGACTTTCGAATAGCTGAATATTATTCGCGATTTTCGGTTCGTCGCGGCAGAACGGTCTTGGGAATATCACCTGGGAGAACAGTAAGCCATTTTACCTGGAAGTTCCCTTTATACCCGAAGAGCCGTCCCCAGGAACGATTGCTGACGACAACCTCGATGCGAAAGCAGCCTTGAGCTTCGTCGTACCATTCGCAAACATCGGCGACGCCGGAAAAGACCATCGGGAAGGTAAAACCCAGGAGCCCCTCGTAAAAGCGTTGCGCGCCCGACCGCAACCGCAGCCCGCCGTTTGGGTCAACCTTGATATCGATATCGACCGCCAGGTGTTGATGCGTTCCAAGGTAGTCCACAATGCAATGCCGCTTTTCGCTGTTAATCATGTAGGCGTCAAAGCGGCGAGGACGCTTCGTGTGAAAGGTGCGAAGCCATGTCACCGTTTCCCTGCCCAAAGAGTCCACATAGGCGTAATTCGCAATTTCGAAGGGAATGTTCTTCCCACTCTCCGGAAACATAATCCTCCGCCAGGCCCCCACATACAGAAAAGGCAGCGTGTAGGTCGGTCCATGCCAGAGTTCTTCCATCACCCCGGTCCCGATTGCTGCAGTGTTGTCCTTGCTGGAAAAACCAAACCGACGTTGAATTTCCGGATGCAGCCGGGCAAAGTCGGAGCCCAGCACCTGCTCATAGATGGATCTCACTTGGATTCTCCAGTCGGCTTGCGCAAGCAGCGGGAAGCGGATGGAAGATCCGTTGCCGCGAAGTAGCCAATGAATGAAAGCAATATCGTTGCTATGTTCAATGTAACGGGGTTAAATGCAGTCACAAGATAAGAAGGGCTGGTCAAAGCAACCGTGGCCAGCGCGGCCACCATGGCAAGAACGTTCAAAAGAAACAATCCGCGCCATCGCCACAAAGCCAGCGTCGCGGCAGCGAAGAGCAGTTCCATGACTCCAATCAATGGCAACCAAGAGACTGGCAACCCGGCTGCCGCCAGCATTGTTTGTTCATCGAGACTCGGAAACAGGATCTTTGGCATGAGACCCTGCCACAGCCAGATAAACGCGATTCCCAGCCGGGCAAAGGCGGAAATCAAGGCGAACCGGAAGCTGGCCTGGGGAGTAATACCTCGCTCGATCCAAAGCCGCAGTCGATCGAAGCTCCATGCTGTGGCCCAGCCTATCAAGGGTCGAAACAATATCCGATCTATCACTCCGCCCGCTGCTCCGAAACGGGTTCGGTAGTCATACCACGTCAGGAACCGGGTTCCGTCGCGGGTCGGCACATAACGCCAGTAACCTGAACCTTCTTTGATCAATGATTTTGTATCGGAAGACCAGAACTTCAGCGCCGAAGTGCGAACGCCCGTCACGTCTTCTCTTGTGCCTGTGCTCTCGCCTTCACCGTCAATATGCAGGCCAAAGCCGATCCGGGTTGAATATAGGAATCGCTGAGCCTCAATTTCTGACTGTCTGGGCAAATATTGGATTCCGGTGAAGCGCAAATCCCAAAGATCATGTAACTCGGGAACTTGAGTGTGTCGCCAGATCTCATCGACGTCGCTTGCAATCAGAATCTCAACGTATATCCCCGCGTCACGTGCCATCGCAAGACGATAGCACTTTACCAATCGAATGCGAAGTAACGAACGTATCGTCGCTACCGGCCGCTTGGTTTACCATGTTCGCCATATCAACCCGGACCATGTCCATTGCTGGATCGTATAATCCCTTACTCATGGATGTTTACCTGATCGACGGAACGTATGAACTGTTCCGGCACTTCTTCGCTGTGCCATCGGCGAAAGACACGAAAGGCCAGGAAGTTGGTGCAGTTCGTGGTGTGCTGACATCGGTCTTGTCGATGATTGAAAAGGGCTCAACCCACCTCGGCGTTGCCACCGATCACGTAGTCGAATCCTTTCGCAATGACTTGTATCCGGGCTATAAAACCAGTGAAGGCGTGCCCGCGGAGTTGCTCTCTCAGTTTCCCATCCTTGAAGAAACGCTGGAATCCATGGGCGTAATGGTGTGGCCGGAAGTTTATTTTGAAGCCGACGATGCGCTGGCCTCGGCCGCCGCCAAAGCAGCCGATGATGACCGCGTCAGGCAAGTCTTGATCTGTACGCCGGATAAAGATCTCAGCCAGTGTGTCGCAGGTAACAGAGTGGTCCAGCTTGACCGCCGGCGCGATGTCCTGCGCGATGAAGCGGGCGTAGTGGAAAAATTTGGCTTCAGGCCGCAATCGATCCCGGATTATCTGGCCGTAGTCGGCGACAGCGCCGATGGCTTTCCCGGCGTGGCCGGATGGGGCCTGAAAGCTGCAACTCTTGTCTTAGCCCAGTACCCGCATCTTGAAGATATCCCGAAGGACTGGCACGCGTGGCATCCGTCGATCAAAAAAGCGCGGGCTTTATCTGAGTCTTTATTCAGTGCATGGGACGATGCCTTGCTGTTTCGTACGCTGGCAACACTTCGACTGGATGCTCCGGTATTTGATTCGATAGAGGACCTTTGCTGGAAAGGCCCACGACCGGATTTTGAGGAAACCTGCCGGCGATTGAAGGCGCCTGACCTTTTGCGCCGGGTAATGTCGGCGCCCAGGAATTGATTGGGGAGCAACGCTTCCCAATCTGCGCCAGTTACGCAGCCTTCTGCGGTTGCTGCGGTTGCTTTTGCCCGTCAGACCTGGTCTGTTTGTCAGATTGCCGCCGCGTCAATGATCCCAGCTTCTCTTTGATTCTGGAGAACAAAGAAGTTGTGTCTTCGGTTCCTTTAAGCTGCTTGCGGAGATTCTTGATTTCATCTTGCAACGCGGTGTAATCCGAGTCCTCGGCTGTGTAGCCGAGTTCCATGGCCCGCTCCAGTTCGTGGTTGGCGGCTTCCACTAACTTTTGCGCCGCCTCTTTGTCCTTTTGGGCCTGTGCCTGCGCTGCGTTAATGGCTTCCCTGGCCAGCAGAAGAGGCAAAGGATTCACTTGATCGACGATGGCCAGCGTATTCAAC
>DASYKK010000291.1:0-2852 GCA_035995565.1 Candidatus Angelobacter sp.
ACGGCCATGACGGAAGCGCTATCGGCGGACTTGAAGTCCAAGGTCAATGAAATGATCCCACTGGGCCGCGCCGGGACTGACATGGAAGTAGCGAACGCAGTCCGCTTCCTGGCCTCAGAAGAGGCAAGCTATATCACCGGGCATGTGCTCAAGGTGAATGGCGGAATGCTGATGGGCTAGGGCAGAGCTTCCCAGGGCGCCGCGTACCGCCTGCTATTAAAAAAACTCCTTCACGGCGGATCCGGAATCAAACACTCGGGAGGAGAACCCATGCTTGCCATTCTCCAGGCAGAGAAGCCCGAGCACATTAGCACCGCACACGAACTGATTGAGGAATACGCGGCATCGCTGGAATTTAACCTTTGCTTCCAGGGTTTTGATGAGGAGATAAGGTCATTGCCGGGCAAATACTCACCGCCGGCAGGCCGCCTTCTACTGGCTCTTTGGGATGAAAAGCCGGCAGGCGTGATCGCCTTGCGTGCTCTCGAAGAACCGGGGCTGTGCGAGATGAAACGACTTTATGTGCGGTCTGAGTTTCGCGGCCACCAGATTGGCCGCATATTGGCGGAACGGATCATCAGAGATGCCGCCGAAGCCGGCTATTCGCGGATGAGACTGGACACGATCGCAGGCAAAATGGACCGCGCTATTGCCCTGTATCGCGAACTGGGATTCGTGGAAACCGACCCCTATTACCAGACCCCGGTCGGACAAACTTTGTTTATGGAATTGGCATTGGCGCCGGAAAATAAAGCAAGATCAGCGAGCAGGGACCAGGTTGGTCGGGAAAAACTGGACGAATAACCAAGGGGTTCGGGCTGCCTGACGATATCTAAGTGGTAAATATCCGGCTTTTGATAGCGCGCAAGATAATTCGGCTCCGATGAGCCATATTTGGGCAGTAAAAGTTGGGATTCACGGACAGGTAGATTTCTATTTGACAAAAAATGTGCTTGCAGAAAGTTGCTCATCTGGTTACTATCCCAGCAACCCCGGGAACGAACGATCCAAAAGCTGGTTCCAGCATGAATATTGGCGAGACAATCAGGACTTATCGGCTGCAAAAAGGCATGTCACAGGGTGACATTGAGAAGCGTACCGGGCTTTTGCGCTGCTACCTTTCCCGCGTGGAAAATGGGCACACCATTCCTTCACTGGATACACTTTCCAAAATTGCCGGCGCCATGGAATTGCCGCTGGGCCAGTTTTTTGCGGACCATTTTTCCAACGGCAACACTAAACACCTCCCGCCCCTTACCGAGGACGAGGTGCGCTTTCTGACCCAGATTCGTCGCTACTCCATGGGCCTGAACGACAGCGATCGCAAGCTGGTATTGGCCATGGTGAAGAAAATGGCGGCGGGCGCGGGGAAGTAAAAAAAGCACTTGGCTTTCAGCATTCAGCCAAAAATCAAAACTGCAATGCACACGAAAGTCACAAAGACAGTGTGTTGGTCTTGTGCCCTCAACGAGTCGCCGACTCCGATACCAGTATCTTTGCGGAACTACTCCTGATTTCTTCGCGTCCTTGGCGCCCCTTGCGGTAATCGGGTGCCGGATTGTTAGCGCTGTTATGCTGCCTTGCTCGCCTCGCTTAGAGCCAGCACTGCCAATTCCAGGCGATCGCGCGCGCCTGTCTTGGTGAAGATGCTTTGCAAGTGGCGCTTGACAGTGTTTTCGCTAATGGTGAGCGCTTCACCAATGTCTTTGTTCTTCATGCCCCGGGCCACATGGTAGGCAATCTGGCGCTCGCGAGTGGAGAGGCGGCTCATGGTATTGGCGGAGGTTTTGGATTCCGCCGTCATGGTGGTAAGAACCTGCTGGGCAAGCTCGTCTGAGAATGCCAACTCACCGTTGGCTACGGTGCGAACGGCGGCGAAAAGTTTTTCCGGACCATCGCTCTTAAGCACCAGGCCACGGGCGCCCAGCTTTACCACTTGAGCGTAATCAAGTTCGTTGTCTGACCCTGTAAGCACTACCGCGGCCACCCGGCTGCCGGCGCGGTCCAGAGTACGCAGGACTTCAAAACCGTCTCCATCGGGCATAAAGAGATCCAGCAGCAACACGTCCGGCGGATGCTCCTTCATGATTGCCAGGGCCTCCTGACCGTTAGAAGCGCGGCCTTCCACTACAAAATCGGCTTGTGTGGAAAGCAGGGCAGCAAGGGATTCGCGCAAAACGGTGTGATCGTCTGCAATAACGATCCGGGTTCGATTTTTGGAGACGACCTTAGGAAGCATAATTAGTCCTTCTTATGACGTATTCTTAGATGCACTTTAGAGGGATGATGAAACGTCTCTCTCTCAGGTTGGCCCAGCAGGAAGCATAAAATCGCCATAGGGCAGTATGCAGGCCGCTTTGGGCGGCAAAGTACCGCAGTGCGGGTGCCCGGCCTGTACCTTGAGCACGTAGGAGCAGCGGGCTCTCTATGGTATATTCCGCCTGAGATGCTCCCATACGAGCTCGCTGGACTTTTAAATTTGGAAATGGAGCTGCCCTTTGGCGATTGATGACGAACTCAACTTGCTCGAAGACCAGCTTCGCCGGCTGAAGATTGAGTATGACATGTATTTTGGCGGAGGATCCAAGAAACCGCCAGCTGATGTCGAGTGGAAGGTCAAGAACCTCCTGAAAAAGTTTTCAGACGGCAATCGCATGAATTATGCCCAGCGGTTCCGCTATACGACCATCCAGCAGCGCTACGCGCTTTATAACGCCCTGTGGCAGCAGAAGCTGGTTATCAAAGAAGAAGGATACCGGCGCCCGCAGGATGCGGTGCTGGGAATCCAGGGGCTGCGGACCGACGAAGAACATGAAGCGCAGAAGGCATTGAAGCATCACGGCGGTGCAACA
>DASYKK010000292.1:0-3950 GCA_035995565.1 Candidatus Angelobacter sp.
CTGTGGCTGCCTTTGCAGTTACTGCCTAAATTTCTACAACATCTTGCGCCATTCCTGCCCTCGTACCACCTGGGCCAGCTTGGATTAAAGCAGGTTGGCTTTGGCAGTCCTGGCAGCGCGGCGATACACGTGGCAGCTCTGGTGGCGTTCACAGTAGTATTTCTTTTGCTTGCACTCCGGGGCTATAGCCGAGATGATGTGAAAGTGAACGCCTGAAAATCTATGCGGCTGCTGCCCAAAAACAAGGATATCGGCTGGACCCCCTATGCCTGGCTCGTTTATCTGGCCAGCGTTCCGTTCTTCGGATACGCGAGCGGCCAGAACTCACCCATGTTTTGGGCGCCCACGATAGCCGGCATGGTCATCTTCCTGGGCCTGTACTTTTGGGGTTATTGGATCCAAGGTAAGAAACTGCTTTGGATCATCGCTGCGATCATCTTGCTCGGCATGGTTTCCGCTCCGACGAACCCGGGTGCGTCGGTTTATTTTATCTATGCGGCCGCCTTCGTAGCGTCGACCGGAGACACCCGCTTCGCGGTACGCACTCTGCCGCTGGTGCTGGTCGCAATTGGACTGGAGACGCTGGTCTTTCGTCTATCCCCCTACTTCTGGATTCCGGCCACAGTCTTCTCTCTTATGGTTGGCTCCATCAACATTCACTTCCGGCAACGCGGGTTGGACAACAAAAAACTGTTGATGGCGCAGGAAGAAGTCGAGCATCTGGCCAAGGTCGCGGAACGGGAACGCATTGCTCGTGATTTACACGATGTGCTGGGACACACGCTCTCGGTGATTGTGCTTAAATCGGAGCTGGCATCCAAGCTGGCGGAAAGAGACCCAGCGCGAGCCGTTCAGGAAATCAAAGATGTAGAGCGCATCTCCCGAGACGCACTTGCTCAGGTAAGAAGCACGGTCCGGGGCTATCATTCTCTCAGCCTCCAGGCGGAGGCGGAGCAGGCCACTGCCACCTTGAAGGCGGCCGGCGTAACTGTAGAATGCGACTTTGCGGCTGCTGACATTCCGCCGTCGCACGAAAGTGTTCTGGCGCTGGCGTTGCGGGAAGCTGTCACCAATGTGATCCGTCACGCCAAGGCCGGCTATTGCGGTCTGCGCTTGCGTCCTGTGGAAGGTGGATGCGAACTGGAAATCAAAGATGATGGCTGTGGACGCATGTCTCCGGAAGGGATAGGGCTGACAGGAATGCGTTATCGCGTGGAATCGCTCGGCGGCAAACTCCAGCGTGAAGTCTCGTCGGGTACGCGGCTCGTGATTACCTTGCCGGTCAAGTCGCGTTTGGAAATCTTATGAGTATCCGCGTGGTCATTGCCGAAGACCAGAGCATGGTGCTGGGGGCGCTTGCCGCTCTGCTTGAAATCGAGCACGACATCTCCGTCGTTGGTCAGGCCCATCACGGCAAAGAAGCCCTGCAGCTTACGCTGCAGCATAAGCCCGACCTGCTGCTCACCGATATTGAAATGCCGGAAATGAGTGGCCTGGAAGTCGCCGCTGAATTGAAGCGGCTGAGCGCGCCATCGCGGGTGATCATCCTTACCACCTTTGCAAGAGCAGGCTATCTGCGCCGCGCCATGGAGGCCGGCGCCGCGGGCTACCTGCTGAAGGATTCTCCCGCTGCTGCGCTGGCTGATGCTATCCGGCGCGTGCATTCAGGGCTTCGCGTGATCGATCCTGAACTATCGACTGAAGCCTGGACGGAAGTTGATCCTCTGAGCGACCGCGAACGCCAGGTATTGCGTCAAGCGGCAGATGGCGCTAGCAGCACCGAAATCGCTGCCAGTCTTCATTTGTCCGAAGGCACGGTCCGCAATTATCTTTCCGAGGTCATGAGCAAGCTGGGCGCTCGCAATCGGGTTGAGGCTGCACGCATCGCGAGGATGAAAGGCTGGCTATAGCGGCTCCTGAACTGCCGCTCTGTTTACTATTGCCGGGAGGTGAATGCATTTTTACGAATGCAGTGATGCTGGTCTTCGCGCACCCAGAAGTCAGATGGATGCAGATTATCTTCGGATGTGTCAAAGGCATCGCTTCCACGGCACAGGGAAGTTTGCACGATCTCGGAGCTTCGCTTGAAGCTTTCTAGCGTTGATCCATGCGATCTCTGCCTGCGCGCATGCACGGTTCTTTCCGCGGATCTCATTCAGATGGCGCACGGCCGCAACAAAGTCCCCGCGATCTTCATACGCCAGCCCAAAAACAAGATCGCGATCTTCTGAGTTGCTGAGGTTTCGCAGAGTGAGATCGGGCGGTAAGGTTGGCGGCGTTAGTCGAAGAAAAAACCACGCATCCAAGAGGAAATCACCGGGTACGATATTGCCTTTCGGTGTGTGATATTCCAGGTATGGAAATACGTCTCTAGACACCAGCGTCTCGGGGATCTCGAACTGCCGGGAAAGACGCGTCAGTGCTTTACGGTAGGACTGATCGTAAATGACTACCTCACCCAGCATGGAAAACATGCTATGGGCTCCGATAGCGTTCAGTTGCTGCAGAATTCCAGTCGAACGTTCCAATGCCTGAACCCTTTGGAAATCGATTTCCAGAGGTGAGGAAGATGCAATCAGTAAACCTTGTTCCGGCCCCAGAAAAAACGCCACATGCGGGAACACCTTTGCCGCAGTATTGAGGACGACAAAAAAGTCCCTGGGTTTCATGTGATGCACTTGCACCCACTGCTGCAATACACCATCCGGGGTCAGACGAGCCTTGCAAAGTTCGTAGAACTCCTTGTTGTAAATGTCGCCCTCACCGCTGATCCAGATGGATGTCACCTCAATGGAGATGAGATCGTAATGGTCCTGAGACAGCAGCAGGTGGTTGCGCCCGTCAGTGACCGCGAGGTGCACCCTGGGATCACGATCCATGACGTCACCGTTTACGTCGGAAAACCAATTGCGTGCCGCATCGACGATGGAAGGCGCGAGTTCAGCCACATCAATGCGCCGGAACGGAAACTCTGCGAGCGTCTTCAGTGAATTGCCTGTACCCAGGCCGATGACCAGCGCTCTATCAAACGCGCGCGTAAACAACGCCGGTATCATGATGAAGCGGACTTGGGCTCCTACCTCGCCGCTATTATTTCCCTGAAATTTGCCGTTGGTAAGTAGAGTACGAGTAGGGCCGTTTTGAACAACTGTTGTCAGACCGCCCTGTACGTCCTCGTGGCTGGAGAGTACTTTGTCGGCAATCCAACCCTCGGCAAAGTAGACGTAGGTTCCTCGAGTGAGACTGCGGACATCCCAGGCCGATGGCATGAGCAACGCCGCAACAAGAATGGCTGCGAACGCGCCCCAGGCTGCCAGCTTATGGGAAAGCCGTTCTCGGGGGACCAGACATGCAAAAAAGGCCAATGACAGGGCAGCATTCATGACGGCCCCCATCCGCAGCAGGCCATAGGAACCGAGCCATTGCAGCAGTACAAATCCGGCTAGAAGTGAACCCAGGATGGAGCCGATGGTATTCACCGCATAGATGCCGCCCACGCTTTGACCAGCCTGGCTGCGGACCCGGTTCAGCAGGTTCAGGAGTGAAGGGAATGCCACCCCCATTAGAATCGCCGGCACGATCAATAAGCCAAATGCGATAAAGAACCGGTACGCTTCGGTAGCAATAAAATAAGAGTTCTCGCTTGGCAGCAGCGGCGCGTTCCGCGCGAACAAAAATCCCAGGATCAGGCATTCGGCGGCTATCTCCTTCCAGCGGCGTCGCAAGCCAGTCACACAGGCGTATATCATCCGGGTGAACACCAGGGCAGACACAATCAACATGTCTAGTTGGAACACGCGGATGATGCTCACGTTAAACAGTTCCGGGACGTGGTTCCATAGAGGTAGCGTCAACAGGATTACTGCCCCAAGAAGCATCTGGGAAACAACAAAGGCCCATGCCCACGTGCGGTCATTGCGTGCGAGGCGTGATACAGCATGGGCGCCGGC
>DASYKK010000293.1:0-3899 GCA_035995565.1 Candidatus Angelobacter sp.
GTACTAGCCCCAAAGATACCCCCCAAACACCGGAGAAAACCGGAACTTACCTATTGACCTTGCCTTTTAAGCCGGATATAACTCGCTTCGACCTGAAGTTTTCCCCCCCGAGAAGACCAAGGATTTCTCCACAGGCCTCAACGAAGGCCATCAACTCACTGTGGAAAGGCTACACATTATGGCGGCAGATTCGCGTGAGGTAATGAATATCCGGCAGGCCTCGCAGTACCTTGGGGTCAGTCCGGACACGCTGTACAAATATGTGACCGAAGAAAAAATCCCTGCCTTCAAGCTCGGGAACCGCTGGAAGTTCAAGAAGACGATTCTGGACCAATGGATGGAACAGAAGAGCACGATGAACATGAGCGGAGCCAAGAAAAAGCCGAAAGCGGCCAAGGCGGCAGTGCGGTAAGTCCGGGACACCCGGGAGACAGACAGAAATCAAGAATTAAGGTGGGACGGCATGTTTGGAATAGGATCAGCAAAATCGATTGTGGGACTGGACATCGGCTCCAGTTGCATCAAGGCGATCGAACTGAAGCGCTCGAAGGGCGAGATTGTGGTTTCACACCTGGGCGTAGAGCCGCTGGCCAGCGACATTGTGGTGGACTCCATGATCGTCGATTCGGGAAGCGTCTCCAGCGCGATCAGCAAAATCTTTGCCGAGCACGCCATTAAAACGAAATCGGTGGCGACATCAGTCAGTGGCCACTCGGTAATCGTGAAAAAAATCAGCGTGCAGCCGATGAGCGAAAGCGAACTGGCGGAAAGCATTACCACGGAAGCCGCGCAGCACATACCTTTTGATATTGCTGATGTGAACGTGGACTTTGACATCCTGAATCCTGACGATACCGGCCCGCAGATGGATGTACTGCTGGTGGCGGTAAAGAAAGACAAGATCCTGAACTATACGAACGTGCTTTCGCTCGCGGGCAAGTCGCCTGCCGTAGTGGATATTGACGCGTTTGCACTGCAGAACTGCTACGAATACAACTATCAGCCGCATCACGATACCACGGTGGCCCTGTTGAACCTCGGCGCCAGCGTGATGAACATCAACATCGTGAAAGGCGCCACGCCGCTATTTACCCGTGACGTAAGCGTAGGCGGCAACCAGTATACGGATTCGCTTCAGAAAGAACTGGACTTAAGCTTTGATGATGCCGAGTCACTGAAACTCGGCCGGAAAGTGGGAACGGTCAGCGAGGACGCCAAGCTGCCGATCCTGCAACAAGTCACGGAAATTATCGTGCTCGAAATCCAGAAGACATTTGACTTCTTCCGGGCGACGGCGTCCGGCGAGCACATTGAGCGCATTTACCTGGCGGGCGGATCGTCACGCGTTCCCGGCCTGGTGGAAGCCTTGCGGCAGGAGTTTTCCTTGCCGGTGGAAATATTGAATCCGTTCCAGCGGATCATTCCGCCGGTCGATTCGACAGAAAACGGAATACTTGAACAGAACCCGGGACAGCTCGCGGTTGCGGTGGGTTTGGCCCTTAGGAGCTTTGAAGACCTATGATTCGCATCAACCTGCTTGGAGTTCCGAAGAAGACGCGCGGTGGCCGCCGCGCCAGCACGGTGGCAGCCTCTAGTGGAGGCGGTGAGGGATCGAGCACCGTTATCCTGGGCCTGATTTTTGCGGGCGCGTTGGTTGTGCTGATCGGCCTGGCCCACATGTGGGTGCAGCGCGAACATGATGTGCTGGAAAAGAGCCTGCAAAAAGCAGTGATGGAAAACCAGCGATTAGCCGACGTGAAGGCGAAGTACGAAGCCAGCAAGAGAAAGGCCGACATGTACGAACGCCGGGTGCGGGTCATCGACGAGCTTAAATCCGCGCAGTCAGGTCCGGTGGATCTGCTGAACCTGGTGGCTGACACCATCAACGGCACCGATGCTGTCTGGCTGGAAACCATGACCAACGACGGCAAGACCCTGAACTTTACCGGAATGGCATTAAGTCCGAACTCGGTCGCCGACCTGATGGCCAACCTGAGAAAGACGGGCGCGTTCAAGACGGTCGAGATCAAAGAAACGGCCCAGGACAATGCAATGAAGGAAGTCCAGGCATTCAAGTTTGAATTGATTTGTGAAATGAATTCTGGCTTCAAAGTGAAGCCCCAGAAGTCGTAACCAAGCAGTTATCCACCAGGGACGGTTTGTATATGGCTAAATTCGGAGAAATGTCGTTAGGAGCGCGGGCAGGAATCCTGTTCCTTGCCGCGGCCATGGTGGGCGCAGCCTACTACTACATCTATTTCAATCCCATGTATCAGGCGAACCAGCAGCTCGACGCCAAGATCAAGGAAAAGAAGGCGGAGAATGAGACGCTGAAGATGTTCGAGCCGAAGCTGGCCGAGGTGAACCGCAATATGGCGATCCTGCAGCAGCAGCTTGAAATCCAGAAGCGGATCGTTCCGGAAGACAAGGATGCTGACCAGTTCATCAAGCTGTTGCATGACACAGCAGCCACGTCGGGCATTGAGATCCGGCGGTATACCGCGATGCCGGTGAGCAACAAAGAGTTCTACAGTGAAGTGCCGTTTGCCATCGATATTGACGGGCCATATTACTCGGTGCTGAATTTCTTCCAGCGTGTGGCTGAACTGGAGCGAATCGTGAACGTAGGCAACATGCAGATGGGAAACACCAAGAGCGGAAGCGCGGCCAAGGTGAAAGGTTCTTACACCTATGCGCCCGGCGAAACCGTACTGGCCAGCTGCACGGCAACAACATTCTTTAGCCACGAGCCGGACGAACAGCCGACTCAGATGCCGGTGAAGGCGGGTCAACCAGCCCCGTCTCCGACGGCGAAGCCGTAAAGAGTTGAGTATGAAGAGTGCACAAAAGGGAATTGCGATGAAGCTGATACAAATTCTTGCGCTTGCAACAGCCATGGCGACGATGGCCACGGCGCAGAATTCCGGCGCCAATAGCCAGCCCACGGGCACACCCACTCCGACTCCGGCCGCCGCCGGCAAGACAAGCGGCACAACCAAGCCGGCAGCGAAGAAAGCGGCCAGCAGCGGCCAGAAGTCCGATGCCGGAACACCGGCCAAGTCTTCAAGCAACAGTACGAGTGCTCCTAAGGCTGATCCGGCGCTAAAGGGCGGTACCGCGTCCGGTGCAGCCGCCAAGCCCACGGTCAAGACGACCACCGTGCCGGTGAAAGCGCAGCCATCTGTTGCAACCCCGGCGAAGGCAACGCCCACACCCGTTGTAGCCAATGGCGCCAAATCAACGGCAACCAAAAAAACCGGATCGGCAACGACCGACACAAAGAAGGCGCCTGCTACAAAAACTCCTGCGGCGAAAACGCCCGCTGTGATCGCCGTGAAGCCAGTCCCGGCGGCGAAGAATGCCGGCGCGAACCAGGCTAAGTCCGGCGCAAAACCAGCAGTAAAACCACCGGCCAAGGCGCAACCGTCACAAACAGCGCAACAGGATGCATCGACGAAAACGGCTGAAAAGCCAAGACCGTCTGTCAGGGCATTCGGGTCACACGGGCGCCGGGATCCATTCGTGAGCCCCATTGTTTCCAAGGATGGCATCAGCAGGCCCGCGCCAAATTGCACCAGCGGCAAGCGGTGCCTGGTGATTCCGGAACTGGTGTTGCAAGGCACGGTAAAAGATACGTCGGGCAAGATGATGGCAGTGGTCGCCAACAGCGTCAAGAAAACCTACTTCCTGAGAGAGAACGATCAGGTGTTCCAGGGAAGCGTAGAAAAGATCACCAGCGATTCCATTATCTTTCGTGAATACGTAAAAGATGCTTTAGGACGCGAGACAGCACGAGAAGTAGTCAAGAAGCTTGTACCGCCTTCGTAAGAATAGAAAAGTTGTTTGAAGATCAGCAATTTGCACGCAGTCAGGGCCGAACCCAAGGGGATCGCCAGCCG
>DASYKK010000294.1:0-8048 GCA_035995565.1 Candidatus Angelobacter sp.
CAGCGTAGCCACGCGCATGGCGGTAGGAAAAACGTCATTGGTGGACTGACCGTAGTTCACGTGGTCATTGGGATGGACCGTGTACTCACCCAGCTTGCCGCCCATCAGCTCAGTGGCGCGGTTGGCGATGACCTCATTTGAGTTCATGTGAAAGCTCACGCCGGCGCCGGCCTGAAACACGTCGACCACAAAAGACGTGTCCCACTTGCCGTCAACAACTTCTTTCGCCGCCTGCATGATTGCGTCGGCGCGCTTGTCATCGACCAGGCCTAGTTCTTTGTTAGCCTGCGCCGCGGCATACTTCACCATGCCGATGGCGCGAATCAACGTGGGATTGGCGCGCATGCCGGAGATGGGATAGTTCTCCACGGCGCGTGCGGTCTGCACGCCGTAATAAACGTCGGCGGGAATTTCCTTGGTCCCGATAGAATCTTTTTCCTGGCGAAATTGCTCGGCCATAGTGTCCCTCTTTTATGAGTGCGAAGAGCGTATGCGTTCGCGCGGCGACGCAAAACTAGTGATTATAACGTGATGCGCGGATGTCCTGAAATGCAAGCGCCGGGGCGACTGCCGCTACCAACCTTGCTTGTGAACTATCGTTATATGATTTAAGGGCAATCATGTTTGAAGGCATCCGATCTTTCCTCACTCCCAGCCCCAAACGCTCTGAGGCCGACGAGAAGCTTGACCAAGCGCTGACCAACGCCGCGCAGCTCGACCATTATTTCTTTTTTCCTGACCCGGGCGACGCTGACCGGGCTGCTCATCGCTTGGAAGAGCGCGGATGGACGATTGAATCGGTCAGCCTCAACGCGGAAGTGGAGAAAGTACAGCTGCAAGCCCGGCAGCCGGGGCCAATCGAAAATCTGAACTCATTGCAGACCGAGCTTGACCTCCTTGCCGACGAGTTCAACGGCGAATACGACGGCTGGCAGGTCCCGGGCGTCACCGAACATTTGTAACGCCCCTCTTGAGCGCCGGCATCATTTGGGCTCCGCATTGCTGGCAGTAGCTGCGCCAGCATCTCAGCAACTCCACGCACTGTTGCGGGTGAGGCCGTGCTTTACAATCTCCACCATGGCCAACAAGGAAGACGCTAACAGCAAAGACTGGAAGCCTAAAGACTGGAAGACCAAACTCATACATTCTGACGCCACTGTGCCTCAAGGTTTTCGCGCGCTGGCAACGCCGGTCTATCGCGGATCGACAGTAGTGTTTGAGCATGCGGCCGCCGCTAGTGATCGCTGGAACCAGTTTGAGATCGGCTATACCTACGGGCTTTACGGCACGCCCACAACGCTGGAGCTGGCGGCACGCGTCTGCGAACTTGAAAAAGGCTTTCGCACATTCATCACTCCCGGCGGGCAGGCGGCAATTTCGCTGATCCACCTGGCGCTGCTCAAGGCCGGCGATCATGTGCTGCTGCCGGAAAGCATTTACGGGCCTAACAGAATGTTCTCCAATGGCGTGCTGCGGCGCTTTGGCGTTGAGGTGAGTTACTATCCGCCGGACGCGGGCGCTAGCATCCGTTCTGCGTTCAAGCCGAATACAAGAATGGTTTGGTGTGAGAGCCCGGGCTCCATCACCATGGAAGTGCAGGACCTCCCCGCAATCGCGCAGGCCGCGCATGAGCACGGCGTGCTGGCCGTGCTGGATAACACCTGGGCCGCCGGCGTTTATCTTGATGCGTTTGCGCTTGGCATGGACGTGACCATGCAGGCGCTCACCAAATACATTGGCGGACATAGTGACCTGTTGCTGGGCTCGGTCACGGTGCGCGACGAGAAAATATATGAGCGCCTGGGCGAGACCCACCAGATGCTGGGTTTCGCCGCGTCGCCCGACGATTGCAGCCTGGCGCTGCGCGGCCTCAAGACCATGGCCGTGCGGCTCAAGGCCGTGGAGCAGAATGCTCTGGCGCTGGCGCAATGGCTGAGCGGCCGTCCGGAAATTGAAATCGTTCTGCATCCTGCGTTGCCTTCCTGTCCCGGACACGAGCTGTGGAAGCGCGACTTCACCGGCTCGTCGGGATTGTTCTCCGTCGTCTTCAAGCCGCAGTACAGCAAAGCGCAGGTGCTGGCTTTCGTTGACGCGCTGCGGCTATTCAAGATCGGCTATAGCTGGGGCGGCGTTACCAGCCTGGCCATGACCTACGATCTCCAATCGCCCAAGCGCCCCGCCTACGGCAGCCGCCTGGTACGGCTCTACACGGGGCTGGAAGCGATTGAGGATCTGATTGCCGACGTGGAACAGGCTCTCGTGGCTATCGGCTAAAAACCAATCTTCACCACGGAGTCACGGAGACACGGAGAAAACCAGAGACGGGTAAATATTATTTTTTCGCCTTCGCTGAAACCCCTTCATCAGTGTTAATCCGTGTTCATCAGTGGTAAGGTTTTGGTTTCTCAGTGTCGCCGTGTCTCCCTCGAAAATCCTACCCCCAATAAACGTCATCCCGACAGGTCCGTCCGTGAGCAAGCGTTGTCTTCAGCTTGTTCGCAGGACCGGAGGGACCTGCTCCGCTGCAGTATCAGGATCAACAAACAGCGTATTTTCTTGCTCGTTGAAGGAGCCCGCTCGTCGTAAGTCCTCTATGACAAGAATCGATCCGCGTCTATCCGTGTTCATCCGCGGTAAGTTTTTTTGATTTTCTCCGTGTCTCCGGTGGTGAAAATTCCTACTCTTGTTCCTCCGGCAGAGTTTGTTTCATAGCGGACTTCAGCTCCACCACTTCCAGCGGACACTGCGGCCAGTTGTGCCGCCAGCAGACAATCACGTCGCATCCTGAAATTACATGCTGGTGCAGAAGAAAATTCTTGCTCTCATATTCAAATTCAATCTTCACTGGCTGCCACCGTTCGGGTTCAATTTCCCGCATGGCGTCGCAGTCGGGGAAGGCGGACTGAAGACGGGCCACGGCAAACCCCAGCTTTCGGCACATCCCGCCAAACAGAAAGATTACCCCGGCCTCGTTGGTGGGGGCATAGGTCAGGGCCGTCGGCGTTACTGGTGGCCCGTAGATCGGCCGGTTCGGTAGGAATCGTGGCTTGCTGTGGAGCCTGGGCTCGCCGGGATTTCTACGCTGCCGTCTGGATTGCAAGTGCTTCGCCGCAATATCCAGCACGTCTTTCCATCTCTCTTCCAGGCCGGCTCTTTTTGCATACGCAATCATTCCGTTGGGTATCTCCTTCCATCCTGCAAAGACCCTGCCAAATGGCCGGTAGCTGTGTTTGCCATGCAATTCAAAGTCGGCTACGGTTGGCACCCTCCTCAGCTTCCGTACCACCTTGGCCCAGTCCAGAAACAGGTCTTTCACCCTCAGCCTGTAGCCATATCCTTGCCCTTCAAGGCCGCAGGCGCGTAAGGCTTCGGTATAGTTGCCAAAATTCGTTCGGATGGCGAGCCGGCTGATCTTCGTGGATTTCACCAGCTCTGTGAGCTGTGCGGTGCGGCCCAGCTTTTTGGAGTATTTCCGGATAACGGCGATGATCTCGTCTCTGGTCACTGCATCCTCCATTGAAAATGCTCCAGAGGTGTGGCCGGGCAGGGCTGGGCGAGGCTCGGCCTATTGGCAGGCCAATGGCATGCGAACCAGAGGCAACGCCGGGTCATCATCAGAGCCAGCCAGTTCATCAGGGCATCACTATCCCCGTGAATGGACAGGCGCTGACTGCCGGCGCAAACCAATAGCGCAGGAGCCAAAGGCCGCAGGCGCAAGACAAAGAGCCGGAGGCCGCCCTGTGGACACAACTACTTGGAGTTTAGTTTTCTCTGACAGGACCGTGGACGCATACGGTACGCCCAAAGACCAGGAGGTTGCAGGCCTTTTTGGGTCGACCCTGCCTGGGATTTCCCGCTCTGCCGATGGCGTGGCAGATAGCTTCAGTCGGCGCCGCTCCCGTCTGAAGTTAGAGCGACTATAGCAAATAGGGAACGAAGAGTCAAGGGTTAAATACGTTGCTTGGCCAGCCCTTAACACAGGGGGGTCGATACGACAAGCGCCAGTTTGAGGCCCGTTCCTGATGCTTAAGCACGTCAAAGAAGAAGTTCAGCAAAGGCAGGTAAAAACCGATAGACTTCCCGATAGGCATCGATTGTAGCGTCGTCGAGTTCGAAATCTGTTGGTTTCCATCCTGCCGCGCATGGCATCGCAAAATCCATATAGACACGCTCCTTGCGCGTGAGACGCGGAACCCTGATTTCGAAAGGGGGCGAATCGAAATTTGCCCTGAAATATGACGCCTCAGTGAGGGTGCTGCCGTTCAAACGCCTTTTGTCTTCAGGTGCCGCGACCATAACCCCCATTGTTACCATTAAATGACCGTCTCTATAAGTGAAATTAAACAGTGGCTGGAGGCTAACATCTCGCCTATAGAGAATGCTACGCTTGAAAGCTTCCCGGAGAATTGCAATTGAAACAGTAGCTAGATTTGATTGTGTAAAGCTGTCTGTTTTTTGTCCAAGAGGCAGATATTCAGAAGCGTGATGCTCAAAATATTCCTTCCAATGCTTTGGTCCGAGTACCTCCTTGCCAGAAGAATATTCGGCATTAATGTCAACAAAATCCTCGGCTCTGGGCGGTTCGGCATCAACCGTGATTAGGACAATGGATCCCGCCGGTAAGATGTTCAAAGCCGATTTGAGGTCGGCAATAAATTCCTTGCGCAAGATGCCGTCATAGTCCAACCAAAGAATATGCTTTAGATCCCTCGAAAGATTGGGGATTTCGACGGCCGCCGGCTGCATCTTGATGTCCACGCAAGAGAACGGTTTATTAAATCTGACGCGACTTTCAAGTATTGGTTCGTGTTCCAAACTGAGCAATCTATGTAGACCCAGCATTTTGTGGAACAATATGAAATCAACAAAATAAACAGAGCCAAACCCTGTGTATTGATAGTCTCTTATTTGAAAGCCAGCCTCGCCAAGCCGTTGAAATGCGTCCAGCAGCATACGTCGTTCGACCTGTTTTGCAGGTCGCAGATCATACTGAACTTTGAATGTCGAGCTAAGCTGTTTCATCAGTCGCCACACTCTGTTCGGACATAGTGATCGAAAGCAAACCTGCCGATTTCGCTGGGACTCAGTGCGGGTCGGCGGAGGTGGCGCCTGATTTTTTCTATGTCGGTTAGTGCAACGTCGAATACCACTCGAGCAGTTCTTTTTATTTTTTTCTTTGGTGGTGCGAAGCTAAAGCCAACCGACGGCTTCGATGCCAATTCCTTGAAATCGACGCCTTTGACGTTATGCACGGCATCCCGAATCTCTGCAACTTCAGCCGGCTCGCTCGGATATCTCGCGTTTAACATTGTTAAGATTGGCCGAGTCAGGGTCACCATGAGGGCTTTTGCCCTAATGTAAACCGCTGATTCCTGGTTTACGTTGCGCTTGGTGGTGGTCCATGGAAGTGTTAGAGGATCGTCGGATTCAAATAGCGCGAGGCCAACAAAGCTGGTGTATTTGCTGTGAAAAGCGGGAAGATCAAGTCCCCATCCGGTTAAATTCGTCTTGTCGGCTCGGACGACAACTCGACCATTACATAAAATATTCCACCCTGCTTGCTCACCGGTATTCGCTTTGGAAGACATGGGAGTAAGCGACGCTACTAACGTCACCTTCACGCCATTGGCTTCAAACTGTTCTCGGCCTGCAGTGATCTCCTTCGATTGGCCTATTAGGATCGGATTCGCAGGGACCGGTTCGTCGTTTATCGAGACATCCGCATACTTCTCCAGAAAGAATGGGTAAGTCGAGGCCGCATCTCTAAAAACGCGCTTTGGAACGCCACCTTCCTGCATCCGCATTTTGACTTCTTCGTGCAAGTCTGTGATGGTGATCGATGTCCCTGCCGTTTTTACGGATGACGATCCATCTATAAAAGTTATCGGGATTTTCCATTCCTCTTTTGCTGCCCACTCCTCTGTGTTGAGGATTACCTCAAATCCCTCCTTGGGCGTACGCGAGACAATTGAAAACTTTTTTCCGATCTTAAATAACGCACGCTTTAGCCCGACACCGTAAGCGCCTAGTTTCCCAGGAGTTTCATCCGGTAAGTGCCCGAAGCAAAAAACCTCATTTTGCGCACGGTCTCGATCAATTCCTCCGCAATTATCTACGATTTTGACCTGCCGTTCTGAGCAAGATACATCAATCTTTGCATTGATGAGGCGGTCTGATCGCAGATTTCCGTCAAAGATCAAATCCGAAATCCTGAGCTTTTCCCTGTTAATGAAAGCATCAAGCGAATTGTCGATGAGGTCGAGAATGCAGTCTTCTAAGGAGATGTCTCGCGTAAACATGTCAAGGAAAAAGCTTTTTCTTACATCAGCATGGGCATATCTCATCGTGCACCGTTCTTTTTAGAGGCTTTCTTCAGAGTTTGGAGTCTATCGGCAATGATCGTGCAGTTGTCCTTAACAATATCGCAGGCTTGGAAATTCATCCCGTTGGAAGCCGCTTGAATGACGCCGGAGCCCGCGCCGGCGAAAGGGTCGACATACACACCGCCCTCAACCCCACTGATCAAGAAAATCCTCTCGAAAAGCTTTGCCGGCAACTCATTTTGGCTTCGATGTTTTCGATTTGCATGTCTCACTGGGCTAAGATCATCCCAAAAATCGCTCAGGTTCACTCCCCCGTTTCGCTCGATGATTCCGCGGTAACCACCGTAATCCTTGATACTTTTCTTGCAATGTCGACACAACGAAAGTTGCACCTTAGGCCGGCTGAAATGCTTCGCTGGTCCTTTGGAGAACATCAGAAGGGCATAGTGAGCAGGATATAGCTTGCGACCTCTAGGAAAGCCGTTCTTCATTGACACTGCGATCCAATGCAAGAACTTAAGATCAGAAGAAAATTGGGTTGCAAGGCGAAAGGCCCATATTGGAATGTGGTAAGCGAACAGAGTGCCTCCGGGTGCTAGAACCCGAATCGATTCTGCAGCAATGCGGGAAAGCCACTGTCCATATTCCTCGGGAGTTTTCGAGTCCAGTTTTGGCGATCGAGCCGAATAAGCTTTGTTCAAGTTAAACGGTGGATCCAAAAAAAGTACATCTGCAGACTCTCCAGGAAGACTTTTCAAGAATTCAAGTGCGTCTAACTGAAAGAGCCGTCCCACACAATTGTCCAATTTGAACAAGCGCACCCTTTTTTTGTCGTTTGAACCTCCAGCTATGGGTGGCTTGTTTATCATCTAACCCTTATGAAAATTCTTTTTGGAACAGGCTGTTTTACTACAGGGACGAGGTAATCACAAAGTGTATTTAACGGGCGCGATCTGAAGGAATTGTTAAATATCGCTTGTTGGCACGAATTCGCAGCCCTTGCTCACAGCGTTCCGCGCCCGGCTAAAACGCTCAAGTCGTGCTTTGATACTTGTCTCGTCCGAGGCGGGAATCAACGCTTTGTGCCGCACCTGCGGCGATTGTCCGACCTGAGCCCCCTTCCCCGGCCATAAAGGCCGGGGCTTCCACATCGAAACCGGGCTACCACGATATCTCCCTGTAAAATAAAATCTCATGGATCACAAAGGCGACCACTTTGACGTGCTGGTGATTGGCGCCGGCCCCACCGGCATGGCGTGTGCCATTGAGGCGCAACGCGCCGGCTTTACTTCCGCCATGGTGGACAAGGGCTGCCTGGTGAACTCGCTGTTTCACTATCCCGCGAACATGGTTTTCTTTACCACGCCGGAGCTGTTGGAGATTGGCGACATCCCTTTTACCACGGCCAACCAGAAGCCCAACCGGTCAGAAGCGCTGGAGTATTACCGCAACGTGGCCCAGCATTATCGGCTGGACGTGCGTCAGTATCAGCGAGTGGCGAACGTGACCGGCTACGACGGCGCATTCCGTGTCGAGACGCAGGACTTGCATGGCAATGACCATCAATATGTGGCGCGCAAGATTGTGGTGGCGACGGGATATTACGACCGTCCGAACTATCTGGGCATACCGGGCGAGGACCTGCCCAAGGTGATGCACTATTACAAAGATCCGCATCCGTATTTTGACATGGACGTGCTGATTATCGGGGCAAAGAATTCCGCG
>DASYKK010000295.1:0-15245 GCA_035995565.1 Candidatus Angelobacter sp.
GGAGAAGTATCCTTTCTGCAATCGCAGCATTACCGCGCAGATACAGGATAATTTCCTTCAGTCCTATAACGTGAGCCAGTCCGACGCAGCCATTCTGCGCGTTTTCAAGATGAAGGCGCTGCTGGGAATGTTTGCCCAGGGCCGCACGGTAAAAGAGAGCGCCGTACGCAAGAAAGTAATGTGGGCCAACGTGATGCGGAAATTCATTAACCAGGCGGCACAGAGATCAATGTCGCCGGCGGCGGCAGCATAGAACAAATCACTTGAGTGAGGAAGCCACCATGAAGATGGTGGCTTTTGTTATTGGTGACGAATAAAGGACCTCTTAGCCGGGAATTACGCGAAAGACTCGAATTGTGTTTGTGGAGCACAGTTGCCCCAGTGCGCCTGGTTATCGCGGGCGAGGGCGCTTGCGCTCCACGGCCTTCTTGTCGGTTTTTTTCTTTTGGAACTTGAACTCAAACTCGGCCATCCGTACTTTTTTGCCGCTGAACTTCACGCCTTCCATTTCCAGACGAAAACGCTGATCCAGACCGCCTTCGCCGGGAATCGCGATCCTGCCGCCGGCAGCCACCACCCGATGCCAGGGCAGTCCGTGGGACTGGCCCAAAGTGCGGACGACCATGCGGGCACCGCGGGGAATGCCAGCGGCGCGAGCGATGGCGCCGTAACTGGACACGTGGCCGCGCGGGATCTTCACAATGGTGGCGCGGATCTTCGGAAACAAAGGATTTGGCGGCTTCTCCTTGGGCATGACGGACATTTTAAACAAGCATTCTCTTTTGTAATGTTTCTGTACTTTCTTTGATCCACATTGACCCGAAAATCCGAAGTGTTTTACACTGCTAATTCTTGATTTTGAAATTGAAATTCAATTTCATTTTCAAAATGGAATGAAGGGATGGAGAGCTCTTTTACGCGCCGCTCGGGCCCATGTGAAGCGATGAAGATTTTCTTATATAAAGTTTGCTCAATATTGGTCAGAGCCTATATTTTTGCGCACCAGTGCAGGCCACTCTATTTCATAAGGGGCCCGGGTTTGCTCTTAGTGAAATCCATCGTGCGAAGTGGTTGCGTCGGCCCCTGGGCCACGCTTGCCGCGGTGTTATCTCTTGCGGCGCTCATGACGTCTCCGGTGCCAGCGCAGGCACAGGGAAATTACTTTGTCACATACACACACCACATGGAAGAGCCGGGGAACCTGGAGTTTGCCACGAAGTCTGTCAGCGGATTTCCCCGCGCTGGCAACGCTTTCCTGGGAAATTCGGTTGAACTTGAATATGGTGTAAAGACCTGGTGGACCTCGGAGCTCTACCTGGATTCTCAGACAACGGCAAATGAGAGCAGCTTGTTTACCGGCTTCCGCTTTGAGAACCGCTTTCGTCCGCTCTTGCAGGAGCATTGGATCAACCCTGTGCTCTATGCAGAATTTGAGGACATCAACAGCGCAAACAAGTCATTGCTGGCAGTGGTGGGGCACGATGGCGTTTCTGATTTCCTCAATAGAAACGACCGCAGCGAGAAGAAAAGAGAAGTGGAGCTGAAGCTGATCCTGAGCAGCAATTTCAAAGGCTGGAATCTGGCCGAGAACTTCACTTCAGAAAAGAACCTTGCCGGTAATCCCTGGGAGTTTGGTTATGCCATTGCGGTGAGCCGTCCGTTGTCACTGGCTGCCAGCGCTAAGGAGTGCCGGTTCTGCCGGGAAAACTTCACCATGGGAGCGGAGCTTTACGGCGGCCTGGGCGATCGCGACAACTTTGGCCTGCACGATACTTCGCACTATCTGGCTCCCACGGTGGCTTTTCATATGCCCAGCGGCCCTACGTTCAGTGTATCTCCGACGGCCGGGTTGAACAGTAACAGCCATGGATTCCTGTTGCGCTTTGACGTGGCCTATGAAATCAATCAATTCTTTTCACGGCTGAAGGGGAAATGACAATGGGTGTAAGAAAACCTCTGCTACCGCTAACCCTGGTCTTTATGCTGGGAGCTTCGCTGCTTTTTGCCGCCGGAGGTGACGGGCTGTGGATGACAAAGGTTCCAGAAAGAGATCGCGCGCGGCAAAATCCGTTTGACAGTGAGGCCAATGCAGTGGCTGCGGGGGCGAAACTCTTCCGTCAGAATTGCTCGTCATGCCACGGCAGTGAAGCCACAGGGGTGAAGAACCGTCCGAACCTGCATTCAGATCGGATACGCGTGGCTACTCCAGGTGAACTGGAATGGCTGCTGAAGAATGGCAGCATGAAGAATGGAATGCCTTCGTGGTCCCGGCTGCCGGAGCAGCAACGCTGGCAGATTGTGGCTTTCCTGAAAAGTCTGCAATAAACCTTTACCACAGAGGGCACAGAGATCCACAGAGTTGTCTGTCTTGTCGGTACGAGCTGCTCTGTGTACCTCTGTGTTCTCTGTGGTAAAGAAGATGCTAGTTCCCGTTCGGGCGGCGTTCACGCTCGTAAGGTTTTTCGAGATATTTCCGTGCCTCATCCATGGCGCCCTGCGTGGGATCTCCGGTTTGAATGGCTTGGCGATACTCATTGACGGCGCGCTCTCGTTGGCCGGTGGTGTCAAAGATCTTGCCCAGCATGATGTGGCTCCAGACCTCAGTCCAGCGTGGATCGCCGTCGCCATTGAGCGCTTCACGAAATTCGTTCGCCGCCGACTGGTAGTTGCGCTGTGCGAAAAAGATGTCCGCGATGCGGTAATGCGCCAGCGAGCTGTTTTTATTGACGTCCAGCGCCTTGTTCAGTTCGGTGAGCGCTTCAGAAAGATTGCCTTGCGCGGTGAGCTCCTGGCCGCGGCGAATAGCGACTCGCACACGCAGATCGCCTGAGTTCTTGAGCACCCAGTTATTGGGATCAAGCACCAGGCGGCGCGGCTTGCCGAACGTCTCCACCGAGAAAGCGGAATCCGTGCCTACCACTTCAATGCGCTTCATTTCGGTCTGGCCGTCAGTATCAACCTTCAATTCCAGCGGCATGCGGAACAGATCAAGGTCCTGCGTGATTTCGCCGACCACCCGGAAGCCCTTTTTCACGCGATAGACGGTGTACTTCATCTTGAATTCAGGCGCGCCGGTGCCGTCAACCCATTGCGCGAAGAACGCAGTGAGCTTGTCACCGTGATTTTTTTCCGCGACCGCTTCAAAGTCGGCGACTGAGGCAGACTTGCCGGCATACTTCGCCATGAAATCTTTTACTGTCTTGTCAAAAGCGGCATCGCCGATCACCCAGCGCAGCATATGGAAGATCATGCCGCCTTTGTCGGTGACCAGCGCCTGGAACTGCGGTGAAAACGTATCCAATTTGCCGATGCTGCCCAGCGGTGTCGTGTCATAGGCAAGCGCGCCGACGGCCATGTCGCGCGAAGCGTCTTCAAAAGCCTGCTGCCCGGCGGTGCTTTGCACGTAGCGCATTTCAGAGTCGCGCGCGCCGCCATCCACCAGCCACCAATCATCTTTGCTGGCCGGGCTAACGGTTGCGCCCCACCACTGGTGCCCAATGGCGTCAGCCAGAAAGCGGTAATTCGTCTTTTCGCTGATGTCACGCGTGGCTAAAGCGGCGATTTCTGGCGCCCACCACATGGGCACGGTGTCATCCGGCAGTTCTACAAGTTTTAGCGTCCCGCCGCCTGGTGAAGGGCCGTAAAGCGAACTGAAGTATTCCAGTTCCTTGTTGGCGGTTTCGCCATAGGCGGAGGAGAACTGCTTCTTGTTAGCGTTGAAATAAACTTTTACGCTCCCAACCAAGCTCTCCTGAAAATTGCCGGCGACGATGGTTCCGGGAAAGCTGGGCTTGTCCCAGGTAAAACTTGTAACGGCTTTGCCGGCCGCCGCTGGCTTGGCCGCGCCAGTTCCACCGCTGCCGACCACGGTGATTCCCGCCGGAGCGGTCACATTAATGGTGGCGGTGAACCGATCAATGCCGTAGTTGGTAACTGGGAACCAGCGTCCGGGATAAAGAAGATAGGTCGCGTCGTCCCCGATATAAGCCAGCTTGAGGCCTTCGACAGGACTGTCCTCGGCATTAGCAAGCGCACCTTCATAATCAAACGTCAACGTGGAGCTGCTGCCTTTGGCCATGGTTGCGGGAAAGCTGATGCGGACCGTGTTGTCCTGAGTGACACGCTCGGCAGTGAGAGGTTTGCCTTTTTCATCAAGCACCCTGGTCACGCGCAGGCCATTGTTCAGGTCGAAACTGGCGAAATTGACGTCGTCTATCGCCATGAATTTGACCTTGGCGTGCGCCGTGAGCCGATGGGTTTTGGGGGCGATCTCTGCGTCGATCACGTAATCCTGAGCCCTTACCCGGGAGCGGTCAGCCGCGATAGCAGGCAGGCAGGACGCGATCAGGCCAATAAATAAAAAGGCACGTCGCAGGGGTCGTCGTGCGATTTGCATGTATTTCTCCAAAAGATGCTGAAAGGTACTCAGGTTAGATGTAAATTCTCCCAGAAAAGCTGCCTTTATACCAATGAAGCATACCGGAGCCAACTTCAAAAGAGCCGTTCCAGAGATTGTTGGGACAAATCCATCTTACAGCTTCAGTGCGGGTTAGGCTGATTCAACGCCCCTGTTTCATTGACCCTGATTCAACGCCACGAGGATCTCCCTGGCCGCTTGCTGGGCTGGAGCCTCTGCGTTCCGGGTGTCGCGCAGGCGCTGTTGCACGATTCTTAGGTCAGACTGCATCTGCTGGCGGGCTGGACCGTCAGGGATGATTGCTTTTAGCTCGCGGAAAACGTTTTGGGCGGTGAAGCCCTTCTGAATCAGCTCCGGTACGATTTTTCGTCCGGCAATCAGGTTCGGCATGGCAAAGGTGTCCAACTTTACCAGGCGGCGGCCAAGCAGCCAGGTCAGAGGAGCCAGCCGGTAAACGACAACGAACGGTGTGCCAGAGAGCGCGGCTTCCACCGTGGCTGTGCCGCTGGCGACAACCGCCGCGCGGGCGTGCATGAGCGTGGCGCGAGCATTATCTGTGAGTTCGACCACAACGGGCGACATCCATGTGTGTCGAAGTTTTTGCACTAGCCAGTCTTTGTTCAGGGTTGAGGCAACAGGCATCACGAACTGAAAATCGCCACTTTGGTCCTTGAGCATCTCAGCAGCCCACAACATGCGCTCAATGTTGAACCCGAGTTCCTTCCTGCGACTGCCGGGCAGAAGCGCGATCCACTGTTTCTTAGGATCGAGAAAGTGTTTGGCCGCAAACTCTTCGCGTGAAATCTGCGGCGGCGGTGGCGCGTATGCCAGCGGATGGCCAACATAACTAACCTCGACGCCGTGCCGCCGGTAAAACTCCTGCTCAAAAGGAAAGATCACGATCATCTTGCGAACATATTTCTTGATCTGCTTCACGCGTCCGATACGCCAGGCCCAGATTTGCGGGCTAACAAAATAGAACACCGGAATGCCCAGCCGATGCAGCTCGCGGGCCAGACGCAGGTTGAAGTCGGGAAAGTCTATCAGGATGGCGGCGTCGGGCTTGCGGCGCGCGGCTTCCGCCACTAGATGCTTGAAGCGCCTGCGGATTCCGGGCAGATGCGTCAACACTTCCACCAGCCCAACCACTGCGACTTCATGGGCATGGACCAGAAGCTCGGCCCCGGACGCGCGCATTTTTTCTCCGCCCATTCCGAAGAAGGTCGAGCCGGGGCCTAGTTGACGCAATGCATCAATGAGCTGCGCGCCGTAAATATCGCCCGAGGCTTCGCCGGCGGAGAGGAGGATTTTGAGACTGGGAGATTTTGAGATCGGCGGATCGGGTGATCTGTTCATCTAGTGAGTTGTCTCGTTGGTCAATCTACACTTTCGGCTGGGAGTTAGCCATCCGGCTTGCGCGTATCAAGCGCAATAAACTAGCGCGCTCACTTGTGAGATTGTCTGGACCGTTCCAGCTGTGCCTGCTGAAATTCTTTTGCGAGATCAGGTTCGTTCAAGACTTTCAGGTTTTGGATAATGGCCTGGTACTCAGGGTAGTTTGCCGATTCAACGTCTGCCAGAAAGTTGACCAATTGCCCGCGTTGCTGGGGTGAAAGCTGGTGAAGGAAGGCGGCGAAAGATTTAGTGAAATGGCTGCCATAATTCGCCATGACATTGTGCAGGCATCTGGGCGCATTACCCTGAACTTCCGCGTCTTTGCTTAACTGAATCAGCAGACTGCCAACTTCCGCGACATGATGACTCTGTACGGCAGAGAGCGCGAAGATGTAGTCACATTCATTGCCATCGGCCAGCGCTCCGCCGGCCCCAAAGTAGGCTTGAAACCTTTTATAAGAGTGCGGGAAGGCCGTCAGATAGTGGTGTTGTGCTGTTCGGCTATTTGGGTTTGCCTTCAGGCTGGTAAACGCCGTCTTCAATCTTTCCGGGCTGGCCGCATGATGAAGCGGCTGCGCTCCAGCAATGGCCGTGGAGGCCATAAAGAAGAAGAGCGCGATCACCGCGGCAACCCCGCGTGGAAACATCCGTATCATTCGGAACACAAGCCTTTTGATCTCTATTTTTGTTGCCGGGTTTGTCGCCGAGGCCTTTTCGCTCAGTATATTATGTCATCATTCCAGCAAATGCAGACGGAGAAATCGATCGGGTTCCCTTTAATCGTCCGCTCCCACCTTCGTCTCGCCCACGCCCAGCTCCTGGTCTTTATATTGCAGTTGATAGAGCTTCCAGTAAATGCCGCGCTGGCCGAGTAACTGCTGGTGTGTTCCGACCTCGCGGACATGGCCTTTGTGCATCACGATGATCTTGTCGGCGCGCTGAATGGTAGAGAGCCGGTGCGCAATGATGACCGATGTCCGGCCTTCCACCATGTGGGTGAGGGCTTCACGCACGCGGATTTCGGTTTCGGTGTCGACGCTGGAGGTCGCCTCATCCAGCACAAGGATTTTAGGATTGTGTGCCAGAGCTCTCGCAAAAGAAATGAGCTGCTTCTGGCCGGTGCTCATGGTACTGCCGCGCTCCAATACGGGCGCTTTGAAGCCTTCAGGCAGCCCGCGAATAAAATCAGCCACGTTTACGTTTTCCGCGGCGGTTTCAATTTGCTCGTCGGTGATCCAGGCGCTTCCCAGGCGAATGTTGTTTTCAATGGTGCCGGTAAAGAGGAATGGATCTTGCAGTACAACGCCAAAGCGGCGGCGCAGGTCGTTCAAGTCCATCTGGCGGATATCGACGCCGTCAATGCGGATTGCGCCCTTTTGAATGTCATAGAAGCGCATGAGTAGCGAGATGATCGTGGTTTTGCCCGCACCGGTGTGGCCGACGATTGCCACCGTCTCACCCGGGTCGATGGTGAATGAGACGTCGCGCAGGATCCAGTCGTAAGTTTCCGCTTTGGTTTCGGCTTTTGTTTCAAAGCCGGCTTCAACTTTGGCATCGAGCTCGCCGTGACCGTTGGCTCCGGCTTTTACATCTGCGTGGCTGTCATCGTCAGTTCCAATCTTGCGATAGGCGAACCAGACATGGTCAAACTCAATGCGGCCGGCGCCTTCAGTCTTCTGCGGCAGAGCCGGCGAGGTGATCTCTACGGGAGTATCCAGCAGCTTGAAAACGCGCTCGCTTGAGGCCATGGCGCCCTGGAGAATGTTGTATTTGTCGCTCAGGTCTTGAATAGGGCGGAAGAAGCGTTGCGCATACTGCATAAACGCCGTCAGCACGCCGATGGTGACGGCGCCGCGGAGCACGCCGAATCCGCCGAAATAGATCACCATGGCAATGGCGATACTGGAAAGGATTTCCACCACCGGGTAATAGAGCGCATAGGCCATGATGGCGTCTTTGAAGGCCTCCATGTGCTGCGCGTTGACCTTGTCAAAGCTGACGTACGCCCGCTTTTCACGATTGAAAAGCTGCAGCACCATCATGCCGGTGACATGCTCCTGCAGATAGGAATTGATGCGGGCAATCGCGGTGCGAATGCGGCGGTAAGAGTCACGAACGGACTTGCGGAAGACCATCGTTGCCCAGAAGATCAACGGCAGCACGGCGAATGTGATCAGGGCCAGCCACCAGTTCATGCCCAGCATGATGAGGAGAATCCCGGCGAGCACGAAGATATCTTCGAAGATCGCCACCACGCCGGAGGTAAACATTTCGTTCAGCGCGTCTACGTCTGTGGTAACGCGCGTGACCAGCCGGCCAACGGGATTGCGGTCGAAGAAGCCGATATGCATGTGCTGCAGGTGGCGGAAGATCTGACTGCGGAAATCGAACATGACTTTCTGCCCGATCCACAACATTAGATACATCTGCGTGTATTCCAGGCCAAAGCTGATTAAGAGCAGCATGAAGTAGGCAAATCCAAGCTGGGCAATACCGATCAGAGGCAGCGGGCTGAGAAAGCGGTCAAGAATACTGTGGTGGGCCGTGGCGGAAAGATATTTATCGATTGCGGTCTTGGTAAGGAAAGGTCCAAGCACGTCGGCGCCGGCCTTGAGGATGATGGACACCAGCGCAACCACGACCTGCCAGCGGTAAGGCCGCAAGTACCCCAGAAGCCGCTTCATCAGGCGGCTGTCATACGCTTTGCCTAGTACCTCTTCTTCCTGCGCCATGTCCTGTAAACCATTCTAAAGCAAGCAGTGACGACGAATTGAGCTGCAAGGAAGATATTGAGTGGCGGAGCAGGACAAAAGATTCAGCGAGATACGTGAAGGGCAGAGTATGCAGACCTGAGGACTTTGTGTTTGTCGAAAGACGCACAAGGTCCCCTCCGCTCCACTCGCCCGCTGGTGAAAGCGCGGGCTCGCTCAACGAGTGTCGGGATGACGTTTATCTAATCCAGGCGGCGCAACACTAGCGCAGAGTTCTTCGATCCAAAGGCAATGCAGTTGCACACGGCGTGCTCGATCTGCGCGGCACGGCCGACTTCAGGAACGTAGTCGAGATCGCAGTCGGGATCGGGCGTTTCCAGATTGATAGTCGGCGGAATCTGGTTGTGCTGCATGGCGATGAGTGTAGCGGCGACACCCGCGGCGCCACAGGCGCCTTGCGGGTGTCCAATCTGGGATTTCAGCGCCGACATCGGGACTTTATAAGCATGATCGCCCAGCGCCAGCTTGAGAGCGCGCGTTTCAATACGATCGTTCAGATCAGTCGAGGTGCCATGGAGATTTACATATTGGACATTCTTGGCACCAATGCCTGCTTCCTTCATCGCCAGACCAATCGCGCGCGCGGGTTCTTCGCCGCATTCCTGCAAACGCACACGATGGAAGGCCTCGCAGGTGGAACCGTAGCCGGCGATTTCAGCATAGATGTGGGCCCCGCGGGCGCGGGCATGCTCGTATTCTTCCAGGACAAACATCCACGAGCCTTCGGCCAGAACAAAGCCGTCGCGATCAAGATTGAACGGGCGGGATCCGCGCTCCGGTTCATGGTTCCATGACTCGGTCATGATCCGCATGAACATAAAGCCCTTGAGAATTCCCCAGGCCAGGGGCGAATCAACCCCGCCGACCAGCATCATGGGTAGCGTGCCGAGTTGAAGTTGGCGCGTGGCGTAGGCGATGCCGTCGGTAGATGAGGTGCAGCCGCTGGTGACCACGTGGCTCATGCCGCGAAAACCAAAGCGCATGCTGATCTCACTGGACATGGTGCCCATGGTGCCGCTGGGAATGCTGAAGATACTGATCTGTTTTACTTTGCCGGCGTAATACATGTGGTATTGCGCGTCAGAAAAATCGTGCGCACCGCCGCCCGTACCGAGGACCACACCGATCTCGCGCTTTTCATCGAGCGACATTTTTTCGTGGTCGAGGCCGGCGTCTTTCAAAGCCTCAGTGGATGCGGCCACGGCCAGCGGTACGCAGCGGGAAACATGTTTGCGTTCACGGGCTTCGATCCAATCGAGTTCGTTGAAGTCCTGAATCTCGCCGGCGATCTTTACCGGAAGGTCTGAGGTATCAAAGCGGGAGATAAGTTTTACGCCACTCTTGCCGTCAAGAATGGCCCGGCAAAACGCTGTTTTTCCGATACCGTTGGGGCTGACTACACCCATGCCTGTAATCACCGCGCGTTTGAGCATAGTAGGATTCTATAATCGAACTAAGCGTTTATGCGGCTTTCAGGCAAGCTTTAACAAATCTATGCATTCAGGCATTTACATCTCGATCCCGTTTTGCCGGTCAAAGTGCACCTATTGCAACTTTGCTTCCGGTGTCTTCTCCGCGGGGCAGATGGGGCGCTACGTGGAACGACTGGGCGAGGACATAACGTGGCTGCGCGCTCACGCCAATGATCTGGGCGCCGCAATTCCAGAAACAGTGGACTCCATTTATATGGGCGGCGGCACGCCCAGCCTGCTGCCGCGCGACGATTTGAAGAAGCTGTTCTTCACCTTGAGACGGGAGTTTGAAGTTCTTCCCACAGCGGAAGTAACGGTGGAGTGCGCGCCGGGCACGCTGACCGACCAGGTCATTGAAACGTTAGTTTGCTGCGGTGTGAACCGCGTGAGCCTCGGGGTGCAGTCATTTGTCGATAAAGAAGCTGCTTCAGTGGCGCGACTGCATACGCGGGACAAGACGCTGAGCGACATCGAACGACTGCGCAAGGCCGGGATCAGCAATATCAATGTTGACCTGATCGCCGGACTGCCGCACCAGACGCGCGAGAGCTGGGAATATTCAATCGGACAGGCGATTGAGACTGGCGTGGCCCACGTGAGCGTTTACATGCTGGAAGTGGATGAAGATTCGCGTCTGGGCCGCGAGTTGACTGCCGGAGGAACGAAGTATCACGCGCACTTTGTTCCCGACGATGACATGACCGCTGATTTCTATGAGACCGCGCGCGAGCGACTGAACGCTGCCGGCATTGAGCAATATGAGATTTCGAACTTTGCGCGTCCGGGGTTTGGGTCGCGGCACAATTTGAAATACTGGACACGCCAGCCCTATCTCGGTTTTGGCGTGGACGCGCATTCGATGTTGCCGTCGCGGAATGGCAAAGCTGAGAGCGTTCGGTTGGCGACGACCGACGATTACGACCGCTTTTTTGTCGCGGCGGACTTCAAGCCTTCAGCGGTGAGTGCCGAGCAGGCTCTGGAGGAGAATTTTTTTCTGGGCCTGAGGCTCAATCGCGGGGTTGATTTGGGACGCTTGCGGGAAGAGTTTGGCGAGGCGGCCAATAAGTTTGAGGTGACCATCGACGAGTTGGTGGCTGACGGCTTGTTGTTCCGCAATGCACAAAATCTACGATTGACGAATCGTGGACGATTGCTATCGAATGAAGTGTTTGGAAGATTTATCGAGGTTGAACCGTTAGCTGTGAACTAAACGCAAGGTCCCTCGACCTACTCGCGCGCTGGTCAAAGCGCGCGCTCGTTTTACGGTCGTCGGGATGACGAGTTAGGTTGTTCATAGAATTTTCCAAGACAGGACACAAATGCCTTCGAAGCTTGCCCAGCCTGAAGCAGCTCAAACTGAAGAACGCAAGACGAAACGCGCGATCGACCTGCGCAGTGACACCGTCACGCAGCCCACGCCGGAGATGCGTCGCGCCATGTCGGAAGCCGAGGTGGCGGACGACGTTTACGGTGAAGATCCCAGCGTAAACCGGCTGCAGGAACGGGCGGCGCAGATTTTCCAGAAAGAAGCCTCGATCTTTGTCCCTTCAGGGACCATGGGTAACCAGGTAGCAATCCGCGTGCATACGCAGCACGGGCAGGAGATTATCTGCGAAGAGCGCGCACACTTCATCAATCTGGAATCGGCAACGGTGGCGGCGTTTTCCGGATGCCAGCCGCGGACGATCTATGGCGAAGACGGCGTGATCACCTGGGAGCAGATCAAAAAGAAGATTGCTCCCCCGGCGTACTATCGCGCTCAAACCGGGCTGATCGAACTGGAGAACACCGGCAGCCTGACTGGTGGCACGGTTTTTCCGCAGGACGTGGCCGATGAAATCTGCGATGGCGCGCATGAGATGGGATTGCCGGTGCATCTGGATGGAGCACGCATCTTCAATGCCGCGACGGCGATGGGCAAATCCGTAGCGGAGATTGCGCGGAAGTTTGATTCGGTTATGTTCTGCCTTTCAAAAGGGCTGTGTGCACCGGTGGGATCGATGCTGGTGGGCTCGGTCAAGTTTATTGAGAAAGCGCGGGTCTATCGCAAAGCGATGGGCGGGGGGATGCGGCAGGCAGGCGTGCTGGGCGCGGCAGGACTGATTGCGCTGGAAAAGATGCCGGCGCGTTTGCAGGAAGATCATGACAATGCGCGACTGCTGGCCGAGGGTCTGGCCGAAATCAAGGGAATCAAAATCGATGCGAAGAAGGTGCGGACGAATATTTTGGTATTCAGCATCATTGGTACGGGCATGGACACCGCCGAGTTCAGCCGCAAATTAGGCGAGAAAAAAGTTTTGGCGGCTGGGATCGATCAGGAGCAGATGCGGTTTGTGACGCATAATGATGTGAGCCGGGAAGATTGCATGAAGGTACTGGAAGTCGTGAGGGCGATCTGCCGGTAGTTCTGCATCATTCTCCGCGTCAGGGACATCAATCACCGGATGGAGGCCACCATGTACGTTGTAACCGGAGCAACAGGGCACACCGGACGCGTTGTCGCAAACCGGCTGCTTGATCAGGGCAAGAAAGTTCGCGTGATCGGCCGAAACCGGGAGCGGCTGCAGCCGTTTGTGGCGCGCGGCGCAGAAGCGCTTGTCGCCGACCTGAGTGATCAGGCCGCAGTTAAACAGGCATTCGCCGGCGCGGACGCGGTTTATGCAATGATTCCGCCGGACGTCGCCAGCCCGGATTTTCGCGCTCAGCAGCGCCGCGTAACCGCCGCAATTGCGGCAGCGCTGGGGCGCGCAGGAGTAACGCACGCCGTTACACTCAGCAGCATTGGTGCGGACAAGGAATCAGGCACCGGACCGGTAGTGGGACTGCATGAGTTGGAACGAGCACTGAACCGGATCGCCGGACTCAACGTTGTGCATCTGCGCGCGGGCTATTTCATGGAAAACACGCTTGGCCAAGCCGCGGCTATAAAAGCCATGGGCAAGACCGCCGGCCCGCTGCGCGGCGATCTTAAACTGCCCATAATTGCCACAAAAGACATTGGAAACAAGGCCGCCGATTGGCTGCTGGCGCTCGACTTCAACGGCAAGCAGACGCACGAGCTGCTGGGCCAGCGCGACTTAAGCATGAACGAGGCAACTTCAATTATCGGCCAGGCCATCGAGAAGCCCGACCTTGAGTATGTGCAGTTGCCGGACGCAATGATCCAGCCGATCCTGGTCGAGATGGGTATGTCGCCCAATATGGCGGCGCTGATTATTGAAATGGCTGGCGGGCTCAACTCTGGCCATATGCGCGCGCTGGAACCCCGAACAGCCCAGAACACCACTGCGACCTCATTTGAAACATTTGTGAAGGAAGAGTTTGTGCCCTTATATCGAGCGCAGATGCGGGCAGCTTGATTCGCAGTCGCCTGCCTTCGGCTGTGAACAATGAATCGTCCAATATGTTTGTCGGATTGGCACTTTGATAAACTCGTAGGTCGCGAATTGGATATAAGGAACCATCATGCCCCCACAAGTTGCCTCCGCTCCGGAAGTCTCCCTGCGTGAGTTTC
This sequence comes from Candidatus Angelobacter sp., assembly GCA_035995565.1. Lineage (GTDB taxonomy): Bacteria > Acidobacteriota > Terriglobia > Terriglobales > Acidobacteriaceae > Angelobacter. The sequence goes on from DASYKK010000295.1 coordinate 13,570, forward strand.
AGGAAGCCAGGAAAATCGTATCGAAGTTTGCTTATCACACGTCGCTGCTGACGTCGCGGCTGTTGAGCGAGCATACGGGTTTTGATGTGCGGCTGAAGGCGGAGATGTTTCAAAAAGGCGGATCGTACAAAGTCCGCGGGCCTCTAAATAAATTCAGTCACCTGACGGAAGAGCAGCGCCGGCGCGGCGTGATCTGCTCTTCGGCTGGCAATCATGCCCAGGGTGTGGCGCTGGCGGCGGGCGTCTATAAGATGAAGGCCGTCGTGGTGATGGCCACAAACGCCACTCAATCGAAGGTGGATGCGACGCGGGCTTATGGGGCCGAGGTCGTGCAGTACGGGCTGATCTGGGATGAGGCGAATGAGAAAGCCAAGCAGCTTATGCAGGAACGCGGGCTGACGTACATCCATCCGTTTGACGATCTACAACTGATTGCCGGGCAGGGAACGCTGGGACTGGAAGTGTATGAAGATTTTCCGCAGATTGATGTCGCGGTCGTGCCGATTGGCGGCGGCGGGCTGATCTCTGGAGTATCAATGGCGCTGAAGGCGTTGAACCCGAAGATCAGGATCATCGGCGTGGAATCGTCAGACGGGCCGGGCATGAAGCGGAGCATCGAAGCCGGACACGTGGTTACGCTGGACAAGATTGACTGCATTATTGACGGGCTACGGGTAAAGAGAGTGGGCGAGAACAATTTCTCCATCGTGCAGCGCTTTGTGGATGACATTGTGACCCTGCCGGACAAAGAAATTTTTGACGCGATGATCTGGATCATGTCACGCTGCAAGCTGGTAGTGGAAGGAGCGGCCGCGGCGCCGGTGGCGGCTCTGCTGCATGGGCTGATCAAAGCGCCTGCGGGGTCGAAAGTGGTGGCCGTGCTCAGCGGTGGGAACGTGAATCTGGATCAGCTCAAAGGATTGAAGTGGAACTAGTGAATCATGCTGATAACCTCAGCGGCTAAAGCCGGCATTTTTGACAGGTCGGTGACGCAGGCATAAATGCCTGCTCCACCCCGTCCTTCCTTCTCTACTTATACGTGCTCCACCCAGTAGTGCAGCAACTTTTAGAAGCACAAATTCTTTGCTTAGCGCGGGGACATACGATAGTTTACCCTCATGGCCAATCCACAGGATGAACTGGAAGTGCTTCGGGCACAGGTAGCGTCCTTGACTGCGCGAGTTCACCGGCTGGAGCAATCGACCAGGATCGAACCTCAAGTAACTTCAGGAACACCGGCAGGAGTTACGCCTCCGCCTGTCAAATCCACCGCGGAGCGGCCGCCGATCAGCGTTTCACAAGAGAACACGGAGCGCCGGAGCTTTCCTTTGCAGCCCCCGCCTCCGCCGACGCCGCAGATTCCTGGAAGGCCAGACATGGCGCCGCCAAAGTTTGCTCAGGCGGCACGCCAATCGTCGGAAGACCTGGAAGGGACCATTGGCAAGCTGTGGCTGAACCGGATCGGCATAGTCGCGATCCTCATAGGCGTGGCTTATTTTCTGAAATATGCGTTTGATAGCGGCTGGATTGGCGCCCAGGGCCGAGTGGCGATTGGCTTGATCGCGGGCATTGCCGTGGTGGTATGGAGTGAGAGCTTCCGGAGAAAAGGAAGCGTCGCGTTTTCGTATTCGCTCAAGGCTGTCGGCATTGGGATTCTTTATCTTTCGTTGTGGGCT
>DASYKK010000296.1:0-4553 GCA_035995565.1 Candidatus Angelobacter sp.
CAACCGGCCCGGGGCCAAACCGTCGCAAGGTGTGATCATGAATTGGTGGCGGCAGGGCATGATGGGAGGCGCCAAAGCGCACTATGATGGCGTGGTCGCGTTTTCCCAGACGGACTTCACTGAAGACCTGAAGAAGATCAACGTGCCCGTGTTGGTGATGCATGGCGATGACGACCAGATCGTGCCTTATGCCGATTCTGCGCCGCTCTCGGCAAAGTTGCTGAAGAATGGCACATTGAAAACCTACAAGGGCTTCCCGCACGGCATGCCCACGACTGAGGCCGCCACGGTTAACGCCGACCTCCTGGCATTCATCAAGATAAGCAAGCAAGCGGCCGCATAGCTCCAGTCCGGCCTTCACTCTCAAACAAAAAAGGGCTGGCGAATGTTGCCAGCCCCAAGTGTTCTGTTTACCGTCGCGGTACGAAATTAGGGTGTAACGGTGAGTGTCCCGTTCGAGATAGACACTGCGTAATTGCTAATTGTGCCCGATGCGTCCTTCAGCGTGGGAACAATGGGATACGTTCCCACGTCACTGCCGACTGATGCCGGGCTGTCATGGGTTGCGGTTATGGCCTCACCGTTCTTGACTCCTGAGATCGTTCCGGTGAAGGCGGGGTTTGGCTGGCCGGCGGCGCGGGTGATGTCATCAGCCACGATGCTCAGCGGCGCAGGAGTAACCGTCAGATTGCCATTATTGATGGTCACGTTGTAGCTGCTCAGCTTGTTGTCCGGGTCAACCAGGGTAGGAATGATCACGTAATCTCCTACCGCGCTGCCGGTATTGGCAACGGTGGTATAAGTTACCGTGATCGTGTCACCGCTCCTGAGGCCGGTAATGCTTCCGGTGAACGCCGGGTTCGGATCACCATAGAACCGGCCGGCATTCATTGCGGTCACCACAAGCGTCGCTGTCTGCGCGTGCGCGGCCACAGAGCCAGCCAGCATGGCCAACAGCAATGCCGTGACGAACAAGGTTATGGATTTTGAGCGTGTACTCTTGCCGGTAGGCAGCAGAGTGGTAGAAGGGGTCTTCAAGGCGTCCATGTTTTTCTGTTCTCCCGAATGTCTCAGATGAGACGAACAACACGCTCTCACGGCGAACCATGAGATCGCTTTCGGCCAGACCTGAACCAGCCCGGCACGAAATTGTTGGAGGGATTTTGAGCCCGGAAGAAGGCGCTTTCTCTGGTCCCCTGGTGCTGCCGCCCGCAAACGCCGATCCGGCGCAGCCTGGCCTAACAACACCAATGCGTTAAACTTTCGCAAAAAATCATTAAGGGATGGAGCCCGGAGAGGTGCTGCCTCTAACCCTAAGAACCGATGAAGGAAAGCCGGAAGGAAGATACTTTCAATTCATCTGTAAGCCATACTTTTTAACCGGCACGAGGATAGCATGTACGGCACAGATCAAATATTAATTAACATTAAGATGAGATTAAAATTTCTAATAAATCAGACTTCAAAAGAGAGGCCGCAAAGCAAACCGCCTGCCATGATGGCAGGCGGAGTAAATTCACTGGTCTGAAGCTAGCCCGCTTTTTCCATCGCCGGCAATGAAACATCTCGACGTTCCACCATGTCCTTGGTGACTTCAAATTCCTTGACGCGTTTCTGACTGGGCAGGTGATACATCAGGTCCAGCATCAACTCTTCCAGGATCATGCGCAGACCGCGCGCGCCCACCTTGCGCTGCATGGCCTCGCGAGCGATAGCTGCCAGCGATCCATCAGAGAAGCGCAGCTTCACGTTCTCAAATTCGAACATGCGCTGGTACTGCTTCACGATGGCGTTGCGCGGACGCGTAAGGATTTCGATCAGCGCGGCCTCGTCAAGATCATTGAGAATGCCGACAACCGGCAGGCGGCCGACGAATTCAGGAATCAGGCCAAAGCGGACCAGGTCCTGGGGCTCGGCTTTTTGCAACAACTCGGTGTCGCGCTTGTTGGCTTCAGTAAATTCTTTTTCCTTGGCTTCACTGGTGCGGAAGCCCATGGACTTTTTGCCGATGCGCCGGGCCACAATCTTTTCCAGGCCAACGAAGGCGCCGCCGCAGATGAAGAGGATGTTGGTGGTATCTACCGGAGTAAATTCCTGGTGCGGATGCTTGCGTCCGCCCTGCGGAGGAACGTTGGCGATGGTGCCTTCCAGGATTTTAAGCAGCGCCTGCTGCACGCCTTCACCGCTGACGTCGCGCGTGATGGACGGGTTCTCATCCTTGCGGCCGATCTTGTCGATTTCGTCAATATAGATGATGCCGGTCTGCGCGCGGCCCACGTCGCCATCAGCAGCCTGCAAGAGCTTGAGCACGATGTTTTCTACGTCCTCACCCACATAACCGGCTTCCGTAAGCGTGGTGGCATCAACGATGGCAAAGGGCACATCGAGCATGCGGGCCAGCGTCTGGGCCAGCAAAGTTTTGCCGGTGCCCGTGGGCCCGATCAGCATGATGTTCGATTTTGTCAGCTCCACTTCGCCAGACTTGGTGCGGTTCATGTGGATCCGCTTGTAGTGGTTGTAAACGGCGACGGAAAGCTTTTTCTTGGTCTGGTCCTGTCCAATGACGTATTCATCCAGGAACGTCTTGACCTCTTGCGGCTTGGGCAGATGGTTGGGAGCGGCTGCGGCATGCGATTCCGTGCGGTCGTCTTCCAGAATGGAGTTGCAGACGGCAACGCATTCATCGCAGATGTAAGCCCGGGGATAATCGCTGGGTGACGAAATGAGCTTGGCAACGGCGTCCTGCGACTTATGGCAGAACGAGCAACGAAGTGTCTCTTCAGGCGTCCTCGGCTTCACAATCGAACTCCTTGGTTCAGTCGGGCCTTGTATATGGCCAGCGGCCCATCTGACCTGACTACTCTGGTACTACTTGTGTTTATAGATGATATCGTCAATGATTCCGTATTCTTTAGACTGCATTGCGTTCATTATAAAATCGCGCTCAACGTCTTTTTCCACCTTTTCCAGCTTCTGTCCGGAATGCTTGGCAATGAGCTGGCTGGTGATTTCTCGCATCCGCAGGATCTCTCTAGCATGTATATCAATATCCGTGGCCTGGCCGCTAAGGCCAGACATCAAGGGTTGGTGAATAAGAATCCTAGAAGTGGGTAGGGCGAATCGCTTACCCTGGGCACCAGCGCAAAGTAACAACGCCGCCATGCTGGCCGCCTGGCCACAGCAAATCGTCATCACATCCGGACGCACAAACTGCATGGTGTCATAGATAGCCATGCCCGCCGTGATTGAGCCGCCCGGGGAATTGATGTAAAGCTGGATGTCCTTTTCCGGGTCTTCAGCCTCCAGGAACAGCAGTTGTGCAATCACCAAGTTGGCGATCGTGTCGTCAATCGGCGTGCCAATGAAAATGATGTTATCGCGCAGTAGCCGCGAATAGATGTCATAGGCGCGTTCGCCACGGCTGGTCTGCTCTACTACCATCGGTACAAGTGCCATAAGTCGCTTTATCCTTCCGTCCTAAAGCTGGGATCACCCAGGCCAAAAATCTAATTTGAGTTTGAGTACAGCAAGTTTAGCGCTTTTTCGCTCCGCATGCGGTCGCGTAAACGTTCCACAGCATTGTCTTCCTTGAGGCGCTTCTTAACTTCCTCTAACGGTTGCTGCATCTGCGCCGCCATGGTCTCGATTTCGTGCTCCAGTTCCTCATCCGTGATCTGGATATTCTCTTTGATAGCAATTTTTGCCAGCAGCACGCTTGACTTCACTTCTTTTACGGCAAATTCCTGCTGGCCTGCGCGCAGCCTGCCAAAGTCCATCCGACGCATATCTTCTGTCTTCATGCCTTGCGCCGCCAGCGCCCGCAACCCGCGCTCCAGGCGCAGATCAATTTGATGTTCAACCATGGACCGCGGCACGGGAAAATCATGTTTCGCCAGCAGCTCTTCAATCAGCTTGTCTTTGGCTTCATGCTCAGTTTTGTGCTTCAGTTCGGCTTCCATGTTTTCCCTGAAGCGCTGTTTCAGGTCGCCCAGGTTCTGGAAGTCAGGGCTTAGCTCCTTGGCGAAATCGTCATTCAACTCCGGAAGCGTCTTCTTCTTGATGGCGTTGACCTTCACTTTGTAATCAAAGACCAGGCCGGCCAGGCGCTTGTCATAAAAATCTTCAGGATATGAGACTTCAAAGCTGCGCTCTTCGCCCGCCTTGGCGCCGGCCAGGTGTTCAGTAAATTCTGGGATGGTATTGGCCCCGCCAATTTCGACCAAGACCTCTTCCATCTGCACCGGCTGCGCAGGGGCATCAGGGTTTTCTGGATTTGCTACAGCGGAGGTCTCTTTGCTGGCAGCGCCTTCGGCTTCCAGTCCGTCTTCTATGCCCTTTGGCCGCGCCTCGAATGACACCTGAACGAACTCGCCCTTTTCCGCGCCGCGCTCTTCGTCCACGGGATCGAAACTAGCCTGTTTTTCCTGCAACAGCTGTATCTCGTGATCAATCTGATCGTCAGTGACGGTCACGTCCGGCTTCTCGATCTTGATGGCTTTGTAGTCGCCCAATTCAAATTCCGGCAGGACTTCAAACGCGGCCTTGAACTTGAT
>DASYKK010000297.1:0-8410 GCA_035995565.1 Candidatus Angelobacter sp.
CTACTTCGCTACCACCGAAGACCGGGACACGTTCCATGACGAACTGGTGCACATTCTTGTCCAGCAGAAAGCGGCGTTCAATTCGCCTGTCTGGTTCAATGTGGGTTGTGACCGGCTGGAGCCGCTCAGTGACGCGCAGAACTGGCATTGGAATATCGAGAAAGGCACAGTTGAGTTTTCGACCACTGGATACAAGGCGCCGCAGTGCTCAGCGTGCTTCATCAACTCGGTAAAAGATTCGCTGGATTCCATCCTGACTTTGGCTAAGACCGAAGGCATGCTGTTCAAGTGGGGCAGCGGCACTGGAACAAATCTTTCCGCGCTGCGTGGTTCGACGGAAGAACTTTCCGGCGGTGGATCTGCCTCTGGTCCGCTCAGCTTCATGAAAGGCTTTGACGCTTTTGCCGGCGTGATCAAGTCCGGCGGTAAGACGCGTCGCGCAGCCAAGATGGTGATTTTGAATGTCGATCATCCTGACATTGAAAGCTTCATCGACTGCAAAATGGCCGAAGAGAAAAAAGCCTGGGCGCTGATTGAGATGGGCTACGACGGTTCGTCGCCCGACTCAGACGCGTACAGCTCTATCTTCTTCCAGAACGCCAACAACTCCGTCCGTGTGACCGACGAGTTCATGCAAGCGGTGGAGCGCGATGAAAACTTCTCTACGCGCGCGGTCAAGGGCGGACAGGTGATGAAGACGGTCAAAGCGCGCGATCTGATGAACAAGATTGCTGAAGCCACATGGTGGTGCGGCGATCCCGGCATGCAGTACGACACGACGATCAACAAATGGCATACGTCGAAAAATACGGACCGCATTAACGCCAGCAATCCGTGCAGCGAGTATATGTTCCTGGACGACTCGGCCTGTAACCTGTCGTCGCTCAACCTGATGAAGTTCCTCAAATCCAATGGCGAGTTTGACGTGCCTGCGTATCGTCATGCTGTGGACGTGATGATTACCGCGCAGGAAATTCTGGTCGACAATGCCGGATATCCAACGGAATCGATTGCGCGCAACTCGCATGACTATCGTCCTCTTGGGTTGGGCTATGCCAACCTGGGCGCGCTGCTGATGGCCAGCGGCCTGCCTTACGATTCTGACGCCGGACGCGATTACGCTGCCTGCGTTACCGCAATCATGTGCGGCGAAGCGTATCTGCAGTCGGCGCGGATTGCCGACCAGTGCCCGCAGCTTGCGGCGGCAAGCTCACGTGTTTCACCACAGGACGTTACCGGCGGCGCTTGCCCGGGCTGGTACAGCAATCGCGAGCCGTTTCTCGACGTGATCCGCATGCATCGGGCTTCCGTTAATAAAATCAATAAGGATAACGTTCCCGCAGCGGTGCTGGAAGGCAGCCGCCAATCCTGGGACGAAGCTCTGGCCCTGGGCGAACGCAACGGATATCGCAACGCGCAGGTTACAGTACTGGCGCCCACGGGAACCATCGGCTTCATGATGGACTGCGACACTACTGGCGTTGAGCCTGATCTGGCGCTGGTGAAATACAAAAAGCTCGTAGGCGGCGGCATGATCAAGATCGTGAACCAGACCGTGCCTTCCGCGCTGTGGAAGCTGGGCTACACGCCGGACCAGGTGAATTCCATCGTCGGTTACATTGATTCCACCGGAACCATTGAAGGCGCGCCGGGCATCCGCGAAGAGCATCTGCCGGTGTTTGATTGCAGCTTCAAACCGCAGAAAGGCACGCGCACCATCCATTACATGGGACACGTAATGATGATGGCGGCAACGCAGCCGTTCATCTCCGGCGCAATTTCCAAGACCGTGAACCTGCCTGAATCGGCGACCGTTGAAGACATCACCGAAGCGTATCTGCAGTCATGGAAGCTGGGTCTGAAAGCAGTAGCCATCTATCGTGACGGATCGAAGAAAGCGCAGCCGCTCATGGCTGCCAGCTCGCGCGACGAAGCCGCCAAGCGCGGGACCCGCGAGACGCAGCGTCCGCTGAGCGGGCCAGAGCTTGATTTCCAAAAGCTCTCGCCAGAACAGCAGACCTTGGCGCTGGCCGCGGTGAAGCCTCTGACCATGCAGCAGCAGGAGTCGGCGCCGCCGCGTGCGGTGCGTCATCGCCTGCCCAGTGAACGCGCGTCCATCACGCATAAATTCGCGCTCGCCGGACACGAAGGCTACATCACCGTGGGCCTGTATAAAGACGGCACGCCGGGCGAGCTGTTCATCCGCATGGCCAAGGAAGGATCGACCGTCTCCGGCCTGATGGACTCATTTGCCACGGCAGTTTCGCTGGCGCTGCAACACGGTGTCCCCATGAAGCTGATGTGCGAGAAGTTCAGCCACACGCGCTTTGAGCCGTCGGGCTTCACCGGCAACCCGGAGATCCCCATCGCCAAGAGCATCATGGACTACATCTTCCGCTGGCTGGAACTGCGGTTCGTCACCGGGCGGCAGTATCCGCTGTTCAAGGACATGGTGTTGCCGGGAGCAGCAACACTTAGCTCTGAGCCGTTAGCCATTAGTGAAGGCGGCGCGGCAGTCAGCACTCAGCACTCAGCATTCAGCCAGACCAGCAGCGAGACCACGCCGCCGCAAGGTGGATTAGCTAACAGCCAGAAGCCAGCAGCTGGCAGCTCTCCTTCAATCGTCGATCGCGGTCTGTATCACTCGGCCGACGCGCTCAAAGAGTTTGTCGACCTGGGCGACGCACCGACTTGTTCTGTCTGCGGCTCCATTATGACCAGAAACGGGAGTTGTTATAGGTGCATGAGTTGCGGGAGCACGAGTGGGTGCAGTTAGCTCTGTAGGCCGTAACCTTGTAACCTTCACGGCCCGCCGCAAGGCGGGCTTTTTCTTTTTGTGTGTAGCAACTGATCTCTATATTTTCGCTGCTGCTGCTTTGAAGTTCCAGACAGCGCGCCAAGGATGTACAAGTTCCCATAAATCGAGAGCAATAAACCGGTTATGAGAGAGACGATGTTGCAGACGATTTTTTTGTTCTCAAATTTGCTTAGAAGTCCGTCCAGAAGCTCCGGTATCCGTGGCACCCGCGAAGCCGTTCGCAAATGCCGGACTCAAAGACGTCGGCCAAATCACCACTAAGTGTCTCCTTGTATCGATACTATTTGAATGGCTTAACGGCTTCCAGCAATATTTCCTTTTGAATGTATGCCTACGCGGAGTTGGCCTGCTCTTCCAAACCGAGCACGGAGTTGTTCTTTTGAAGGGAGTTCGACCCGCACAGCGTTCTCATGGAATGGTTGTAGTCAGCGAGACGCTCCGCCTTTGCGCTGTCGAACTCAAGCAGGAGTTCGGATAGCAGAGTCTCCCGAGCCGAGGTTGGCAATGCAATGCAAAGTACCAATGCACAAAATCGTTGACTACGAAGAAAAGGAGGGCTCCTTATGGCCCAAATAAAAATCTCAATAATCAACGCAAGCAAAACGCTGACTGATCACGAGGTGAGCGCAGCAGTGCCTGCGCTTGAGAAGCAGGTAAAGAACGACTTCGCTCCGGTGTGGGGCGTGGATGCCGATCTGGATTTTGTGGCCACCGGTAAAGAACCCCAAGCCGGCCATTGGTGGCTGGTGGTGCTGGACGATTCTGATCAGGCTGGTGCATTGGGTTATCACGATGTCACCAAGGAGGGTTTGCCCCTCGGGAAGATTTTCGCCGGCACAGACAAGCTGTACGGAAATCAATGGACGGTTACAGCAAGTCACGAACTGCTGGAAATGCTCGGGGATCCTGCCATTAACTTGACAGCTCTTAGCATGACTGCCTTCGACGTAGAACAACCCGTGATCGGGCGACTGTGGGCGTATGAGGTCTGCGACCCGTGCGAGGCAGACCAAGATGGTTATAAAATCGATGGAGTGCTTGTGTCCGACTTTATTTACCCTTCATGGTTCGAGTCATTTCGCGATCCGAAAACTACCCAATTTGATCAGCGCAGGAAAATCGATGCACCATTTCAACTACTGCCGGGCGGTTACGCGAGCGTGTATGACATGACCTCGGGAACCGGCTGGCAGCAGATCTCAATGCCACTGCAGCAGAAAGACCTAGCATCCAACGAACGGCCACCGATCGGAAGCCGGCGGGAGCGCCGCCGCACACCGCGAAATCAGTGGATCAGAAGTAATGCACGTCCTCGCGGGCGCACAGCATTACCATAGTCTCTCAATTCCCAGTGGAGCGGCGCTAACAGCGCCGCTTTTCAACTTTACAAGCGATTACGATTGCGGCATCTTAGACAACGAAAAGGGGAATCCTTGCCATCAATCACCCAAGAAAGAACTGGAGAATTTGTTAAAACTGCGTTTCAGGTTCTGGCCGAGAATGACGGACATTTACCGAGCCGTGATGTAGTTCGACTGGCTGCGTCGCGACTGCGTTTAAACGAGCACGAACTGGAGAATTTGCCCAGCGGTGTACCGCGTTGGGAGAATGCCCTCCGGTGGTATACGGTTGATTCCGTCAAGGCCGGATGGCTGATAAAGCGAAATGGGGTCTGGTATCTCACTGATGAAGGACGAAAGGCGCTTAGTCTCGACCCGTTAACATTCCTCAAGACAGCCGCCCAAAAATATAGGGACGCAATTGCTGCGCGACAAACGACGGCTTCGCCAATTACTCAAGAAAAGGCTGCTAGTGAAGTTCGGGATATAGCGATCGCTGAAGACGATATCAAACGGGCGACGGTAACCGCAGTTGAGAATGCTGAATCGATGGCCCGCTCTGAAATCGAGGATTATATAGACTCGCTTGGACCATACGAATTCCAAGATCTGGTAGCCGCCTTGTTGCGCGGCATGGGATATTTCACGCCCTTCATCGCGCCCCAAGGAAAAGACGGCGGGCTCGATATTTTGGCATATCGCGATCCATTGGGAAGCGTCGCTCCTCGATTGAAGGTGCAAGTAAAACACCGTGAACAGAAGGTTGCTGTTGGTGAGGTTCGAGAGCTTTTGAGTTTGTTGACAAAAGAAGGGGACGCTGGCCTCATCGTGTCGTCCGGCGGCTTTACCAGTGAGGCTGCGTTTGAGATTCGACGAGCTTCCAGGCACATAGAAAAGATCGACTTAAGCGACCTTATTCAGATGTGGGACGACCACTACGATGAAATGGAAGAAGAGGATCGCCGGTTGATGCCCCTCAAGCGCGTCGCTTTTCTTGCTCCTCCGGAGAGGACCTGAGAAGCGGGTAATCGCTATCTTGTATAGCAAAAAGCGGGGTCGTGTTTAGGCCGCGCTGCTCCGATCTATCGGCAAAGGAATCTCAACGAAATTGAATGCTTCCCTCGCTGATCCCGAGGCCAAGTGTCCGTAGGCATGATTCCCTTCGGCTCCGAACACAAAGAGCAGGAAGCATTCGTCCTTGACGAACTGATGCACATTGTCATTGGCGTAGCCCGCGAGGCCGACGGCGATTTGCTGTGGTGTGGCGTCTCGGCGCTCTTGCACAATCATCAATTTCAAAGGAGCTTTCCAGCAGAGAATTTTCTCAAAATCATGTTGCATACCCTTGAGGTTGGCGCACATCTCAGACTCGCAGGCTAGCAAAGTTCCGAATCCCTTTTGCGACCAGAGGAAATCGATCAAAAACTCCCGGCACTTCTCATTGCCGCGGTAAAATGATTTCACCTTTGTCCAATCGCGCATGCCATCGTGGACTACGACCTTACTCTTTGGACGGCTTCGGAGTTTTTCTCCCATCTGCTTGAGGACTTCGAATATTTCCTTTGTACTTGGAATGCGAACTTGGGTCCCCTTTCGCCAAGAGCGGTCTAGGTTGTGGATGAGTCGGATCGGCTCTAGCGGAACCGCCCCATAAGCATTGTGGCTCGGGAATTTCAGAGTCTTCATGAAATGGAAGATTCTCGATCTTAGCCGAAGGATGTCACAAGGTTTCCACGCGAGAGATTCTGCGCTGGGCTTCACTTCGTTGCGCGCGGGCCTTCGGGGTAACACGAGTTCCTTACGATCTAGCGGGACGAGTAGTCGAACAAATCGGGGAAAGATTCTGGAAAGCCGGCCATGTGGCGAATCAACAAAAACCCTGCCAAGATCATCACGATGCCGAGAGTCAGCGATATTGCGCAGGCCGTGCTGTCGGAGAAATAGCCCTGAGCGATGACCCGTGGAGGTGTAAGCACTTTTTTCCAGCCCAGTATCTGAATGGAACTTCCACTGTTGTCATCGACTTCCCAGCGATTGAAATCAGGATCGCGCAACGACGGGAAAAAGACCTCAAGAATGGAATACGTCGCGTAGCCGACTATCGTAAAAGCCGGAAGCAGCCTGAATAGGAGGAATGCGGTTTCCATTGCCGTGGTTATTATGCATGAGCCCAGGGGCGTCAGGCTCTGCTTTTCCTGTCTCCCGCCGCACAATGCGCTCCCCTTCGAGGGTCAGACGGCGTTACCGGACACAACTTCGCTATTGAATCGGGTGATGGTGATCGAAGAATCGTAGGCAATTTATCTGAGACAGTCCGAAATGTCTAGGTAACTAATTCAGCAACACAGATGGCCAACCCATCCAGCAGCAGCTCATCTCATTTTGCAACGTTCCCCCAGGAATACCCAAGGAGAACCATTCATTTTTATGCGAAGCCACAGAAAAGCCCTCTGTCTGCTGATGTCCGCATTTTTCATCGTCGCCACTTCAACCATTGCATTTGCCCAGGATGGATCCCCGACCGGGCAATGCGGATTTCAAACATTGAATTTCTCACCGCCGGCCAATAACGGCGTCCCCCTGGCCCTGAATGATGCGGGAGCCATTGTGGGAGAATTCCAAGACAGCCAAGCCCACTTTCATGGATTCCTGCTGTATCAAGGCAAGCTCACCACATTTATGTTTCCTGGTTCCATGAATACTACCCCCAGCGATATCAACCGGACGGGAACGATCGTTGGCTCATATAACGTTGCCGGCGACCAGAAGACGCATCCTTTCATGGTTCAGTCCGGGGGTTTCCGCGAAATCACGCTTCCCGGTTTTCCCAATGCGTCGGCGACGGCCCTGGGAGTGAATGATAACGGCGACGTTGTTGGGACTATCGCTTCCGCTACCGAATTCTTTGGCATGGGCTATCTGCTGCACAAGGGAAAGCTAACCAGCATTTCATTTCCTGGAGCCAAGGGAGGAACGGAGCCCACCAGCATCAACGATCAGGGCGTGATTGTTGGAAACTATCACCTTACTTCAGCGGATCCTTCCCACGGGTTTATGTGGAAAGCCGGGGTGTTCAGCAACATAAATCCTCCAGATAGCGATGGCTCGGCTTTCGTGACCAAGATCAGCAATACGGGTGACATCGTGGGGACCTATGTGTCCGCGGCGGATAGCCATTCTCATGGATTTTCCTTCGCCAATGGAACATATACTAAAATTGACGTGCCAGGTTCTCCGGATACATTCATCCGAGCTGTGAACAAATTTGACAACGTGCTCGCATCGGCCCAACCAGGAACGAAGGTTGTTCAGGTCAAAGGGTTCTGCTCCGCAGTGTTCTAGAAGAACAATTGCCACCCTTCGTGAAACAGGTTTCACGCGTTCGTTTTTTCGAAGGGTGGGATTGGGGGCCTATTATCGGACACAAATTCGCTATTGATTCGCTACTAAGGTTTCGGTATAGTCGGGCTGCGCCTCAGGGTGTGTGGTTCTCCTGGAAGCTCTTTGAAAAATAAAAATACTGCAGATTGCCGGCTTTCTGCGGGGTTCCAACAGAATTGGGTAAATGGGTAATTTGGTAATTGGGTAAGTGAAAACAGCCCACGACCCTCTGCCGACCGGACACCTATGACCAGCAAAAAGGAAGTCGAATTGACTGCGATTTGACTGCTGGAAAACGGGAAAAATGGCTTCGACAGCTCTGTCGACAGTACTGTCGAATTGTGGTTCAACCTTTGCTTGCAACAAAACCGTTATGGGGGGTGGGGGTCTGGCTGAAGGACGCAGGCAGAGGGCCGCAAAAGACGATTGCCAAGATCGCCGAAATTGCCAAAATTGCCAAAATTGCCAGGATTTTAAAAGTGCAAAACCTTACCGCGGATCAACGCGGATTGAGGCGGATCAGACAGATCAAAAGAGCCTTTACTGGCGAACGTAGACCATGGTCTGGTCGTGTTCAGCGCCTTGAGCATCTTTGTAGTGCTCCTGAACGGTGATCGTCTTGTTGTCTTTTGCGAGCGTGATCGTACCGGTGCTTGATGAGCCATCACTGCCGTGGCCCTGCGAAGTGAACTGATTCGGCGAGGGCATCTGATAGGTTATCTGCGCGATCTCCTTGCCTTCAGCCATTTGCGGCGCGGCCGTACCGACCTTGCCCTCATAGTTCATGGTGTAAGAGTTTCCCTGCGCGTCCTTGCCCTGAATGGTGTATTTGACCGAATCTTTGGTGGCGGAGGTCACCACAACGGTTTCC
>DASYKK010000298.1:0-7149 GCA_035995565.1 Candidatus Angelobacter sp.
AGGTTGCTCAATTGGTTTAGGAGTCGTGTTGCGTTAGCATTTCGGAAAGTTCGATAAACATAGTTTTCTGAATCTCTGAATTGAGGCGAATATTTATCAGTGGACAATATCCGGCCTAAGAATGGCCTAAAGGTTTCCTCAAGATTTCCTAAAGCTCCGGCGCGTTCAATCGTTCTTGAAGGGGGATCCGTCAATTTAGCTCTTTTCCGGCTGGAATCGATATCCGATCCGCGGCTCGGTCAGAATATAACGCGGGGTTTCCGCAGGCTCGATCTTTTTTCTAAGCTGGTTCATAAAGACCCACAGATATTCGGCTGACTGAACGTTTTGCCCACCCCAGACGGCATTAAGTAACGCGCGACGACTGATGACTATGCCGGGATGTCGGGCCATGTAAATAAGAAGATCAAATTCTTTCGGTGTGAGATGCACCTGTTTCTCGCCGACGGCCACAATTCTAGTCTGCGGATCGATGTGGAAGTCCCCTATATCGATCGGTTCACCCGATTCTTCTTCTTCCTTGCCCAGGCTGGCACGGCGCAGGTTTGCCCGAATTCGAGCCAGCAGCTCATTGATGCTGAAAGGTTTCGTAACGTAGTCGTCCGCTCCCTTATCCAGGGCCTCGATCTTGCTATTGTCCTCGCCTCTTACTGACAAGACAATGATTGGAACTTGTGAATGGTTTCGAATCTTTTCACACAGCTCTGTTCCCGCCATTTTCGGCATGGATAGATCCGTGATGACCAGGTCCGGTTTCCAGTCGTTGAAAGCAATCAGTCCTGCCTCCCCGTCGTTCGCGACCTGTATTTCATAGCCGTGCATCCCGAGACTCGCCCTGAGCACGCGAGTAATCTGGGGCTCATCGTCCACAACCAAAATCCTGGCTTTTTCCGGCATCCTCGGTTTTTCCTGTGATGAAGCGCGGGCTATACGTTCCCCAGTTCCATTGGAACAGTACTCTGCCTAAAGAAAGGCTAAAGAAGTAATTAAAGGTTTGCAGGTGACCAATCGCCGGGGGGAGGCTATCGAGGCTCTTGATTCACAATATGTACATCGATAGCGGGCGCGGCCCGGAGAAATTTCTGGATCGCGGTCAAGTAGAGGTATTGCTGCCAGCCGTGCAGTGCCGAGCGTCCAAAAATGATTTGAGTAATCTTGTATTCCCTGGCGAATCGAGCGACCGTCTTCGCAATGTCCTTTCCTTCCAGGGTGATTACTCTTGCCTTTAGATTCTCAGCGAATCGCATATTGGCGGAAAGAGAGTGGCGGTCCTCATTGTCCATCTCTGCCCCGGTGTCCACATGTACGACATAGAATGACGCTGCATCCACTCCTTGAGCAAGTCTGGCGCCTCGGGCAATCAGATTTTGTGAAGCCTCACTTGCGCTGATGCAGACGGCGATCCGCTCGCACACTCCCCAGTTCTGGTCGATGTCCTTCTTTTTGAGATAGGTTTCCAGACCGCGATCGACGGAATGGGTCACCTGCCGCAAGGCAAGCTCCCGTAGCGCCATTAAATTTCCCTGGCGAAAAAAATTTGTGAGTGCCTTTTCCGCGCGGCCAACGGGATAAATGTCTCCGCGGCGCATGCGTGTTTGCAGAGCTTCTGGCGTCAGGTCCGCGAGAACGATCTCATCCGCGCGTTCGAGTACCCAGTCGGGCACCGTTTCACGCACCTGGATTCCTGTGATGCTCTGGACGGTGGGACCTGCGCTCTCCACATGCTGGATGTTCATGGTAGAAAGGACATCAATCTTGGCTTGTAACACCTCAAATACGTCCTCATATCGCTTCTTGTTCTTGCTCCCGTCCACATTAGTGTGGGCGAGTTCATCGATCAGGACCACCGATGGCTTGCGTGCAATGATTGCGTCCACGTCCATTTCGTCAAACATTGTGCCCTTGTATTCAAGCCTGCGACGCGGAATCTGTTCCAGTTGGGCCGCCAATTCTGCCACTCCCGTTCGTCCGTGAGTTTCAATAACGCCAATCAAAACGTCCTCACCGCGGCGGCCGCGGCGGATCGCCTCGCTCAGCATGTTGTAGGTCTTTCCAACCCCCGGAGCATACCCGAGAAAAAGCTTAAAGATACCGGCCTTCTTTTCAGGTGCGGCTTGTTCCAGCCACTGTTCAGGTGTTTTAGCCACTTGGAAATCCTCTCATTGTTCTCCGGCAGACTCAGCTAGAATCACGGCTATGAAGCGTCCCGTGCTTCCAATAGCCAGATTCGCAAGCGCCACACTCATAGTCTTCGGCATTGTCGTACTTTATTTCAAGTACATTCATGTTAATCCTACGACGGTTGCGCTTAGTCTCCTGGTCGCGATCTTAGTGGTTGCTGCGGCCTGGGGACTGAGATACGCGGTCCTGATGTCGATTTTGTCGACGTTATGCTTTAATTTTTTCTTCCTTCCCCCTGTTGGAGCCTTCACGATTGCCGATCCCCAAAACTGGGCAGCGCTTGTCGCTTTTCTATTGACGTCTCTCATTGCCAGCCACCTCTCAGAGCGGGTTCGGGACGAGGCTCGGGAATCAGCGCGCCGTCGCAAAGAAGTTGAGAGATTGTACCGGTTCAGTAAGCAACTGCTGCTCACGGATAACATTGTTGAGCTTCTAAAATTGATTCCCGTGCACATTGTAGAAACCTTTGGCGTTCAGGATGCGGCGATCCACCTTGGCGCGAGGGACAAGGTTTATCGATCCGGAGCAGAGATCGAGCAACTGGCGAGCACGGAGCTCAGGAATGTCTCCGCCAGCGGTGAACCCATATTTGATCGTGAGCACAAACGTGCTCTCGTTCCTGTCAGCATGGGACTGAGAAGGCTGGGAAGTCTCGGGATCGCTGGCGATATGCTTTCCCGCGAAACATTGCAGGCAATGAGCGGATTGATTGCAATAGCCATTGAACGCGCCGGTGCTGTTGATACTCTTATGCGCAGCGAAGCCTCGCGGGAAAGTGAGCGGCTCAGGTCCGCCCTGCTGGATTCAATTACGCACGAATTCCGCACGCCATTGACTGCAATTAAGGCGTCGGTAACCAGCTTGAAGTCCGAGGCTGCAATGACTGAAGAGCAGCGCCGTGACTTTGTCGAAATCATTGACGAGGAAAGCGACCGCCTGAATCGATTGATTGGCGAAGCCGTCGAGATGGCCCGGCTCGATGCCAACGAAGTAAAGCTGGAGTTGCGACCACACCAGATTCGGGAGGCAATAGATGACGCTCTCGAAGAGTCCAGGAACGCAATTGGGGACCACGCGGTGGAAGTTCGTGTGCCTGACAATCTACCGGCTGCCGTAATGGATGTGGACTGGATCAAGAAAGTTCTGCAACATCTTATTGAGAATGCGGCCAAGTATTCGCCGGACGATCAGCCCATCTTTATCAGTGCGGAGGTCCGCAATGAGCGGCTCATTACCAGCGTTGCTGACCGGGGAATGGGAATTGACGATCTGGAGCGATCGATGATTTTCGACAAATTCTACCGCGGCCAAAGCCAGCGCTATAGGGTCCAGGGGACAGGAATGGGGCTTGCGATCGTCAAAGCCATCGTCGAGGCCCACGGAGGCCGCATTGAGGTCAGCAGCCAGTTGGGTCACGGCTCAGTTTTTTCTTTTGGTCTGCCCATAGCACCTGCCGGAACATCTCGACAGATCTCCTAGGCATTTGGTATCTCTCCGACAACTTGCACATCGTTACACGAACCCGTAATATGAACAGTCAAATTCCCTGATTGGGGTTTTGACCCCAGGCAGGGTCCTCTCTTATCCGCCCGGCACACTCCGGGAGGACTGCACAAGTTGTATTTGTTACGTTGTTTCCTGCCTGTAAGCTTGCGGTCCTCGTCTATGTTTTAAATCCCGTTTGAGGTTGTAAATGGAGTATCTGGAGTACACAGCTTTTACCAAGGCAAGCCCTTTGCTCGCCTGGAACCTGTTTTGCGACTATCGCTTCTGGCCGCGCTTTTCTAATATTTATGGGGACATCCGCTGGACCAAGGGAAAGCCATGGACTCCCGGCAGCAGAATGAAGATCGAGATTGTGCAACCGATCAGAGCTACCGTTGACCATGTGATTACAATCTGCTCGCCGCCGGAGCAGATTGCGTGGATTGATCACGCGCTGGGCAATACCATGGAGCAGTGGGTCACGTTTGAAGCGCTGTCCGACGGCAGGACACGCATTCATACCTGGGCAGAGATTACTGGTGCAGATCCAAAATTTGCGGCAGACAAATACAGCGATTTTGTGCGCGCTTTTATGAAGCAGTGGTATGACAACTTTTGCTCAGCGTGCGACCAGTTGGCTAACGGAGAAGCTCTCTTCGCGTGATGCGCAGCCAACCTGGTAGCCTGGGTCAATGGTATCCTGGGTCAATGGGCTAGAAAAGAGACGTGTTCCGAGCAAGAAAATCTTTTACCACTGCCGCCGCGTCTTTTTTCTCTCCATCCACTGCATAGTTCATGCGGCGCATGTCTTCGGCGCTGATGCGGCCGCTCAGCCGTTGTAACGCGGGCGTAATTTCAGGATAGCGGTCAAGCGTTGCGCGTCGCACGACTGGTACTGCGTCATAAGGCGGAAAATAATGCCGGTCATCTTCCAGCACGACGAGGTCCAGCGCGGCGATCAGCCCGTCAGTGTTCGAGCCAGCAACGATATCGACCTGATTATTTTGCAGAGCGCGATAGAGCAGACCTAAATCCATCACTCGCGGCGCTTCCGCGAATTTGAGATTGTATTTGGCCGCCAGCCCTTTGTAGCCGTCGGGCCGCTCGACGAATTCATAACCCACGCCCAGCCGTAATCGTGAAGATACAGCCGCCGCGTCCGACAGAGTTTTCAGGCGCAGGCGGCGTGCGTCACTGCCGCGCATGACCATGGCAAACGTGTTGTCGAAGCCAAGCGAGGGAAAGACTTCCAGCCCGAATCGCCGCGAGTAAAGCTCTTTCACGGTATTAAAGACCGCGGCGTGATCGGAAGACGGCTTTTCCTTGAGGATCGCGACCAGCGCGGTCCCGGTGTATTCCACGTACATATCGATGCGTCCCGCAAGCAGCGCCTGATGGCAGATATAACTTCCAGCGAGATAGAAGCGTTTGTCGATGGGCAGCGACGTAAAGCGGCCAAGATATTGTGCCAGCAACTCGCCAAGCACCAGCTGCTCGGTAAAATTCTTGGAGCCGACCACAAGCGCTGAGCTTTTCGGCATGCAGCCGGAGAGCAGCAGAGCAAGCGCGGAGAGAAAGCTGCGGCGGTCCATTAGTGATGAGTCCGAACGAGCGAGCGTTGAATCAAACCGAGCAGGAAATCGGCTGAGAGCGCCATGAGCGCGGCGGGAATGGCGCCAGCAAGAATTACGTTGTTATCGACCATGGCCAGGCCGCGGAAAATAAATTCGCCCAGCCCGCCCGCGCCAATAGCGGCGGCGATCGTCGCCACGCCCACGGTGATGACCGTGGCAGTCCGTATACCGGCAACGATTACGTTTGAAGCCAGCGGCAGTTCCACCTGCCAGAGCAGTTGCCGGGGTGTGAGCCCCATACCAATTGCCGCTTCACGCACCGGCGCATCAACGCCGGCGATGCCAGTATAAGTATTGCGCACCACGGGCAGCAGCGCGTAAAGCGTGAGCGCCAGAATCGCCAGGCGATCAGCGCGGGCGCCAATCCACGGCACTGGCAGGAGTAGTCCGAACAGCGCCAGGCTGGGAATGGTCTGCATGATGTTGTTCGCGCCCAGGATTAAAGAGTTCCACCCCGGCCGCCGGCTCAGGAAGATTCCCAGTGGCACACCGATAGCTACGGCCAAAACCATTGAAACGCCGACCAGCCATAAATGCTCGCCCGTGAGCGTGAGCATCTCATGTTTATGGGCGACAAAGAAATCTGGCAGTGGCATGGCGCTAGGCTCCAGAGTCTAAGATGTGCTGGGTGGCCCGGAATGCGTTGATATAAGGCTGAACGGAGTCGTCCGGTGAGCGCAGAAATTCGGCGGGCGCGAAAACGCCTTTGATCTTGCCCGAATCCATCAAGGCAATGCGGTCGCCCAGCAGCAGCGCTTCGGCGACGTCGTGCGTAACGAAGACCACGGTCGTTTGCAGCGTTTTTTTGAGTTGCATAAATTCGTGTTGAATCTCCGCGCGGGTAATAGGATCGAGCGCGCCAAAAGGTTCATCCATAAGAAGAATCTGCGGGTCCGCCGCGAGCGCTCTCGCCAGTCCGACGCGCTGGCGCTGGCCGCCGGAAAGCTCGTCAGGATATCGCTGGGCGAATTCATCATAAGGCAGGCCGACGAGATGCAACACTTCGCGCACGCGCGCCGAGATTCGCGCAGCATCCCAACGCTCCAACCTTGGAACAAGCGCGACATTATCTTCCACCGTGTAGTGGGGAAAGAGTCCGGCTTCCTGGATAGCGTAACCAATGTGGCGGCGAAGCTGGATCACGTCCCACTCGGTGGTGGAACGGCCATCGACGAGCACTTTGCCTTCGCTTTGAGCCAGCAGCCGGTTGATGAGTTTAAGCGTAGTCGTCTTGCCGGAGCCGCTGCGTCCCAGCAACATCAAGGTTTCGCCCCGTCGGACACTCAGATTGAGATCAGAAATGAGCGTGCGGTTACCGTTGATGCGGTACGTGACGTCGACGAATTCGATGGCTGCCGCGGGGGAATCGTTCATCGCCAGCGGAAAGCGTATCAGATTGGCTGCAGATTTACGCCGATGAGCGCGGATCGGCAAGATCCAGGCCCAAACCTACCCGAGACACGCAGGAAAAGCAGGCTACACGTCGAACATCTGCTCTTCTGCCTGTCGCCGGCGAAGCAATCCGGCCATGACTTTGCCACCGGCGCGGTCCCACTTCTCGAACTCGGCGGCGGCGCCTTTATAGTCGCCGGCATTCAACAGACGCAGCAGCGTGGATTTTTGCAGGCTGCCCGTGCCCAGATTGAAGGTGAAGTCAACCAGCGCGTCAAACTCCGGCTGTGTGAGCGGCACCGTTACCAGCTTGTTGACGGCCTGCGCCGCGACCTTTATATCCTGCTGCAGCCATTGCTCGGCCTGTTCCTGGGTGCAGGTCATGCCCAGGCTAACGCCATGGGTGTGTCCATATCCGATAGTGGGAACGCCTACGCTATCCAGGTAGGCCTGAAGG
>DASYKK010000299.1:0-13960 GCA_035995565.1 Candidatus Angelobacter sp.
CCTTCAACATGGACTACCTGCGGCGTCACATTCTTGGCTTTGTCGCCAATGGTATAAATGATGACGCCGCAACTCACCGAGCAGTATGGGCAAGTGGAGCGCGTCTCGGTTGCGCGTGAGATTTTGAGCTGACGAAGTTGCGCGTAAGCCTGCGTCAGATCAAAACCAAGCAGGGAAGCAGCTACACCGCCCACGGTAGACACTTTAAGAAACTGTCGACGCGTTGTGATCATGGCTTGTGCCTCCTGTTTTCCCCATTCAATTCTGCGAAACGGGGACTCACCAGACATATACCGTGCAGAGTACCGGCACTCTTGAAGACGGCTTAGGTACACAGAGGACTGCCTCTGCCATGGACCGCATTTCGGGATCGGAAGAAGCCAATGCGCGTGTCAATTCCCAACCCGCCTGAATATTGCCGGTCTTGCGCCACAACGTCATGCATCCGAATAAATAAAAGGCATCTACTTCTGCCGGCTCTCCTGTGAATGTCACCCTTTGTTGCGCGCTCATCTGTTTCCTTTCGCAACCGTTCGCCGCTCCGTGTGCCAAATGCTAATGATTACAACTTCATCGAACAATTCGTCGTGTGAATGAATCACGGCTCCGAGAACTCGAGCAGGTTAGCGTCATCGTGGTGAAAGAGAGGGGCATACTTCTTCCGCACTACCACTAGCTTCGGTCCTGCGTCGCTAGTGCGTTGGAGGTATGGGGGCGGCAGACTGCAGCAGAAGACGCCAATAAACTGCCCCATGGATTCTTCTTTTGTCCGCACGGGGAATTGCAGAGCGACTTCTGCGGCGATAAGGTCAGCGCAGGGATAAGAGCCATGGACTTGAAAAAACGTCTCAACTGGCTAAGCCAGCACTGGAACTGGACTGCGCAACTTGGCACTGCCCTGGTCCTTCTGGGATTTGCAGCTCTCCTTACCACGGTCACGAACATCCCTCGACAGGAGTTTGTGTTTGGATGGTTGATCGTTCTCAGTGGAGTTGTCGAATCAGTGCACGCCTTCTATTTGCGAAGGGAAGACAAATTCCTTCTTCATATCGTTCCCGGCATCGCCGGTCTTCCGATCGGCTTGCTCATCATTACCCATCCGGATGCTGGCGCAATGGTCTGGATGTTGCTTTTCGCATCCTTCCTGACGGTAATTGGCCTTTTCCGCATTGTTTCAGCGATTCGATTCAAATTTCCGGGCTGGGCATGGGCGGAGTTCGATGGCATTGCCACGCTCTTACTTGGCCTGGTGTTATGGGCAGCGCGGCCATGGCTCGCACCCCAGTTTATGGGCATGGCAGTGGGAGTTTCACTGCTCCTGCGCGGCTGGTCTTCCGTCATGCTTGCCATGGGACTGCGAAGCTTGCGTCCCGGTACAAGCACTCGGCTACGAGCAGCCTGAGTGATGCGAAAAAACAGCTTTTTCACAACCCATGTTGCGTTTTGGTGGCATGGCAGGGCTATTCAGCTAAAACCAACTCAATTTCCGAACAAAAAATCACGGAGGTAAATGATGTCAGCGCAACAGACCCAGCAGCAGCAATCAAGCTCACAGACTCCCACGAGAGATTCTCGCGGGCAGCAAACATCACTCGCGCGACGCTCGCAATCAAACTTAGCGCCGTCTGTATTGATGGACTCCTTTGATATCTTCAACATGAACCCGCTCTCAATGTTCAGAAGGATGCAAGATGAGATTAGCCGGGTCTTCGCCCAAAACAATCTTGCCGGTCAGACTTCGCGCGGAGATGGTCTCTCTCTCGCCGCCTGGGCCCCTCCGGTTGAGGTGGCTTACCATGACGGTAATCTGGTGGTTTCGGCCGAATTGCCGGGCCTGAGCGAAAACGACGTAGAAGTGCAGATCGTTGACGATATTCTCGTGATTTCCGGAGAAAAGGAGATTGCCGAGGAAGAAGACCGGGGCGACGTTCGCCGCACTGAGATTCGTTACGGCGAGTTCTACCGCGCAATCCCCCTGCCTGACGGAGTGAAAGCGGAGGAGGCACGAGCTCAATTCCAGAATGGCGTGCTGCAAATCACCATTCCGTTAGAACAGAGTAACGTCCGCCAGATTCCGGTGCAGGCAGATAGTTCATCGCAATCTGCCACTCCCGTCCAATCTTCCGGGCAGGATGCATCGAAGTCATCTACCTCTTCTCAAAAGGAAAAGGCAGCATGACCTTGCCGGCCGTCTTTATTGCTCAGTTATGTGGCATGAAAGGTGGCCGGCAGTCATTTTCAATCTTGAGGCTTATCCCGATTTACGTTGCTGCATTCCTTCAGACTTCGCGTTTAATATCCGGAGCACGGTATTCAGGTCGATTCGATCAAGTTCGATGAACTTTCGCACAACAGGTTCCGGAGAAGATTCCATCTCCGCGGGCGGTCCATAGAAGATTGTGTGGCCGCGATCAAGAAAAACCACATGATCGGCAAGCTTCTCCACCAGGCGCATATCGTGTGTCACAACCAGGCTTGTCAGCTTCATTTCCGTCTTGAGTTTGTTGATCAATTGCCCGAGGCGGCGCGCCATCAGCGGGTCAACCATGGTTGTTGGCTCATCATAGAGAATTGCTTCAGGCTGGGCAGCGATTGCGCGGGCGATCGCTACCGCACGTCTCATGCCCGTGGAGATGTCGGCAGGTAAGAAGTTGCGAACCGCCTTCATGCCGACGACATTCAGCAGTTCGTCCACCCTGGCAGCTACCTGTTGTTCGTCAAGGCCTCTTTCAACCAAGGGGAAGGCAACATTTTCGGCAACAGTCAGAGAATCGAACAAGGCCCCGTTCTGAAAGACCATGGTCACTTTCTTGTGGATTTGTTGCAACTGGTCGTCGCTATAGTTCGTGATGTCCTTGCCAGCCACAAAGACGCGTCCTTCATCCGCTTTGAGGAAGCCCATGATGTGACGCAAACACACTGACTTGCCGACGCCACTCCGGCCGAGCACGCAGACTGTCTCGCCCCGGAACACACGGAAAGTTACGCCATCCAGGACTTTTTGTTCGCCGAAACTCTTGAACACATTCTGAAAATGAAAGTAGGGATCGTTGAGGCGTCCCGGCTGTCCCGGAGAGCGAGACTCAACTGGCTTTACGATCTTCAACATCAACGTACTCGGCATCGACCACACCGTCATCCGATTTGGCCTGGCCGTCACTGCTCGGCGTGGTTCCGGCGCCGGCGCGCGGACCTCCGCCTTGCGGTTGGGCTGCCTTGTACATTTGTTCAGCCAAAGTGTGGGAAACCTGCGTAAGCCGATCACGGGCCTGGTCCATCTGTGTTTTGTCGTTTGACTGAAGCGCAGTTTTAGCGTCCGCCAGTGCGTTCTCCACGCTAGCGCGATCAGAGCCGGAGATTTTGTCGCCTTGCTCGCGCAGCATTTTCTCAATGTTGTAGACCAGGCTGTCGAGCTGGTTTCTTGATTCAATCTCTTCGCGCTTGGCTTGATCTTCGGCCACGTGTGCCTCGGCTTCCTTGGCCATGCGCTCCACATCTTGTTTGCTTAACCCTGAGGAAGATGTGATGGTGATCTTCTGGTCCTTGCCGGTAGCCATATCTTTGGCGTTGACGTTGAGTATTCCATTGGCATCGATATCGAAAGTGACCTGAACCTGGGGAACGCCACGCGGCGCCGGCGGAATGCCGGTAAGGTGAAACTTTCCCAGTGTCCGGTTTTGGCTTGCCATAGGACGCTCGCCCTGCAATACGTGCACTTCAACCGATGGTTGATTGTCTGATGCTGTGGAAAAGGTTTCTGTTTTCTTCGTTGGGATGGTGGTATTGCGGGGGACCATCTGGGTGGCCACGCCACCCTGCGTTTCGATCGAAAGCGTAAGCGGGGTTACGTCCAGCAACAACAGATCTTTTACATCGCCCTGAAGGACGCCGCCCTGAATTGCCGCGCCCACGGCAACCACTTCATCCGGGTTAACGCCCTTGTGGCCTTCCTTACCAAATAATTCCTGGACGAGCCTCTGGATGCGCGGCATGCGGGTCTGCCCGCCAACGAGCACGACCTCATCGATGTCCTTAGTGTCTACGCCTGCGTCTTTCATGCACTGTTTGCAAGGCGGCACTGAGCGCTGGATCAGGTCTTCCACCATCGATTCCAATTTTGCGCGCGTGAGTTTCTTGACCAGATGCTTGGGACCGCTGGCGTCAGCGGTGATGAAGGGGAGATTAATCTCCGTCTCCATCGTGGTGGAGAGCTCGATCTTCGCTCGTTCTGCCGCGTCGCGCAGGCGCTGCAACGCCATCTCATTGCCCTTACTGCGCAGATCAAGACCTTCATCCCTCTTGAACCCGTCGATCAGCCAATCCACCAGACGCTGGTCAATGTTGTCGCCACCCAGGTGGGTATCGCCATTCGTGGCTTTGACTTCAATCAAGCCCTCGCCAACCTCGAGAACAGAGATATCAAAAGTTCCGCCGCCGAAATCGTAGACGGCAATGGTCTCATCTTTCTTCTTGTCCAGTCCGTAGGCCAGCGCGGCGGCAGTTGGCTCGTTGATAATGCGTTTTACATCTAAACCGGCGATCTTACCTGCATCTTTTGTGGCCTGACGTTGCGCGTCATTGAAATACGCCGGCACCGTGATCACAGCGTCAGTGACCTTTTCGCCGAGGTAGTCTTCCGCCGCTTTCTTCAGCTTTTGCAGGATCATGGCGGAAATCTGTTGCGGCGTATAACGCTTGCCCTGGGCGACAATGACTACATGGTCGCCTTCGCGCTCCACTTTATACGGAACCATCTTCAGTTCATCAGCGACTTCGTCATAGCGGCGTCCCATAAAGCGCTTGATGGAGAAAATAGTATTTTCGGGATTGGTGATGGCCTGGCGCTTCGCCACCTGGCCGACCAGGATCTCGCCTGATTTGGTGAAGCCTACAACCGATGGAGTCGTCCGGCCGCCTTCTTCATTGGGAATGACTTTTGGTTCACCAGCCTCCATTACGGCAACGACGGAATTTGTGGTGCCGAGATCGATGCCGATGATCTTTGCCATATTGGCCTCCAGTGGTCTCATGGAATCTTACGGGCGCGAACCGGCGCGCAACAATTGGTCAGGAGAGGAACAGGGCCTTGCAATGAGATAGGTAGTAAGGTACTAGCCTATGGCCAAAAACCGGCGTAAGCCTTTCGGCGTATCTCGAAATAATCCGAGCGCTGCTGAACCAAGCCAAGGTCTACACTCTCGCGACCTGGGCAGCCGATTTTAGCCAGTTCTCCATCTGCGTGTGGTCAACCACGCCGGCCTGCTGCGTTACAGGACGTCCCTGATACAAGACCACGAAGTTGGGAATTCCGCGGACGTTGTAGCGCGCGGCCACGTCAGGGTACTTCTCCGTATCGATTTTCACGACCACTGCCCGTCCCGCCATGTCCGCAGCAGCTTTGGCGACTTCCGGCGCGGCCATGTGACAGGGACCGCACCAGTCCGCCCAGAAATCCACCAGCACAGGAACACGCGCATCGTGCAGGATCTCGTCAAACTCTTCTCGCGTGACAGATAGAGGTTCATCCACTGGTGGCAAAGGAGATTTGCAGGCGCCGCAACGCCCTGTGTCAGTCAAGTGTTTTGCCGGTATGCGGTTCTTCTTGCCGCATTGTTTGCAAACTCGAATGATAGGCATTGTGGAACCTCTTTCCTGATTTGATGCCGAGCTATCCGGAACGGTTTCAGGATGCCTTCTTGCTGGCTGGCGACTGCAATTGCCGCAGCACACTTTGGCGTACTTTTTCCTTGATACGATTGACCTCGCCTGGTGACATGTTCAATATCCGCCCCACTTCTTCGCTGGGAAAATCTTCAATGGCAGCCAGTTCGAAAACAATCCGTTCCTGTTGCGAAAACTGGGCCAGCGCCGCGATGATGCGTTCTACTTCTTCTTTTCGTTCCAGCTTTTTTTCAGGATCGTCTTGGGAAAGTGGTGGAATGAATTCCTGCTCATATAATTCAGCATCATCCAGGTCTTCATCGAGCATAACGTTGCCTTCGGTATCCGCCGTGATATGCTCCACTTCCTCCAGCGTGCGCCGTTCGGCGTGGTCCAATGTTTCCAGGCTTCTGCGCCGGGCGTCCGATGATTTCCGCTTCTTCAGGTAGTTGGCCAGAGTCTCATTAGCCAGCTGATAAAGCCACTGCTCCAGCAAAAGGTCGACGGGCTTCTTCTCAAAATTGTTATAAGCCTTGAGGATTGTGTAGTTAAGGATGTCTCCGCTGGTGTAAACCGGGGCACGGATCTCCTGTTCAAGATATGCCGCGCGGAGAAGGCGCCTGATGTATGACTTCAGTTGACCAAGCAGCGGCGTGATTTCCTTAAAGAACTTTTCTTTGTTGCCGCGGGCAGCCAGTTCTTGCAATTGTGCTTCCTGGGAGCGCAATGAAGCTGACTGCTTCTGGCGCTTCGCACCCTGCGAGTCAGAGATATGGTCATCATTCACATGCGCCTCACTAAACTTTTTTGGTCGAACTTCGGCAAGAGGGAAGCCGCGTGCGCTTCATCTGCCATTCACGGTCCTCTTGCATAGATGCGCACTGCAGGTCTTGCGCGGTCACGCGTCTTGTGTAGGTCGGTGTCCGTCACCTGGCTGGGGCCAGGATTACAGCTTTGGTAGATTGCGTTCAGTACGTGCGTTGACCGACATAGCTCCGGGCGGGCGTCGGTGCTCGTTGCGTATGGGATTGCGTATCGCGAGTTGTTCAACGCCGCACATGTCAGATCGCCCTGTTTGCGGCCTGAATTCCGGGAGTTCCGTTTCGGTAAAGTTTTGCATGAATGGTATTTATCTCAGAGTATCCACTTTTCTGATTGCATCATCTCAAGTTGCAGCTAGACTATTAGCAATATCCACGTCACGGACCGTCGCCTTTGGCCGCAAGGAGAAGCGCATCGCCGAACGGCGCCGGTTAAGAAAGCCAGGGCCCACTCCGAAACGCCGGAAAAATCAACGCACAAGACTACAGGTACTAAAGGGGCGCGTGTGAAGCTTCGGCCAAACCCTATTCAACCACTCCAGCGCAAGCCGGATGAGATACTGCGCGCGAATGAGGAGCGCTTCCGTCGCTACTTTGATCTCGGATTGATCGGTATGGCGATGACTTCGCCGGCCAAAGGAATCATCGAGGTCAATGACGAGATTTGTCGCATCCTGGGATACGAACGAAGCGAGCTCCTGCAAAAGAGCTGGGCCGAAATGACTCATCCCGACGATCTTGAGGCTGATGTCGCCCAGTTCAACCGCGTCCTTTCCGGTGAAATAGAGGGTTACACGCTGGATAAGCGGTGGATTTGCAAAAACGGGCGGATCATTGACAGCATTATGGCGGCAAAGTGCATGCGCCAAGCAGATGGTTCTGTGGATTACCTGGTTGGATTGCTGCTGGATGTTACCGAGCGCAAACGTGCGGAGGAAGCGCTGCGGGCTTCTGAAGAAAAATACAGAACGCTCTATGATTCGATTGATGAAGGATTTTGCATAATCAAGGTACTGTTTGACGAACGTGACAAAGCGGTAGATTACCGCTTTTTGGAAGTAAATCCGTCCTTCGAGGAACAGACTGGAATCAAAAACGCCCAAGGCCGGAGCATGCGGGAGATTGCCCCTGCCCACGAAGAGCACTGGTTTGAGATTTACGGCAAGATAGCCTTGACGGGCGAGCCCATCCGGTTCGAAAACGCGGCTTCACAACTGAACCGCTGGTATACCGTTTATGCATTCCGTATAGGAGAGCCCCAGGAAAGAAATGTAGCTGTTTTTTTTAGGGATATTACTGCGCGTAAGCGCACTGAGACAGAATTGCTGGGTTTGGAGGTCGAATTAGCCACGGAACTCACCGCCATGACGCGGCTTAATGAATTTAGTAGAGACTTACGGTCGAATACTGAATTGGAGTCAACGCTGCAATGGGCACTTGAGGCCATAATTTCTCTTCAAAATGCAGAGTTTGGCATGGTCCAGCTCTACAATCGAACCACGCAGGCCCTGGAGATAGTGGTTCAGCACGGTTTTCGGAAAGTTTTTCTGGATTACTTCAGCAGTGCGAATGGAGAGTCGTCTGCCTGCGGTCGGGCCCTGCGGTCCAAGCAGCGCGTCATTATTGAAGATGTTCTAACCGATGCTGATTTTGCGCTTCACCGCGACATTGCCGCCTCCTCCGGCTTTCGTGCCGTTCAAGCCACTCCGTTGTTAAGCCGCGCCGGGGAAGTTCTAGGAGTTATTTCAACTCAGTTCCGGGAGCCACACCGGCTTTCAAGCCGGGATCTCCGCTTTACTGACCTGTATGCGCGGCAGGTCATGGAAATTTTGGAGCGTAAGCAGACGGAAGAAGCGCTGCACTCTACCCAGGCAGAGTTAGCGCATGTCGCACGTGTTGTGGCCATGGGTGAGCTCACTACCACCATCGCGCATGAAATCAATCAGCCACTCACGGTAATCGTCACTAATGCCAACGCCTGTCAGCGGTTATTGCAGGCAGATACGGTGAATCTGAATGAAATTCGCGCGGCTGTAACGGACATTGTGGCGGCAGGGCAGAGGGCCGCGGAAGTGATTACGCAAATCCGTAATCTGCTGAAGAAGCGTTCGCCGGACAGGATCCCTTTAGACATTAACGAATTGATTCGCGAAGCAATTGTGCTCATTCGCCACAGACTGGAAACGCACAAAATTTCAATCCGCACAGACTTTGCTCCAGATCTGCCCAGCGTGCTGGGCGATCGAATCCAACTGGAGCAAGTGGTTCTGAACCTGATTATGAATGGCGTTGAGGCGATGATTCCCATTGATCAACGGCCGCGCGTTCTGACGATGCGGTCTGCGAAAGACGAGGCAGGGAACGTGTTGGTGGAGGTCAAGGATTCCGGAATAGGACTCCTGACCACGAGCGTGGAACAACTCTTTGAAACGTTTTTTACGACTAAACCTTCGGGAATGGGGATGGGGCTTTCCATTAGCCGCTCCATCATCAGGTCCCACGGCGGTCGATTGTGGGCGATGGAAAACACGCAACACCAGGGAGCGACATTTCAGTTTAGTCTGCCCAGGGTCGCCTGAGGAAAGGAAGGCATGGACGACATAAAGCCGGTCATCTACGTGATTGACGATGAGCTAAGTGTCGGGACAGCTCTGCGGCGGCTGATTCATTCGGTCGGCCTGGCGGTCCAGACTTTCACCTCAGCGCAGGAATTCCTCGATGCAAAACTGCAGGATGCGCCGGGCTGCCTGGTGCTGGACGTGCGTATGCCCGGAATGAGCGGGCTTGAGGTCCAGCAGAGGCTGGCCGCCGCGGGAATCTCCCTGCCCGTGATTTTTCTCACAGGCCATGCCGACATTGAAATGACGGTTCGAGCGATGAAGGCAGGCGCAATTGAATTCCTTACCAAGCCGTTTCATGAGCAGGAGTTGCTCGATGCTATTCAAGCGGCCTTGCGGCGACACCGGATCGAGTTGGAAAACCGTATGGAACGCTCCGCACTCCAAGCCCATTATGAGTCCCTCACATCGCGTGAAAGCGAAGTCTTCCGGCTGGTCACCAATGGTTTGCTGAACAAGCAGATTGCGGCGGAGCTGGGCGCCAGTGAAAAAACAATCAAAGTCCATCGCGCACAGGTGATGCGAAAGATGGATGCAGGATCTCTGGCCGATCTGGTCCGGATGGCTGAGAAGCTGCAAATAGGCCCACTTCCCCCCAAGTCTGATTTCAGTAGGACGAAGGTCCGATAGACGATCCCTTAAGGTCCGATAGACGGTTCCTCATTAACGGCGTTATGGTCGCAAGAGCGGGTACGTATGCCAAAGATCCCAGGATCAGCGGGGTGCAAAAAGCGCTTTCAGACGATCGCCCACAGCTTCTCACGCAGCAGCAAGCGAGCGGAAACAAGAGTGACGCGCGGCGATCTGATCCTGATTGTCGAGGACGATGATATGGTCCGTCGCTGTCTGGCCCGGTTGCTCCGGACCAGAGGATTCAGGGTCGAGGCATACTCCTCGGCCGAGACGTTCCTAATCGCCAAAGAAAAGGATGAAGCCGTTTGTCTTCTGCTGGATGCTACGTTGACTGGAATGAGCGGTCTGGAGCTACAGCGTCAGCTGGGGGATGAAAGTCGGTGTATACCGATCGTCTTGATGTCTGCCAATGACGAACCGAGCGTACGCGCGCAGGCACTGCGTGGTGGCGCAATTGCATTTCTGCTAAAACCCTTTAAAGACGAAGCCCTGTGGAGCGCTTTGGAAGCTGTTGCAAGCCAATCGGGCGAGCGAACGAGCCGTGACGGACACGTAGAAGTGACGAGCCAGGGAGAACATCATGCCAGCCGGAAAGTTGAACGGTCAAAAAACCATTGGTAGCGGTAAATCGACGAGGGGTGCCGCTATTGCAGGGACACGAATTCAAAAACTTTTGGAAAAACAGAGACCGTTAGATGGAGAAAAGAAACCAATACATGAGTTGAAGAGTGCGCAGGACAGCCAGAACGTGTTCTTTCAGAGCGACAGCGCGGAAGGAGCCGATACAGTTCAGAAGGCTCCGGAACCCGAAAGGCCTGAGAGAAAAGTGTTGACGGTGCTGATTGCTGATGACCACCCGGTAGTGCGGGAAGGCATGGCGGCCATCATTCGACTTCAACCCGATATGACGGTGATCGCCGAGGCCAGCAACGGACAAGAAGCCATGGAGAAGTTTTTTCTTCATCATCCGGACGTCGCGCTGCTGGATCTGCGCATGCCTCTGATGGACGGCGTAGCAACCGTAGTTGCCATCTGCGAAAAGCAGCCGGGCGCGCGGCTGGCCATTCTCACCAGCTTCGAAAGTGAAGAAGAGATTTACCGCGCCCTGCGCGCAGGAGCACAAGGCTACGTCTTAAAGGACGCGCCTGCTGCGGACCTTATCGCATGTATACGGGCAATGAACCAGGGCGGAACCTGGATTCCGCCGGGCGTCGGCGCCAAACTGGCGAAGCGAGTAACAGGACAAGAGTTGACGACGCGCGAGATGGAAGTTCTGCGCACTTTGGTTCTGGGCAAGAGCAATAAAGAGATCGGAGTTGCTCTGGACATCGCAGAAAGCACGGTTAAAGTCCATGTAACGCATGTGTTGGAAAAGCTGAAGGCGAGCGGCCGAACTGAAGCTATCAGCGTGGCTCTGAAGCGCGGCCTGATACGAATGGATCCGGCCCAGGGATAAGAATTTCTGCCAGGGCGGGTGGATCGGATGATTTGAAGCAGCTGAACCCGATCAGTTGGACCTTAATTCATACGCGATTGTGAGGAAAGACCATGAGATCGACCTTGTCGCGGCAAGCTCTCAATGCGAAGGGAACGAAAGACGGCCGTGCCACTCTGTTCTGCCCGACATATTCTTCAGGCCAGGCACAAGGAGGGCACGGTGAAAAACGCAGCGGCCTCCCGCAGACGATAACAGAGTTGAAACAACAGATTGCGAGCAAGATCGTCCCCCAACAACAGGTACTCAAAAGCTCAGTTATAGAGACAATGTGGGAACAACACCCGGCCAGTGTGGTGGTTTGCAACGCCGAGGGCAGGATCATTCTGGCAAACGCCGCGGCAAAACAAATAGCACGGATGGAGCCTGAAGGAATGTTCCTGGACGCTGTAGCCTTCATATGGGGCCGGCTGCTGCCGAGCGAATGCGGTAGCAGTGCGGGATGGCCCTCGCTAAAAACGCTGCTCGAACGACCAACACCTGAAAAGGAGTGCCGGCTCGTCCAGTCGACCAAGATCGCGTATGACGTGATGTTCAGCACCGCTCCCCTGGCGACGGCAACGCAGACAAGAGCGGGCGCTGTGCTGATGTTTACAAACATCACCGTGGTTAAGCGCCGGGAGTTGATGCTGCGCGAACACGCTGTCTGCGAAGAGCGGAAGCGCATGGCTGCTGAATTGCACGATACTCTTTGCCAGGGATTGAATGCGATTGTGTTAATGCTGCAAGCGGCCCAGACGACGGCTCTACAATCCTCAGCCGCGCAGAGGCAAGTGCGGCGCGCGTATGAAGTGGCAATGGACACTCTGCGAGAAGCTCGCCACTCCATGTGGACATTTGCCCGGGAGGCAAGTGGAAACATTGACCCGGCGGCTTCCCTGGCGCTGGCGGCGGAGCAGATGTTCAATAGCACGCCCGTTCAGTGTGAACTGTCACTGCAAGAACAACCGTTCAACCTGCCGTCACGGATTCGCTTTGAGCTTCTCCGCATCGGCAAAGAAGCCCTGACGAACGTACTTAAGCATTCGCAGGCAAACAGAGTCCAGATGGAATTGGCATACGGGGAACAAACTCTGCAGTTGTCCGTGATGGATAACGGCCGGGGTTTTGTTCGCGGCCTTGCCGGCAACGTACGGCCCGGATATGGACTGACAAGCATGCAGCAAAGAGCAGAGGGTCTCGGCGGAAAAATCACGATTGAGAGTCAACCGCGACACGGAACAAGAGTAGTGGCTGTTATTCCATTGACCCCAGCAACAGATTCAACCGCGATGGCAGCTTGATTGACGCCATCATCAACGCAATCTCACGCCGGGCACTACAGCCAGGGTAGTTACCGGGCTTACCTAACCACTTCCGCTAGTGAGGGAAAAGGCTTGGTTGTGAAGCCTCTTCAAGAACGGATCATGACGCGTCGGCGCGAGAAGGATCATGTCATGGCAATGCAATTTATGCATCGTGTCCTCATTGTAGAAGACGATCCAGGAATGCGAAGAATTACAACGATGATGTTGCAGGTCAACGACTACAAGGTAACGGCGGTTGAAAACGGGATCGAGGCAGTGCCTGTTCTAAAGAACCAGACGCCGCACGTAATGATCTCAGATCTCAGCATGCCATACATGGACGGATACGAGTTGCTGCGGCTGACGCGAAGGTTCTTTCCCGCCATGGGCGCGATTGTGCTCAGCGGATTGGATGGAGATAAGGCGCCCGGGAAGGACCTTGTCGATGCCGTTTTTTCCAAAGGAGACTATAGCGTGCGGGATTTGCTAGCGTGCGTAGCGGACCTGGCTGCCCGTTATCCGCTTCGCGGGCCCAGTGAGAAAACCCCGATTTCGCAAAGCTGGATCTCGATGGACGACCGGCGCAATTTCTGGGCGGCATGCAATGAATGTCTGACATGTTTCTCACTCCCTCTATCGCAGTTGACATATTCCGGGATGCATAGAGGGTACTGCCCATCGTGCGGACAGACGGTGCGATTCCAAATGCCCCAGGATGCTCCAGACAGATTGGCCATCGCGGCATAAGAGTATTGCCGAGCCCAGTCTTCGCTTACTACGCTTCGGCGGGAAACGGAATCACACGGCCGAACGATCGGCGGCGGAGGAGGAGATGTACGAGAGAGAATTTCTGAATTCGTGGAAAGAAGTTGCCCAATATGTTGGCCGCAGTGAACGAACGATTCAGCGCTGGGAGCGGGAATTTGGATTTCCCGTACACCGGCCGGCGGGAAAACTCAGAAGCTCGGTCATTGCGGTAACGGCGGAAGTCGATGACTGGATCAGGAAGTCTCCAGCGTTGCGTTCTCAGCAACCAGACTGCGCGGCCGCGATCCCGCGCGAGGAGCGTGAGGAAGCCAGGTTGGCGGCTGCGCCCTTAGTGCTTTGTATTGAGGAAGACGGGCCGGGGCTCAGCTTTCGGAAAGCTTTTCTGGAGACGAAGGGGTACCGGGTGCTCGCAGCCGGCGATAGCCGCGAAGGGGTGGCACTCTTTGAGAAGAATGCGGTCTCCCTGGTGATTCTGGGCTGCGGGGCATGCGAGTTGGACGGGGAAGTATTGGCGCGCATGCTGAAACGACGCAATCCCAACGTGCCGATCGTTATGTGTTGCGGCGCGGAAGAGCTACCACAGCGCGTGCGCCAGCTGGCTGATCGCGTGGTGACCAGCGCTCAAGGCGCTGATGTTTTGCTTTCGGCTGTCCAGACATCCGTTCGCGGCGCTCATAA